>JBFJZW010000468.1:0-1513 GCA_041621875.1 Pseudomonas sp. | reverse complement strand
TCCAGGCGATTGAGGCAGCGAATCGCGGTGGACTTGCCCGAACCCGAGGGGCCGCAGAGGACGATCCGCTCGCCCGCCGCCACACTTAGATTGATGTCCTTGAGCACATGGAACTGGCCGTACCACTTGTGCACGCCTTGCATCAGGATCATCGGCTCGGCGCTGGTTTGCTTGATTGCTTCAGACATTGAAAAAACTCCTAACGCTTATGGCCGGTGTCCAGCTTGTGCTCCAGGTGCACGGAGTAGCGGGACATGCCAAAACAGAAAATCCAAAAAATCAGCGCGGCGAATACATAGCCTTCGGTGGCCATGCCCAGCCAGGCCGGGTCGGTGGTCGCCTGCTTGATGCTGTTGAGCAGGTCGAACAGGCCGATGATGATCACCAGGCTGGTGTCCTTGAACAGCGCGATAAAGGTGTTGACGATGCCGGGAATCACCAGCTTCAGGGCTTGCGGCAGAATCACCAGGCCCATCATCCGCCAGTAGCCCAGGCCCATGGCCGCGGCCGCCTCGTACTGGCCCTTGGGGATGGCCTGCAGACCGCCACGCACCACTTCGGCGATATAGGCCGACTGGAACAGGATCACCCCGATCAGAGCGCGGATCAGCTTGTCGAAGCTCAGCCCTTCGGGGAGGAACAGCGGCAACATCACCGAGGACATAAACAGCACGGTGATCAGCGGCACACCGCGCCAGAACTCGATAAAGGTCACGCAGATGACCCGGATCGCCGGCATGTCCGAACGCCGCCCGAGGGCCAGGACGATGCCCAGCGGCAAGGCCCCGACTATGCCCACGGCCGCGATCACCAGGGTCAGCATCAGACCGCCCCATTGGCTGGTGGCAACAGTCGACAGACCGAAGAAGCCGCCGTGCAGCAGCCAGTAGGCCACCAGCGGATACACCACCAGGAAGCTCAGGCCGTAGAACGCCTTGCGCGGCATCTGCGGAATAAACAGCGGTGCGGCACCGATAATCGCCAGCCACAGGGTGGCATCCACCCGCCAGCGCAGCTCGGTGGGGTAGAAGCCGTACATAAATTGGCCGAAGCGCTGCTGGATGAACACCCAGCACGCGCCGCCGCTGGTGCAATCGGCGCGGGTGGTACCGGTCCAGTCGGCGTCGATAAATGCCCATTGAATCAGCGGCGGCACTATCAGCCACACCAGGTAGGCGGCGAACAGGGTCAGCAGGCTGTTGAACCAGCTGGAGAACAGGTTGGCGCGCAGCCAACCGAGCACGCCGACGCTGAGCAGCGGTGGCGGCAGGTCGGGTTTGAACGTATGGGTCTGCATGGCTGCTCCTTACCGCTCGATCAGCGCAATGCGCTTGTTGTACCAGTTCATCAGCATGGAAATGCTGATACTGATCGCTAGGTAAACGCTCATGGTGATGGCAATCACCTCGATCGCCTGTCCGGTCTGATTGAGCACCGTACCGGCGAACAGCGAAACCATGTCCGGATAACCGATACCGGCCGCCAGCGAGGAGTTCTTCGCCAGGTTGAGGTA
>JBFJZW010000467.1:0-1550 GCA_041621875.1 Pseudomonas sp. | reverse complement strand
TGCAACTTCGATCACTGGAACCTGCGCTTCAACCTCGACGCCAATCTCGAAGCCATCGAGCCCGGCCTGACGGCCAGCGTGGCGGCGAGTTTTCAGGCGGATTTCGCCGACAGCCAGCAGGTCACCCTGGAGGATTGGCGCGCGCGGCCCCTCTGGCGGCGCGTGCAGCAACGCCTGTGGGGCTGGCTGGACAGGCTGGCGGTGAACCTGCTCGACCGCCGGCGCTGACCCGCACTTTTGTCGGGTGTGGCCGGCCGATTGCGCGGCTATGCTCGGCGAACGAATCCAATCAGGGTGCTGACGATGCGCGGTCTTAGTCTTTTTGCCTTGTTGTTAACGGTTGCACTGAGCGGCTGTTCGACGCCCGGTGCGTTCTTTGGCACAACCCAGGGCGAGCCCTTTCGCCCGCACCAACTCAGCGACGACAAGCATGCCCTGGTCTATCTCTACCGCCCGCAAAGCGACTGGGCCGATCAGGAGCTGGAAGCCCCGGCGCTGTTTCTCAACAACCAGCTGATCGGCAGCCTGCCGAGCAATGGCTACCTGGTGCTGGAGTTCGACGTTGCCAGTTACCAGCTGGAGATGCGCCGGCCCCTGTTCGGCACCTACTGGACCCTGCTGGCCGATGGCCCGCTGGACTTTACCCTGATTGCCAGTTTTGCCCTGGACGCCGAGGCGGGGGGGATCTACTACCTGCGTTACGACGAACTCAATCCGCCGGCCGTCAACGCGCAGGCCCCTGGTCAGGGCGATGGCCCGTTGCAACTGGTGTCCGCGGCGGTAGCCAGCGCAGAGATCGCGGCGACCCGCGAAGTGCAGCCCTTCGAGCGGATTGCCGCCAGCGGCGAGAGCGAGCGCATGCAGCGCAGCTTCTGGCGCAAGGTCGGCAAGTCGCTGGACTTTATCGGGATCTAGCAGGCCGCCATCGACGCGTGGCGTGCTGTCGATCTTCTGCTGTGACCGAAAGCGCTCGCGCGGTCACACAAAAAATCATTCTTTGGGCTGATTTGGTCGGGTCGTCGGGGCTCTAGATTGGCGGCACTGAAAAAAACCAGAAAAGGTACCGCCATGCTGCAGACCCGCGTGATTGCGCCCGCTGAGAATGCTCACCAAGCCCCCTTGCTGATCAAGCGCCTGCTGCTGTCCGGCAGTCGCTACGAGAAGACCCGCGAGATCGTCTACCGCGATCAGCTGCGTTACAGCTATGCCACCCTCAACGAGCGCATCGCCCGCCTGGCCAATGTGCTGAGCGAGGCCGGGGTCAAGGCCGGCGATACCGTGGCGGTGATGGACTGGGACAGCCACCGTTACCTGGAGTGCATGTTCGCCATCCCGATGCTCGGCGCGGTGCTGCACACCATCAATATCCGCCTCTCGGCCGACCAGATCCTCTACACCATGAACCATGCCGAAGATAAGTTCGTGCTGGTCAACAGCGAGTTCGTGCCGCTGTATAACGGCATCGCCAGCCAACTGACCACGGTCGAGAAAACCCTGCTGCTGACCGATGAGGAGAAGAAGGGCGCGGATTTGCCCGCGTTGGTTGGTGA
>JBFJZW010000466.1:0-1606 GCA_041621875.1 Pseudomonas sp. | reverse complement strand
CATCGGCTTCGGCCTGCTCGCCGCACCACTGCTGTATCTGTTCGATCCCAGCTATGTGCCCGGGCCGATCCTGCTGCTGGGCTTTCTCCTGGCCTGCTGCATGTTGCTCGGCACCCGCCAGTCGCTGGCCTGGCGGCGGCCCTTGCCGGCCATCCTGGCGCGGCTGCCCGGCGCCTGGTGCGGAGGCCTGCTGCTTGGCGTGCTGCCCAGCGCCTGGCTCGGTCTGCTGCTCGGCGCCTGTGTGCTGTTGGCGACCCTCACCAGCTACCGCTGGCTGGAAGTGCGCTGTAACCCACGCAACCTGGCCATCGCCGGCTTCTGCTCGGGATTGATGGGCACCGCCACCTCGGTCGGCGGCCCGCCCATGGCCCTGGTCTACCAGAGCTGCAGCCGCATCAGCGGCCGCGATGAACTGGCCGCCTTCTTCCTGCTGACCACCCCGGTCTCGGTGCTGTTCCTGCTCTATCAGGGCCGCATGCCCCTCGATTACCTAGCGACCACACTCAAGCTGGCGCCCGGTGTGCTGGTCGGCTATTTCCTGGCCCGCTGCCTGGACGGCCGCTTCGACACCCGCAGCCCGCGGCAGCTGTTGCTGCTGCTCTCCCTGCTGGCGGCGAGTGGCTTGTTGATGCACAGCCTGTGGCGGCTGCTGGCTTAGGCGCGAGGCCGAAGCGTTTGAGCGGCGGCCAGGTGAGTCGGGATAAAAACGGCCGGTGGACAGTTTGATGGCAAATCAGTAGCTTCGCTGGGGCGGCGGCCGACAGCTATTGAGCCGCTTGGGCTTGCCGTCCATGTCGCGTTTCTCTCCAAGTGATGCCGCGTTTGCCGCGACCAGATCTCAGCGAGTAGCCCGGATGCAATCCGGGGATTCGTAGCACGGGTTCAGATAAGCCCCGGATTGCATCCGGGCTACCGGTTAGTGGCGGCCCGCCAATATGCTAATCAGGAAGAACGACAGCGAGGTAGCCTGGGAATGGTTTGGTGGAAAACGCTCCGCGGTTTTCCACCTTACGCGAACGCGAAGGTTGGGTAGGGTGGACAACGCTTGTTTGTCCACCCGCCTCTGCGATTGGTCGCGTCGGCTCGCTTGAGGGCTAGGGCGGTCGCCACCCTGTGCCGCACGCCAGCCGCGACCCTGTAAAATGCCCGCCGCCATCACCGGCTGGGTTAAGCGAGCGGTAGTTGTATGGATCTGGCGTCACCCCTGGCGGCCTATAGGCATGCCATCGAGCAGCAGGGCTTCGAGTCTGATCAGGCGCAGTGGCAGGCCGCGCAGTTGCTGGAAGACTGTCACCAGGCCCTGCATCAGCCTGACAGCGCTGGGCAGCCACCGGCCGGGGTGTATCTCTGGGGGCCGGTGGGGCGCGGCAAGACCTGGCTGATGGATCGCTTTCACCGCAGCCTGCGGGTGCCGGCCAGGCGCCAACACTTTCATCACTTTATGAGCTGGGTGCATCGGCGCCTGTTCCAGCTGACCGGCACGCCCGATCCCTTGCGGGCGCTGGCGCGCGAGCTGAGCGCAGAGGTGCGGGTGCTGTGTTTCGATGAGTTGTTCGTCAACGACATCGGCGATGCGATGATCGTCGGTCCCTTGCTGCAGGCGATG
>JBFJZW010000465.1:0-1612 GCA_041621875.1 Pseudomonas sp. | reverse complement strand
CGCGGGCATGGCCCGCTCCTACAGCTCAGGCTTCAAGCAGTTCCAGGGTGTCGAGGGCGATCTGTCGTTCTTCGTTGGTCGGTACGACCATTACGCGCGGATGGCCATGGGCCTGGATCGCCCTGCTGACGCCGCGCACCGTGCTGGCGTTGGCCTGCTCGTCGAGGGCCAGGCCCAGCAGTTTCAGGTGGGCGACGGTTTTGCTGCGGATCAGCGGCGAGTTCTCGCCGATGCCGCCGGTGAAGATCAGCCCGTCGAGTTGTGGCAGGGCGCAGCTCATGGCCGCCAGGGACTTGGCCAGGCGGTAGCAGAACACCTCGATGGCCAGGGTCGCGCCGGGGTGGCCCTGTTCGCGGGCCTGCTCCAGGCTGCGCATATCGTTGGACAGGCCGGACAGCCCGAGCAGGCCGCTGTCCCTGTTCAGCAGGGTGTCGATCTGTTCCAGGCTCCAGCCCAGGGTGCGTGCCAGGTGGCTGTGCAGGTTGGGGTCGACGTCGCCGCTGCGGGTGCCCATCACCACGCCTTCCAGTGGCGTCAGGCCCATGCTGGTGTCGCGGCTCTGGCCATCGACGATGGCGCAGGTCGAACAGCCGTTGCCCAGGTGAGCCACCAGCCAGCTGCTGTGGCCGATGGGTAGGCCGGCCAGTTCGGCGGCGCGCTGGCTGACGTAGCGGTGGCTGGTGCCGTGGAAGCCGTAGCGGCGCACCCCGTGTTCGCGGTACAGGTATTCCGGCAGGGCGTAGCGGTAGGCGTGTTCGGGCAGGGTCTGGTGGAAGGCGGTATCGAACACCGCCACCTGGGTCAGATGGGGGAACAGTTTGATGGTCGCTTCGATGCCCAGCAGGTTGGCCGGGTTATGCAGCGGGGCCAGCGGCACGGTGGCGCGAATGGTGCTCAGACTCAGGGCATCCAGGCGGCAGGCGGCGGTGAAATGTTCGCCGCCATGTACCACCCGATGGCCGATGCCATGCAACTGGCCGCCAGCGGCGCTCTGCACCATTGGCAGGACCTGGGCCAGGGCGACGCGGTGATCGGCATTGGGCAGGATCAGGCTGTCTTTTTCTCCGCCACGCTGCCAATGCAACTGCGCATCCGGGCTGCCAAGGCGCTCGGCGAGGCCGCTGAGGATGAAGTCGCTGTGGGCTTCGTTGACCAGGGCAAACTTGATCGACGAACTGCCGCAGTTGATCACCAGAATGTTGCGGGCCGGCATTTAGGGTTCCTTGTTCGAGAGGCTGTGCGTGGGGGCGGTGCCGGTTTCGGCACCCTGATGGTCGGCGGCGCACCAGCCGCAACTAAAGCGTTCGCCGATCCGCGCCTGGCGCTGTGCGGCGTCCAGGACCCAGGCGCGATTCTGCCAGGGCGGCTGGTGACGCAGGTGCTGAGTATGGCCGCAGGACAAGACTGCCAGCCAATCGCCGTGCTCGTCCTGACGGAAATCAAGTAGGCGCACCGGGCCGTCCGTCTGCGTGCGGTTCGCTTTCGCGCTTGCCCTTGGGTAAACTTGACCGTTCTTTATTTCCAAGCAAAAGGTCCCGCCCCATGCTGATCGCTGCCAATAAGGCCGTCTCCATCGACTATACCCTGACTAACGATGCCGGTGAGGTGATCG
>JBFJZW010000464.1:0-1642 GCA_041621875.1 Pseudomonas sp. | reverse complement strand
GTAGAGCAGCGAACGTTCGTCATACAGCGGCTGGTATTCAAGGCCAGAGAGCGCGCCCACTTGCGGCACCACGCCGATGTGCAGACGGCCGTCGAGCACGCCTTGTTCCACTTCGCTGGGCGGGGTCATGCGGATATGGATGCGCACGTCCGGGCCGCGTTCCTTCAGGCGCGCCAGGGCGTTGGTGATGCGCATATGCGGCACCGTCACCAGGTTGTCGGTCAGGCCGATATTCAGCTCGCCGCGCAGGTGCTGGTGCAGGCCGTTGACCTCGGTGCGAAAGCTCTCCAGTGCGGCCAGCAACTGCTGGGTGCTCTGGTACACCTCGCGGCCTTCTTCGGTCAGGGCAAAGCCGGCACGGCCGCGTTGGCACAGGCGCAGGCCGAGGCGCTGTTCCAGATCGCTCATCTGCTGGCTGATCGCCGAGCGGCCAATCCCCAGGGCGCTTTCCGCGGCGGAAAAACCGCCGCATTCGACTACGCTGCGAAACAGCTTGAGCAGGCGGATATCAAAATCGCTGACCTGGGCCAGTGGGTCGGGGCGGCGAGTGCTCATTGTGGGTTGCTCATTGTGTACGGTTGTTTGTTTAGTCGACGCTTAACTAAAGATAATAAGAGTCGTGTTTTCATGACTCTAAGCCCGTGGCACCTTTGTCTGCAATAGCGCTGTAGGAGCAGGGGGACGCCCAGTCCCATGCCTGCGACCCATGTCATTCGCGGGCATGGCCCGCTCCTACAGTGAGAAAACACCGCCCTTCCTTGCGAGGCCGCACCATGAATATGCCGCAGACCGAAACCCCGTCCCTGGCCAGCCAGCTCAAGCTGGATGCGCACTGGATGCCGTTTTCCGCCAACCGCAACTTCAAGCGCGACCCGCGTCTGATCGTGGCTGCCGACGGCAACCACTTTATCGACGACAAGGGCCGCCGCGTGTTCGACAGCCTGTCCGGGCTGTGGACCTGTGGTGCCGGGCATAATCGCAAGGAAATTCAGGACGCCGTGGCCAGGCAGCTGGGCACCCTGGATTACGCGCCGGGCTTCCAGTACGGCCATCCGCTGTCCTTCCAGCTGGCGGAGAAGATCGCCGAGCTGACCCCCGCCGGCCTCGACCACGTGTTCTACACCGACTCCGGCTCCGAGTGCGCCGACACCTCGGTGAAGATGGCCAAGGCTTACTGGCGCTTGAAAGGTCAGCCGAGCAAGACCAAGTTTATCGGCCGCGCCCGTGGCTACCACGGCGTAAATATCGCCGGCACCTCGTTGGGCGGCATCGGCGGTAACCGCAAGATGTTCGGCCAGATGATGGACGCCGACCACCTGCCGCACACCCTGCAGGCGGACCTGGCGTACACCAAGGGCATGGCCGCAACCGGCGGCGTCGAGCTGGCCAACGAGCTGCTGAAACTGATCGAACTGCACGACGCCTCGAACATCGCCGCGGTGATCGTCGAGCCGATGTCCGGTTCCGCCGGCGTGCTGGTGCCGCCAGTCGGCTACCTGCAGCGCCTGCGCGAGATCTGCACCCAGCACAATATCCTGCTGATCTTCGACGAGGTGATCACCGCATTCGGCCGTATGGGCAAGTGGAGCGGTGCCGAGTACTTCGGCGTCACCCCGGACATCATGAACACCGCCAAGCAGAT
>JBFJZW010000463.1:0-1643 GCA_041621875.1 Pseudomonas sp. | reverse complement strand
GCTGACCAAGAACTTCAACCCCAAGGTGATGCTCTGGGCGGCGGTGATCGCCATGACCCTGGCCTTTATCGGCAAGTTCGGTGCGGCGCTGCAGAGCATCCCGGTGCCGGTGATGGGCGGCATTCTCTGCCTGCTGTTCGGCTCCATCGCGGTGGTCGGCCTGAACACCCTGATCCGCCACCAGGTCGACCTGTCCGAGGCGCGCAACCTGGTCATCGTCGCGGTCACCCTGGTGTTCGGCATCGGCGGCATGGTCATTGGTGCAGGCGACGTCAGCCTGAAAGGCATCTCCCTGTGCGGCATCATCGCCATTCTGCTCAACCTGCTGCTACCGGGTGGCCAGGGCTGGCGCAACAAGACGCTTAGCCAAGAGCCTGAGGCCTAGGCAAGGCTTGCGGATGCCGGCGGTGGACAACGCGTCACGATGTCCACCCTACAAAGCGCCCCGCTGGCCCGGATAAGCCTTGGGCGCAACCCGGGATTGCCGTCCTCAAGCCGGCTCGGCCGCCCATTGCTGCAGACGCACCACACTCTCCCGATAAGGCTTGAGGCTCATGCTCAGCAGCACGATGGAGCTGAATACCGCGATGCTGGTGACTATCAGCAGCGAGTAGCGCAGCGCCATGTCGTCGCCGAACACATAGTCGGTGACCAGCGCCACCGCGGTCGGACCTATGCCCAGGCCGATCAGGGTGATCACGAACAGGTAGATGGCCGAGGCCTGACCGCGCATCGAGTTGGGCATGATCTCCTGGATCGCCGCCGGGGCCACACCGAACGGCATGCTCAGGAAAAACACCGCCGGCGCGGTCAGAATCGCCGCCCATAGCGCCGTTTCCATCAGCGGGAAGGCCAGCACACAAGGCACCGCACCGATGGCCGCATACAGGCCGACGCGCATATTGGCATCGCTACTGCCACGCCTGGCCATCCCGTCGGCCTGGCGACCGCCGAAGACGATGCCCAGGCAGCCGAACACCGCAACAATGCTGCCGTAGACGATGCCCACCTGGCCGGCGTCCCAGCCGTAGGTGCGGATAAAAAAGGTCGGAATCCAGGCCGCACTGCCGTAGCCGGCAAAGGCCAGGCCGGCGAAGCCGAAGTTATGGCAGAGCACGGTGCGCTTGTTGGCGCGGATATAGCGGCCGACATCGGCCAGCGGCACCGCCACGCCAGCACCGACGCCACGCCGGGTCGGCTCCTTGACCGCCAGCATCAGCAGGGTAAACAGCACCCCGGCCGCGCCGAGGATCAGGAAGATCAACTGCCAGGGCCGCACCTCGCCAACGATTGGCAGCAGCACATCGCCCTGGGCCGAGGCGAACTGGATCACCAGGCCGCCGAGCAGAAAGGCCAGACCAGAGCCCAGGTAGACGCCCATGGAATACACGCTGATCGCCGTGGCGCGGCGCTCGGCGGGAAAGCTGTCGGCGATCAGCGAATAGGCGGCCGGTGACAGCGCCGCCTCGCCCACCCCCACGCCGATGCGGCAGATCAGAAACTGCCAGTACAGCTTGGCCATGCCGCAGGCGGCGGTGGCCGCACTCCAGAACAGCACACCGATGGCGATCAGGCCGCGCCGGCTCCTGGTATCGGCCAGCCGCCCCAGGGGGATGCCGCACACGGTGTAGAACAGGGCGAAG
>JBFJZW010000462.1:0-1665 GCA_041621875.1 Pseudomonas sp. | reverse complement strand
GGCGCGGTTGAGGTCGATGCCGCTCATGCCGTGGAAGTCTTCGTGCAGGCTCTTGCCGGCGTCTTCTTCCAGGTGCGCGCGGGTGATGCCGATGCGCTTCTGGGTGCCGTCTTCCAGGGTAATGTCGAGGAAGCCCTTGCCGACGATGGGGTGATCCATCTGGCTGGTCTGATAGCCCTTGGGCAGGTCCGGGTAGAAGTAGTTCTTGCGCGCGAAGACGTTCTGTGGCGCGATATGGGCGTCGATGGCCAGGCCGAACTTGCAGGCCATGCGCACCGCTTCGGCATTCAGCACCGGCAGGGTGCCGGGCATGCCGAGGTCGATCAGGCTGGCCTGGGTGTTGGGTTCGGCACCGAAGGCAATGGCGCTGGCGGAAAAGATCTTCGATTGGGTGCTGAGCTGGGCGTGGATTTCCAGCCCGATTACGGTTTCCCATTGCATATCAGTCGTCCTCAGAATCCAGCCGGAGCTTGTGTGTGCCAGTCAGTGACCTGTTGGTACTGATGGGCGACGTTGAGCAGGCGGCCTTCCTGGAAGTAAGGGGCGAGCAGTTGCACACCGACCGGCAAGCCATCGACGAAGCCGGCCGGCATCGACAGGCCGGGGATGCCGGCCAGGTTGGCGGTGATGGTGTAGATGTCTTCCAGGTAGGCGGCGACCGGATCGTTGTTCTTCTCGCCGAGCTTCCAGGCCAGGTTTGGCGTGGTCGGGCCGAGGATCACGTCGACCTCATTGAAGGCCGCGACGAAGTCGTTCTTGATCAGCCGGCGGATCTTCTGCGCCTTGAGGTAGTAGGCGTCGTAGTAGCCGGCGGACAGTGCGTAGGTGCCGACCATAATGCGACGTTTGACCTCGGCACCGAAGCCTTCGCCACGGGAGCGCTTGTACAGGTCTTCCAGATTGACCGGGTTCTCGCAACGGTAACCGAAGCGTACGCCGTCGAAGCGCGACAGGTTGGAGCTGGCCTCGGCCGGGGCGATCACATAGTAGGCGGGAATCGCGTGCTGCATATTCGGCAGGCTGATGTCCTTGACGGTGGCACCGAGCTTTTTCAGCTCTTCGACCACGCTCATGACCTTCTCGCCAATGCGTGCATCGAGGCCGGCACCGAAGTATTCCTTCGGCAGGCCGATACGCAGGCCGTTAAGCGGCTGGTTCAGGGTGGCCAGGTAGTCGTCCGCCGGCTGATCGACGCAGGTGGAATCCTTGGGGTCGAAACCGGCCATGGCCTGCAGCATCAGCGCGCAGTCCTCGGCGGTGCGCGCCAGGGGGCCGCCCTGGTCGAGGCTGGAGGCGTAGGCGATCATGCCCCAGCGCGACACGCGGCCGTAGGTTGGTTTGATCCCGGTGAGGTTGGTCAGCGCCGCCGGCTGGCGGATCGAGCCGCCGGTGTCGGTGCCGGTGGCGGCCGGTAGCAGGCGCGCGGCCACGGCTGCCGCCGAACCACCGCTGGAACCGCCGGGCACGCGGCTCAGGTCCCAGGGGTTGCTCACCGCGCCGTAGTGGCTGGATTCGTTGGCCGAGCCCATGGCGAACTCGTCCATGTTCAGCTTGCCCAGGGTCACGCTGCCGGCGCTGGCGAGTCTTTCCACCACGGTGGCATTGTAGGGGGCTTTGAAGCCGGCGAGGATCTTCGAGGCGCAGCTGGTCAGCACGTCTTGGGTG
>JBFJZW010000461.1:0-1693 GCA_041621875.1 Pseudomonas sp. | reverse complement strand
TCGGCGGCATCCTGGCTGGACGGCATGCTGCGCGTCACTTCCTCGGTACCGGACAGCACCGCCATACGTGGCATCTCATAGCCCAGAGCGTGCATCAGATCGATGGCATTGCGGGCGATATGCACCTTGTCGATGATCGTAGGCTGCACGTTGATCACCGCATCGGTGATCGACAATGCCTTGTTGCTGCCCGGCAGAGTCATGTGGAACACATGGCTGAGACGGCTGGCAGTACGCAGTCCGAGTTCGCGTTTGAGTACTGCACGCAGCAGGGTATCGGTGTGCAGATGCCCCTTCATAAGAGCCGCCGCGTCACCGGACCCCGCCAGGCTGCAAGCGATTTCGGCGCTCTGTCCATCCTCACTGGCGGGCAGCAGGCGCAGGTCGTGCAGGTCCCAGTCGAGTTCTTCGGCCAGGGCGCGGATCTGCGCCTGATCACCGACCAGCACCGGTTCGATCAGCCCTTCATCGCAGGCCCGCTTGGCACTGCTCAGACTTAGCAGATTGACCGGATTGATCACCGCCGTAACCACGCGCGGCAAGGCCTTGGCCCGATCGAGCAGGAACGCCGGGCATTCCCGTGGAATAGTGCTCAACATGCTTGGATTCCTGGTTGTTCGCAGTCGAAGCTGCAACGGCACCCGAAGGTGCCGTTGCAGTGTTCCTGGCGGTCTATACGGCTAGTTGAACCAGCCACACAGGCCACTAGCTGCAGGTGTTCGGCGCAAGCCGGTCACCTCGGCGACTTAGACGTAGTCTTTGTACTTCTCGAGGAAGCGCACCGGCTTGGACAGCGCATCGCGGCGGAACGGATCGCCCAGTTCGCGGGTACACATGATCTCGATAACCGTGGTCTTGCCGGCCTTTTGTGCCTCGCAAGCAGCCTTGAGCGCCGGGCCGACGTCTTCCAGACGGTCGACGGTGACGCCTTCGGCCCCCATCGAGCGGGCAATGCCAGCGAAACTCTGGTTTTCCAGCTCGCCGGCGACGAAGCGACGGTTGTAGAAGTCCACCTGGTTCTTCTTCTCCGCACCCCACTGACGGTTGTGGAACACGATCGAGGTGACCGGGATGTTCTCGCGCACACAGGTCATGATTTCCATCATCGACATGCCCCAGGCACCATCACCGGCGTAGGAGATCGCGGTGCGATGCGGTGCGGCGACCTTGGCACCGATGATGGTCGGCAGCGCGTAACCGCAGTTGCCGAAGCTCATGGCGGCGAAGAACGAGCGAGGCTTCTCGAAGCGCAGGTAGCTATTGGACACCGAGTTGATGTTGCCGATGTCGGTGGAGACCATGGCGTCGGCCGGCATGGCCTTCTCCAGCTCACGCAGGACCTGACGTGGGTGCAGGTAGTTGCCCTCCTCGCCGCTCTGCTCCTTGATCATATCCAGCGAGTATTCGTCCTTCTCGTGGATCCAGCCGTTCAACTCGGTTTCCCAGTCGGCTTTTTCCCTGGCGATTTCCTCGGCACGCGCGCCCTTGTTTTCCAGGCACAGGACGTCGAGGTTCTCCAGGCGACCGAGCAGGTTGACCGCCGCGGCCTTGGCGTCGCCGCAGATGCCCACGGTGATCTTCTTCACCAGGCCGAGCATTTTCGAGTCGCAGTCGATCTGGATCACCTTGGCCTGCTTCGGCCAGTAATCCATGCCGTGCTGCGGCAGGGTACCGAATGGGCCCAGGCGAGTAC
>JBFJZW010000460.1:0-1712 GCA_041621875.1 Pseudomonas sp. | reverse complement strand
GGCGTGCACCTTCCTGCTTGCCGATCTCGATATAACGCAGGTCCTGCTCCAGCTGAGCCCGGGACACCACGGGGCCGATATCGGTGCCCTTCTCCAGGGCATTGCCAACCTTGATCGACTGCATCCGCTCGGCCATGGCCGCGACGAACCGGTCGTAGATACCGGCGGTGACGATCAAACGGCTGGAAGCGGTGCAGCGCTGGCCGGTGGAGTAGAAGGCGCTTTGCACCGACAGTTCCACAGCGGTTTTCAGGTCAGCATCGTCGAGGATGATCTGCGGGTTCTTGCCGCCCATCTCCAGCTGCACCTTGGCACCACGGGCCACACAGTTGGCGGCGATGCTGCGGCCGACGCCGACCGAACCGGTAAAGCTGACGCCATCGACCTGCGGGTTCTGCACGATGGCTTCACCGACCACTCGGCCGCTGCCCATCACCAGGTTGAACACCCCGGCGGGGAAACCGGCGCGGGAGATGATTTCGGCAATCGCCCAGGCGCAGCCCGGCACCAGATCGGCCGGTTTCAAGACCACGCAGTTGCCGTAGGCCAGGGCCGGGGCAACTTTCCAGGCCGGAATGGCGATGGGGAAGTTCCACGGGGTGATCAGGCCGATCACGCCCAGCGGCTCGCGGGTGACTTCCACCGATACGCCGGGGCGCACCGAGGCCAGCACTTCACCGGCCTGGCGCAGGCATTCGCCGGCGTAGAACTTGAAGATATTGCCGGCGCGAGTCACCTCGCCAATGGCCTCGGGCAGGGTCTTGCCCTCTTCCCGGGCCAGCAGCGCACCAAGCTCTTCACGGCGGGCGAGGATTTCGCTGCCGACCTTGTCCAGCGCATCGCTGCGCGCCTGAATGCCGGACGTCGACCAGGCCGGAAACGCGGCGCGCGCGGCGGCGATGGCCTGATCGACCTGGGCGGCGTCGGCCTGGGCGTATTCGCCGACCACATCGGCCAGGTCGGACGGGTTGATATTGCGCGAGTAGTCGCTGCCAGCGACCCATTGGCCGCCGATATAGTTGTCGTAATGCTTGTTCATGATCCCTTCCTAGCTATGTATGGCTTGCGTAGGGTGTCGCGGGGCTGCCCAGGCCGCGCGCACCAATGACGGCGAACGGCTGGTGCGCACAGCGCACCCTACGGCGGCTTGGCCCGCCACATTCAACTGCTTATTGCGCGCCCTGGGCTTCGATCAGGGCGGCGAGCATTTCGTATTCTTCCGGCAGCAGATCGGTCAGCGGGGTGCGCACGGGGCCGGCGTCATGGCCGACAATCTTCGCGCCCGCCTTGATGATGCTGACGCCATAACCGGCGCAGCGGTTGCGGATGGCCAGGTACGGCAGGAAGAAGTCATCGATGATCTTGCCAACGGTGGCGTGATCGTCACGGGCCATGGCGTGGTAGAAACTCATCGCGGTCTTGGGAATAAAGTTGAACACCGCCGAGGAGTACACCGGCACACCCAGGGCTTTATAGGCAGCGGCGTAGACCTCGGCGGTCTGTAGGCCGCCGAGGTAGCTCAGGCGGTCGCCCAGACGACGGCGGATGGAGACCATCAGCTCGATATCGCCGATGCCGTCCTTGTAGCCGATCAGGTTCGGGCAACGCTCCGCCACCTGCTCCAGCAGCGGCGCGGTCAGACGGCAGACGCTGCGGTTATAGACCACCACGCCGATCTTCACCGACTTGCACACGGCTTCGACGTGCAGCGC
>JBFJZW010000459.1:0-1787 GCA_041621875.1 Pseudomonas sp. | reverse complement strand
CCGCTCGTCAGCCAATACGTTCACCCGCGCCGCCCCATGGACATGCCAGCAACCTTTAAAAACCATATAAATCATTGAGATAGATGGCTAAAACAGGTCAGCATAACGCCCTGACGACAGACGAACGGCAGCGCTCGACCCGGCCGGAAGCTGTCCAACGGCAACCTCATAATGTATATACATATAAATCGTCCGTATGAGCATCCACCGTGAGCATCCGTATTATCGACAGCCGTACCGCCCGCCAACTGCCCTGGAAGAACGGCCAAGGCGTCACCCTGGAACTGGCCATCGCCCCGTCTGATGCGGATCTAAGCAACTTTGAGTGGCGTATCAGCAGCGCGCGGGTGGCGAGCGCCGGCCCCTTCTCCCATTACCCCGGCATCGACCGCAGCCTGGGCTTGCTCAGCGGCGCGGGCCTGCGCCTGACCCTGGGCGAGCAACCCAGCCTCGATCTGGACCGGCATAACCCCGTGCTAAGTTTTGCCGGTGAGCTGGATGTACAGGCCGAGCTGCATGATGGCCCGGTGCAGGACTTCAACCTGATGAGCCGCCGCGGGCACTGGCGGCACCGCCTGGAGTATCAGCGGCTGCAGGGCGAACGCTGGCTCGACTGCAGCGAGGTGATGTTTATCTACTGCATGGCCGGTGCCCAGTTGGACTGCCTGCTGCCTGACGGCAACCGGGTGCAATTAGGCAGCGGCCAGGGGCTGTTGCTGGAGCGCCCCGGTGAGCGCTGCAAACTCGGCAGCAGCGGCGGTGTTCAACTGTTTCTGGCCTGGCTGGAGCGGGTGCGGGGATAAATCTGCAGGGTGAGTCGTGCGCTTAGAGCCCTGGTGCGCGCGGCGCACCCTACAACGGCAGGTTTGCACGCCTTCAGAACCGGGGCGGCACAAAAAAGCCCCGGCGGTTTAGGCCGGGGCTTTGTTTACCGCAGGGACCGTTAGAACTGTGCGGCGTCCAGCAGGTACAGGCTCTCGCTACCGGCCTTGACCGAAGCGGTCAGGGAGTGGATACGCGGCAGCAGGCGGGCGAAGAAGAAGCGCGCGGTGCCCAGCTTGCTCACGTAGAACTCGTCCTGATCCTGCTTGGCCAGGGCGGTACGCGCCATCAGGGCCCACATATAAGCGTAGGCGGTGTAGCCGAACACCTGCAGGTACTCCACCGAGGCAGCGCCGACTTCGTTCGGGTTGGCCTTGGCGCGTTCCAGCAGATCGGCAGTCATCAGCTCCAGATTGGCGATGGCTTCTTTCAGCGGATTCACGAACTCAGCCAGGCTGCTGTCGGCGGAATCGGTGAAGGCCTTGATCTCTTCGGCGAAGTGCTTGTAGAACGCACCGCCGCTACCGACCACTTTACGGCCGACCAGATCGAGCGCCTGGATACCGTTGGTGCCTTCGTAGATCTGGGTGATGCGGCAGTCGCGAATCAGCTGCTCCTGGCCCCACTCACGGATATAACCGTGGCCGCCGAAGATCTGCTGGCCATGGGTGGTGGTTTCCAGCGCCATATCGGTGAGGAAGGCCTTGGCCACCGGGGTCAGCAGGGCCACCAGCTCTTCCGCGCGCTTGCGGGTGGCGGGCTCGATGCTGTACTTGGCGGTATCCAGCTGCATGGCCACGTAGCTGGAGAAGGCACGGCCGCCTTCGTTCAGCGCTTTCATGGTCAGCAGCATGCGGCGCACGTCCGGGTGCACGATGATCGGGTCGGCGGCTTTGTCCTTAGCCACCGGGCCGGTCGGCGCGCGGCTCTGGATACGGTCGCGGGCGTATTCCACGGCGTTCTGG
>JBFJZW010000458.1:0-1873 GCA_041621875.1 Pseudomonas sp. | reverse complement strand
CCAGGAGGTGGGGATGTCCTTGACCAGCTTCTTGTTGACGATGAAGGCGATGGAGCCGGTATAGGCCAGCATCCAGTGGCCGTCCTGGTCCTTGGCCCAGGCCGGGATCTGTTCCCAGGTGCTCGGCTTGTACGGCTGGGTCACGCCCTGTTGCACGGCGATGGGGCCGAAGGCCGCGCCGACGTCACCGATATCGGCGGTGGCGTTGTCCTTCTCGGCGGCGAACTTGGCGATCTCCTGGGCCGAGCTCATGTCGGTGTCCATATGCTTCAAGCCATACAGCTTGTTCAGGTCGACCCAGGTGTCCTTCCAGTTGGCCCAGCTGTCCGGCATGCCCACACTGTTCACCGCGCCTTCGGCGCGCGCGGCTTGTTCCAGTGCTTGCAAGTCCGTTTCAGCAGCCATGGCCGAGGTGGCCAGGGCAATGGCCGAGCCCATCAGTGAGGCCAGCAGCAGTTGTTTCATTGGAAACTCCTTTGCGATCAAAGTGCGTGCGGTGAAAAGTCCTGGTCTAGATCAGCAAGACCCAGGCCAATTTAGGCCAGTTAAATGACAGTTTTATGTAAGTTGGCTATTTGCCGATCTTTAAACCCTTCGCCAGACTGGCGAATGACAAGCGTAGACCATGAATAAGCAGGTGATTACTCGCCTGCGGACGCCGGTTGGCCGGGTTTGTGCTGGACTTGCCAGAAAACTGTCACGGCGCGGTCATCTAGACTGCTTAAACTTGCAACAGAGTTGTCTCGGCTGCGTAAGCCGTTTTATGCCCTGGAATGGGGCTGGACTAGTCCAAATCTGGAGGTCTTGATGCGCGATGAAGCGCCGCGGGCAGTCACTGCCATATGCCGGGCACTGGAGGAACAGATCGAACATGGCTTGCTGCCTTCCGGCAGCCAGTTACCGGCCGAGCGCAAGCTCAGCGAGGTGTTCGATACCACCCGAATTACCCTGCGCGAGGCCTTGGGCCAGCTGGAGGCCCAGGGCCTGATCTACCGCGAGGAGCGCCGCGGCTGGTTTGTTTCGCCACCGCGCGTGGCCTACAACCCGTTGGTGCGCAGCCACTTCCATGCCATGGTCGGCGAGCAGGGCCGAGTACCGGCCACCGAAGTGCTAAGCGCGCGGTTGATTCCGGCCAGCGCCGAGATCTGCCAGATCCTGGCCTTGCCGGCGCTGTCCAGCGTCTACCAGATTCGCCGCGCGCGGCGCATCGACGGGCGGCTGGTGCTCTATGTCGAGCACTACCTCAATCCGAATTACTTTGCCGGCATCCTGGATTTCGACCTGACCCGCTCGCTGACCGAGCTGTATGCCAGCGAATACGCCATTCATTACGGCCGGGTGCGTTTCGATATGGTGCCCACCGCCCTGCACAGCGAAGCCGCGGCGGCGCTCAAGGTGGCGGTGGGCAGCCCGGCGCTGCGTATCGTACGGGTCAACCGCGACCAGCATGGCCGCCTGATCGATTGCGATCTGGAGTTCTGGCGCCACGACGCTCTGCATGTAAGCGTCGAGGTGCCGGAGTAGGGCGGTACTTCAAGGACTATTCGTAGGATGGCGTTGAGCGAAGCGATACCCATCAGGGCATCAGCAGGTGCACCGCCATGATGGGCTACGAGTCACGCTTTTGTAGGGTGGACATGCGAAGCGTTGTCCACCGCCGGCGAGCAGATGGCGGACAAGCCTTCGGCATGTCCGCCCTACGGGGCGTCAGTCAGGGCAGCTCAGCGCTGGCATAGAACGCCGTCAGCACTTTCACCAGATGCGCCAGGTCATGGCTGCCGGCCAGTTCGCGGATCGAGTGCATGGCGAAGGTCGGCAGGCCGATATCCACGGTGCGCACGCCGAGCTGGCTGGCGGTGATCGGGCCGATGGT
>JBFJZW010000457.1:0-1925 GCA_041621875.1 Pseudomonas sp. | reverse complement strand
GAGTTTGGTGGGTGATGACGGGATCGAACCGCCGACCCTCTGCTTGTAAGGCAGATGCTCTCCCAGCTGAGCTAATCACCCTTCACTCTCGAAGTGGGGCGCATTCTAGAGAGCCATCCGCACCTTGGCAAGCCCTGATTTAAATATTTTTTATCGACATAGCAAAGGCTTAGCGCAGGGTTGGCCTAAACCGCCAAGGGGAGAATAATGCGCCCCCGAATGCAACTTGCAAGCCGCGCAGCGAGTCGCAACGATCTGCGCACCTGGATCTGGACTGGAACCAGGCCCTGACGGCTTATGCTGCCTGCCACTGCCGGCAGGCCTGTTAATGGAGAGTCACCCCCTTATGTGGTTTCGCAACCTGCTGGTTTATCGCCTTACCCAGGACATCCCGTTTGACGCCGATGCGCTCGAAACGGCCCTCTCAGCCAAACCGGCCCGCTCATGTGCCAGCCAGGAGCTCAGCACCTACGGCTTTATTGCCCCCTTTGGCAAAGGCGGCGACGCGCCGCTGGTGCATGTCAGCGGTGACTTCCTGCTGATTGCCGCGCGCAAGGAAGAACGCATTCTGCCGGGCAGCGTGGTGCGCGATGCCCTAAAGGACAAGGTCGACGAGATCGAAGCCGAGCAGATGCGCAAGGTCTACAAGAAGGAGCGCGACCAGCTCAAGGACGAGATAGTGCAGACCTTCCTGCCACGCGCCTTTATCCGCAAATCCGCCACCTTCGCCGCCATTGCACCGAAACAGGGCCTGATCCTGGTCGACTCGGCCAGCGCCAAGCGCGCCGAAGACCTGCTGTCGACCCTGCGTGAAGCCATCGGCTCGCTGCCAGTGCGCCCGCTGACCGTGAAGATCGCCCCCAGCGCCACCCTCACCGACTGGGTCAAGACCCAGCAGGCCGCGCCAGACTTCCACGTGCTGGATGAGTGCGAACTGCGCGACACCCACGAAGATGGCGGCGTGGTGCGCTGCAAGCGTCAGGACCTGACCAGCGATGAAATCCAGCTGCACATGACCTCCGGCAAGCAGGTCACCCAGCTGTCCCTGGCCTGGCAGGACAAGCTGTCCTTCGTGCTGGACGACAAGCTGGTGGTCAAGCGCCTGCGCTTCGAAGACCTGCTGCAGGATCAGGCCGAACAGGATGGCGGCGACGACGACCTAGGCCAGCAGGACGCCAGCTTCACCCTGATGATGCTGACCCTGGTGGACTTCCTCCCGGCGCTGTTCGAAGCCCTGGGCGGCGAAGAGATTCCCCAGGGGATCTAACAGGCCGTTGAAAAATGTAGGCGAGGCAGCCGAGACAAGGCAAAAACAGGCGAAAAAGCGGCGTTTACGTGTTGTAAATGAGCATTTTGAGCCTGTTTTTAACGCAGTATCGGCAACGCAGGTAGTTTTCAACGGCCTGCTAAGCCATTGCACGGCCGCAGAGGAACCATTGATCCTCTGCGACTTGCCCTGAGCCTGCCAATGTGCAAAATACTGCACAGAGTGAGGACGACCTCACCACTCAGCGAGTGATCAATACGGGACGGCCCCTCTATCTGTAATTGGAGGTTTGTATGTCCTGGTTCATTCTGCTGCTGGCCGGCCTGTTCGAAGTCGGCTGGGCTGTCGGCCTGAAATACACCGACGGTTTTACCCGCCCTCTCCCCACTCTACTGACCGTTGCGGCGATTATCGCCAGCCTGGCACTGCTCGGCCTGGCCATGAAGGAGCTGCCCCTGGGCACCGCCTATGCGATCTGGACCGGTGTCGGTGCCATCGGTACGGTGATTGCCGGCATCATCCTGTTTGGCGAGGCCCTGAGCCTGCTGCGCATCGCCAGCGTGGCGCTGATTATCTGCGGGTTGGTCGGGCTAAAACTCAGTCACTAGTAGCGGCGCGGTGCCTCCGTAGGAGCGGGCCATGCCCGCGATAGCGATTC
>JBFJZW010000456.1:0-1927 GCA_041621875.1 Pseudomonas sp. | reverse complement strand
GCTGGATCGCCCAGATCGGCAGCCCGGTGGATATCTACGAGACCCCGACCAGCCGCCTGGTCTGCGAATTTATCGGCAACGTCAACCTGTTCGAAGGTCAGGTGGTGGACGATGCCGAAGGCCACGCGCTGATCGACAGCCCGGACCTGGAACGCAATATCTACGTCGGCCACGGCGTCAGCACCTCGGTGCAGGACAAGAGCATCACCTACGCCATTCGCCCGGAAAAGCTGCTGGTCACCACTGAGCAGCCGGGCTACGAATACAACTGGTCGCGCGGCACCGTGCACGACATCGCCTACCTCGGCGGCCATTCGGTGTTCCACGTCGAGTTGCCGAGCGGCAAGATCGTCCAGTCCTTCGTCGCCAACGCCGAACGCCGTGGCGCACGGCCGACCTGGGACGACGAAGTATTCGTCTGGTGGGAGGACGATAGCGGGGTGGCATTGCGCTCATGAACATCTCAAGAAGCATTAGCCGCCGCCTGCCAAAGGGACGTCACGTCGTCATCGGGGTGCCCTTCCTCTGGCTGTTTATGTTCTTCCTGCTGCCCTTCATCATCGTGCTGAAGATCAGCTTCGCCGAAGCCGATGTCGCCATCCCGCCCTACACCGACGTGTACACCTGGGCGGAAAACAAGCTGGCGATCTTTATCAACCTGAGCAACTACATCTTCCTCAGCGAAGACGCCCTGTACCTGGCCGCCTACCTCGGCTCGCTGCAGATGGCCGCGGTCAGTACCCTGCTGTGCCTGATCATCGGCTTCCCCATGGCCTACGCCATCGCCCGGGCCGACAAGGAAAAGCAGATGGTATTTCTGCTGCTGATCATGATGCCGACCTGGACCGCGATCCTGATCCGCGTCTATGCCTGGATGGGCATCCTCAGCAACAACGGCCTGCTCAACAGCGTGCTGCAGGGCATGGGCCTGATCAGCGAGCCGTTGCAGATCCTCAACACCAACCTGGCGGTGTATATCGGCATCGTCTACTCGTACCTGCCGTTTATGGTGCTGCCGCTGTTCGCCAACCTGGTCAAGCATGACCAGAGCCTGCTGGAAGCCGCCGCCGACCTCGGTTCGAGCACCTTCAACAGCTTCTGGAAAATCACCGTGCCGCTGGCCAAGAACGGCATCATCGCCGGCTGCATGCTGGTGTTTATCCCGGTGGTCGGCGAGTTCGTGATTCCCGAACTGCTGGGCGGCCCGGAGACCCTGATGATCGGCAAGGTGCTGTGGCAGGAGTTCTTCAACAACCGCGACTGGCCGGTTGCCTCCGCCCTGGCCGTGGTCATGCTGGCGATCCTGATCGTCCCGATCATCCTCTTCAATCGTAACCAAGCCAAAGAGCTGGAGGGTCGGCCATGAAGCGCTTCAGTTTCTCCACCTTTATGCTGTGGGCCGGGCTGGTATTTATTTACCTGCCGATGCTGATCCTGGTCATCTACTCGTTCAACGCCTCGCGCCTGGTCACGGTCTGGGGCGGTTGGTCGCTGAAGTGGTACGTCGGCCTGCTCGACAACACCCAGCTGATGAACGCGGTGATGCGCTCCCTGGAAATCGCCACCTACACCGCGGTTGCCGCGGTGGCGCTGGGCACCATGGCCGCCTTCGTGCTGACCCGGGTGACCCGCTTCAAGGGCCGCACCCTGTTCGGTGGCCTGGTCACCGCGCCGCTGGTGATGCCCGAGGTGATCACCGGTCTGTCGCTGCTGCTGCTGTTCGTGGCCATGGCTCAGCTGATCGGCTGGCCCGCCGAGCGCGGCGTGCTGACCATCTGGATCGCCCACACCACCTTCTGCTCGGCCTACGTTGCGGTGGTGGTGATGGCGCGCCTGCGCGAGCTGGACCAGTCCATCGAGGAAGCGGCGATGGATCTGGGCGCGCGGCCGTGGAAGGTGTTCTTGCTGATCACCATCCCGATGATCG
>JBFJZW010000455.1:0-1945 GCA_041621875.1 Pseudomonas sp. | reverse complement strand
GGTGGTCATGGTCACCGCCGCCCACCAGAAGCTGGAGCCCAGACCCTGCGCCGGGGAGCCGCCGAACTGCTGCTGGTTACGCCGCCGCTCGAACAGCCAGAGCAGCCCACCGACCAGCAGCATCAGCACCGCCAGGCCGAGGATCAGGCTGACGAATTGCCAGGACAGCAGGCCCTTGACCGCGACCCAGCCGCTACCCTCGCCGCCGTACGGCACGCCGATGGCCAGGCCGGTGCGGTAGAACGGATGGGTGAAGTCGAAACGCGCCTCGCGCTCGGCGGTCATGGTCAGCGCCCCGACCACCGCATCCAGCTGGCCGTCCTCCAGGCTCGGCAGCAGGCGTTCGAACGGCATCGGCAGCAGCTCGTAGCGATAACCCGCTTGCTCGGCGACAGCCTGCCACAGGTCGGTGCTGATGCCGCGCCAGCTGCCGTCCGGCTCCTGGATGACAAAGGGCGGCACTTCGTTGATGCCCACCCGCAAGATCGGCGCGTTCGACTCCTGCGCCGCGGCAGGCAACCCCAGCAGACACAACAGCAGGCTGATCAGAATCCTCGACACAAGCACGCTCTCCCCTATCGGCAAAGCGCCAGGGTAGCAAATATCGCCGCCCTGGCCGCGAAACCCAGGACGACGAGGCGCGCAAGCGGCTCGATGCCCTTTGCGAGCGGCCGCGGCGGGTCAAGATCGCCTGCGCGGCAGCCTGGAGCAGGCTGTTAGACGGCCACCGGCGCAGAGATATGCGGATGGGCCTGATAGCCGACCAGTTCGAAGTCCTCGAACTGGAAGGCGAAAATGTCCTTCACCTCGGGGTTGAGCTTCATGGTCGGCAACGGCAGCGGCTCGCGGGCCAGCTGCAGGTTGGCCTGCTCGATATGGTTGGCGTACAGGTGGCAGTCGCCGCCGGTCCAGATGAAATCGCCGGGCTGCAGGCCGCAGACCTGGGCGACCATCAGGGTCAGCAGGGCGTAGCTGGCGATATTGAAGGGCACGCCGAGGAAGATGTCGGCCGAACGCTGGTACAGCTGGCAGCTCAGCTTGCCGTCGGCCACATAGAACTGGAACAGCGCGTGACACGGCGGCAGGGCCATCTGCTCGACCAGCGCCGGGTTCCAGGCGGAAACGATCAGGCGGCGCGAGTCCGGGTTGTTCTTGATCATCTCGATCAGCTTGCTGATCTGGTCGATCGACTCGCCATTGGGCGTCGGCCAGTTGCGCCACTGATAGCCGTACACCGGGCCGAGGTCGCCGTTCTCGTCGGCCCACTCGTCCCAGATGCGCACGCCGTTGTCCTTCAGGTACTTGATATTGGTGTCGCCCTGGAGGAACCACAGCAGCTCGTGAATGATGGACTTCAGGTGGCACTTCTTGGTGGTCACCAGCGGGAAGCCGTCGGCCAGATTGAAGCGCATCTGGTGGGCGAACACCGAGTAGGTGCCGGTGCCGGTGCGGTCGCTCTTGAAGGTGCCGGTGTCGCGCACCAGGCGCATCAGCTCGAGGTACTGTTTCATCGAGCGGCCTCCTGGGCAGCCTGACGCTTATAGGCATAGGCGATCAGGCCCAGGCCGCCGAGCACCATCGGTACGCAGAGCACCTGGCCCATGGTCAACCAACCGCCGGCCAGGTAACCGAGTTGGGCGTCCGGCACTCGGACGAATTCGACGATAAAGCGGAACACCCCATAGCAGGCGGCGAACATGCCGGACACCGCCATGGTCGGCCGTGGTTTGCGCGAGTAGAACCAGAGGATGGTGAACAGCGCCACGCCTTCCAGAGCGAACTGGTACAGCTGCGAGGGATGACGCGCCAGTTGCTCGGGGTCGGTGGGGAAGATCATGGCCCAGGGCAGGTCAGTGGCCTTGCCCCACAGCTCGGCATTGATAAAGTTGCCGATGCGCCCGGCACCCAGGCCAATGGGCACCAGCGGCGCGATGAAGTCCATCAG
>JBFJZW010000454.1:0-1964 GCA_041621875.1 Pseudomonas sp. | reverse complement strand
CGGGGTCAAGCTGTTGCGTCTGGATGCCTTCGGCTACACCACCAAGAAGATCGGCACCAGCTGCTTTCTGGTCGAGCCGCAGGTGTGGCACATTCTCGACTGGTTCAAGAACACGGCGGCGACCAATGGCATAGAGATACTGCCCGAGGTGCACGACCACCCGAGTTGGCAGTACGCCATCTCGGCGCGCGGCATGTGGTCCTATGCCTTCGCCCTGCCGCCGCTGCTGCTGTACACGCTGCTCGACGCCAACAGCCAGTACCTCAAGTCCTGGCTGCGCATGTGCCCGCACAACCAGATCACCGTACTCGACACCCACGACGGCATCTGCATTCCCGATGTGGAGGAGGTCCTGCCGCGTGAGCATATCGAAGCGCTGATCCAGAACGTCTCGGAGCGCAGCGCCGACCCCATCCTGCGCCGCTCGGCCGCCAACGTGCACAGCGTCGGCGCGATCTACCAACTCACCTGTACCTTCTTCGATGCCCTGCAGGGCAACGAGGACGCCTACATCGCCGCCCGGGCGATCCAGTTCTTCACCCCCGGCATTCCACAGGTCTACTACGTCGGCCTGCTGGCCGGTCACAACGACACCGAACTGATGGAGGAAACCGGCGAAGCGCGGGAAATCAACCGCCACCACTACTCGCTGGACGAGGCCGAGCAGGCCTTGCAGGCCCCGGTGGTGCAGCGCCTGCTCAGCCTGATGGAACTGCGCTCGACCCACCCGGCCTTCGCCGGCGAGTTCGAGCTGCACCAGTCGAACCTGTCCAGCGTGTCGATGGGCTGGCGCGCCGGGGCGCACAGCTGCCACCTGTTCGTCGACCTGATCTTCCGCACCGCCACGATTACCTGCACCGACCCGGACAGCGGCGAGGAGACGAGCTATAGGTGCTGAGGTGGGTATTGCCGGGGCTATAAGCAAGTTGTAGGAGGGGTAGTTTCCGAGAGGGAAAGGGGGGGCAGACCGCACCTGGCAGTACAACGCGTACCTGGTACATAGCCATAAAAAAGCCAGACCCGAAGGTCTGGCTTTTCACATCGACTGAGCCCTTTCTACAACGCCCCAAATACCTTCTTCGCCAAGCTGGTCGCCGCCCCGGCCGGGTTCTGGCGAATGCTGGCTTCCTGCTTGGCGATCATTTCAAACAACCCGTCCAGCGCCTGTTCGGTGACATAGCTTTCAATATTGGCGCTTTTCGCGTCGATCACCCCGAAGCTTGCGGCCTGGCCGGCGAGGGCATTGTATTGCTGGGCCAGGCCAACCTGACTGGTGGCTTGCTGAACGATGGGCAGGAACTTGGCGCGGATCTGTTCGCGGCTGGTCTTGTTCAGGTATTGGGTGGCCGAGTCCTGCGGGCCGGCGAGGATGCTCTTGGCGTCCTGTACGGTCATTTTCTTGACCGAGTCGACCAGCAGGGCCTGGGCCTGAGGCACCGCCGCTTCGGCGGCCTGGTTCATGCTGGTTTCCAGCTGCGTCACCTGGGCACCCATGCCCATCATCTTCATGGTTTTCGCCGCCTTGCCGAGGTTGCCCGGCAGCTCGATGCGCACGTCCGGGTTATTGCTGAAACCGCCGGGTGCGCCCAGTTGCTGGACCGCCACCTGCGCGCCCTGGATCAGGGCGTCCTTGAGGCCGCCGCTGGCGTCGGTCTGGCTGAGGTCAGCGAGGGATAGGGCGAAGGCATTGGCGGACAGCAGCAGGCCGGTGCCGAGGGCAATCAGACGGATCATGGGGGCATCCTTGTGGGGGGTGAATGTCAGTCGAGCTTAACCCAGCCGAGGGTATAGGCAAACGCGGCCTAGTGGCCTGTGTGGCGAGTTCAATTAGTCAATTTCGGCTCCTGAGGTCCCGATACTGCGTTGCTGCTCCTCGCCATAGCCCGCTATGACTCGTCGCAGCGCCTTGCCTCAGAACCTCAGTCATCCGAACTTGAGTTAACCAACTAGCCGTACAGGCCACT
>JBFJZW010000453.1:0-1987 GCA_041621875.1 Pseudomonas sp. | reverse complement strand
TTGCATTCGTATATCCGGCCTGTTGTGGGCTTTATCGCCCTGGCCAATCTGTAGTTCGCGCAGCGGGGGCCAAGCGTTCAATCGATCACACAGATCATCATTGTTATCGGCCTTATTCCGCTGCAGGACTCGCCTGTTCCGCTCGTACCGGCCTCCAGCCTCCACCATGGCCACTACCGTCAGGCCTTCCCCGCGCTACCTGCTGCCGACTGCCCGCCGCGCTTGCTCAGCGGTGCCTTGCGTTTGCCGGCCTTGCGCTTGCCCTTCCAGGGCGTGGCGGCCGGGCTAGCGGGGGCGCTGATGCTCAGGCGCAGGCCGGCGCAGCGTTGCACCTGCTTGCTCATCCAGGCCGACTGCTTGGCGACGAATTCGTCCAGGCTCATCTCGCCGCTCTGCACCATGTCCAGTGCCTGTTCCCAGATCGCCGTGGTGCCGGGGTCGGCGATGGCGCGGGGTACGGCGTCGATCAGGCTGAATGCGGCCGGAGTGGCGGCCAGGGCCTTGCCCTGTTTGAGCAGGTAGCCGCGGTCGAGCAGGCCCTGGATGATGCCGGCGCGGGTCGCCTCGGTGCCGATGCCGGTGGTGTCCTTGAGTTTCTGCTTGAGCCGCGGGTCGTCGACCAGCTTGGCGACGTTCTTCATCGCCTTGATCAGGTCGCCCTCGGTGAAGGGCTTCGGCGGCTGAGTCCAGAGGTCCTTGAGGGTCGCGCCCGTCACTGTGCAGTCCTGCCCTTCGCGCAATGCTGGCAGGGCTTGGGCGGGCGGCGCTTCGCGGCCTTTGGTGGGCGTCAGGGCTTCGGGCAGGGCACGCCGCCAGCCGGGTTCGACTATCACCTTGCCGACCGCGCGCAGGGCCTGGTCGGCGCAGTCGAAGTCGGCCTGGGTGCGGTCGTATTCGTGGCTGGGCAGAAACTGAGCCAGGTAGCGCGCGCGGATCAGGCTATAGACGGCCCGCGGCTTGCCGCTCAGACGTTCGAGCTGTTGCACGGCGGCGGTCGGGATAATGCCGTGGTGAGCGCTGACCTTGGCGTCGTTCCAGGCCCGCGAGCGGCGCTGCGGCTCAAGGTGTTCGCGCAGGCCGGCCAGAGTTGGGTCGGCACGGCCCAGGGCGGCGAGGATGGCCGGGGCCTCGGCGTGCTGGCTGAGCGGCAGGTAACCGCAATCGCTGCGCGGGTAGGTGATCAGCTTGTGAGTTTCGTAGAGCGCCTGGGCGATATCCAGGGTTTCCTGGGCTCCGAGGCCGAGCTTCTTCGAGCAGACTTCCTGCAGGGTGCCGAGGTCGAACGGCAGGGGCGCGGCCTCGCGCATGCGCTCGGTGCGCAGCTGCACCACCCGCGCGCTGGCGGCATTGCCCATGGCCGTTGCCGCCGCTTGCGCCAGGGCCTGGTCGAGGCAGCGGCCCTGCTCGTCGCAGACATTCGCGGCGGCGCGCCACTGGGCGTTGAAGGCGGTGCCGTCGGCCAGCAGCGGCACTTCGATGGCCCAGTAGGGCAGCGGCACGAAGGCGGCGATGCTGCGGTCGCGGTCGACCACCAGGCGCAGAGTCGGGGTCTGCACCCGGCCCACCGGCAGCACGCCCTGATAACCGGACTGCTGGCCGAGCAGGGTGAACAGCCGGCTCATGTTCATGCCGATCAGCCAGTCGGCGCGCGAGCGACCCAGCGCCGACTAGTAGAGGCTGAAGGTGTCGCCGCCGGGCTTGAGCGCGGCCAGAGCCTTGCGGATCGAGGCATCGTCCAGGGCCGACAGCCACAGGCGCTGGATCGGCCCGCGGTAGCGGCAGTGCTCGACCAGTTCGCGGGCGATCATCTCGCCTTCACGGTCGGCGTCGGTGGCGATCACCAGCTCGTCGGCCTCGCCGAGCAGGCGTTTGACCGCCTTGAACTGGCCGGCGGTCTTGGGCTTGACCCGCATCTTCCAGCGCTCGGGGATGATCGGCAGGTCGGCCAGTACCCAGCGCTTGTAGCGGGCGTCGTAGGCGTCCGGCG
>JBFJZW010000452.1:0-2037 GCA_041621875.1 Pseudomonas sp. | reverse complement strand
GCAGTTTCTCGACTCCGGGCAGACCGAGGGACACGTCGGCCTGCTGCTCTTCACCCTGGCGCAGATGAGCTGGATTCTGCTGTGTGGTGGGCGCGCCGGCGAACAGACCGAGATGCTCATCGAGGCGCCACGCCTGAGCCTGCTCGGCCATTTCGGCGCGGCCTTCGGTCTGCTGCGTCGCTGCCGCCACAACCAGGCGGAGTTTGCCGAGCATGCCCTGCTGATCGCCGCCAAGGCGCAAGAGCTGATCGAGCAACTGGATGCCGAACTGCTCGGCAACGACGAACGCAAGGTCTCGGAAATCGCCGAGAAGACCCACCTGGCCTTCGCCCTGCTGCTGGACGTCGAACAGGATGGCGAAGGCGACGGCAGTAGCAGCGGCGCTACTCAAGGCAACTCGCGCGGCGGCGAAGATGCATTCAGCTATCAGGTATTCAGCCGCGACTATGACAGCGAGCGCAGCGCCGCCAGCCTGGTCCGTCCCGAACTGCTGAAAGAGCTGCGCCAACGCCTGGACCGCCGCATGGCCGGCCAGGGCCTCAACTTGCCGCGTCTGGCCAAGCGCCTGGGCGCCCTGCTGGCCGCGCCACGCCGAGATGGCTGGGCCTTCGCCCAGACCGACGGGCAGATCGATGCCGGCCGTCTCAGCCGTCTGATCATCAGCCCCGAGCAACGCGAGATCTTCCGCCACGAACGCGAGCGTCCGCACAGCGATTGCCTGGTCAGCCTGCTGATCGACAACTCCGGTTCCATGCGTAACCACATCGACAGCGTCGCCCTGCTGGCCGACGCCTTCAGCCGCGCCCTGGAGCTGGCCGGTGCACGCAGTGAAATCCTCGGTTTCACCACCGGCCAGTGGAACGGCGGCCGCCCGCTGAAGCGCTGGCGCGGCCTGGGCCAGCCAGCCAATCCGGGACGGCTCAACGAACTCAGCCACTTGGTCTACAAGGATGCCGAAACCTCCTGGCGCCGCGCCCGGCCGAATATCGCCGCGTTGCTCAAGTCCGATCTGTTCCGCGAGGGTATCGACGGCGAAGCACTGCTCTGGGCGCGCCAGCGCCTGCTGCAACGCGAGGCGCGACGGCGCATCCTGATCATCGTCTCTGATGGCTGCCCGATGGATAGCGCCACCCACCAGGCCAACCAGCAGGACATCCTCGACCTGCACCTCAAGCAGGTGGCGCGGCAGATCGAGCAGGAGGGCAGCATCGAGCTGTACGCCCTCGGCGTCGGCCTTGACCTGAGCCCCTACTATCGCCACAGCCTGGAACTGGACCTGTCGCGCAGCCTGGACAATGCGGTGTTCGACGAAGTTCTGCAGTTACTGGCTCACCGCCGCTGAGCCAGCGCCGCCGGCAAACGTCCGCAACCGTGAAAAAAAACCTTCCAGTCTGCACGTCAGCCCGCCGACGCCTGGCGCTAATGGCCGTACCAGAGCGCTTCTAGCCTATTTTTTAGCCACCGCCGCGCTGGCCCCAGAAACGCCACTAATGTGGTCCTAAACAGCGCCGTACCCTGGGGGGACTATTGAACCCGGTCGAAGGGAAACGACGGGGATGTTTTCAGCGAGGCTGAGGTCGCGCAGAGTACAGCCTCGCTGTCGTCGCCCCGAGACATTCATACCAAGACGTGCCGCCGAATTTCTGCAGACCCGGAAGTTCGTCGCAACAGACCCCACCCTGCACTTTCGTAGCCAAAAATAACTACAACGGAGTACGCAGTTATGACACCCAGCAAGCACTTTACCCGCCCCCTGGCCCTGGCCCTGTGCCTGGTTGCCGCCGCCATCAGCAGCGGTCTTCAGGCCAAGACCTTCCGCGTCGCCGTGGGCGATGGTGCCGGTGGTACTCAGCATGAGCTCGGCCTCAAGTTCGTCGAGGAACTCAAGAGCAGAACCGCTGGTAAACACGATGCCAAGCTGTTCCTCAACGGCCAGTTGGGCAGCGAAGAGGACACCGTCAGCAACGCCGCCATGGGCACCCTGGACTTCTCCATCCTGGCGATCAACAACGTCACCCCCTTCTCCCCCTCGGTCGG
>JBFJZW010000451.1:0-2038 GCA_041621875.1 Pseudomonas sp. | reverse complement strand
AGGCGTTGGGCTGCCCGAAAGGGTGCAGTTTCCGGCATCTGGTGACCGCTGCGGATCGGCCAGGTGCCGCTACCCGCCGGTGGCGGGCGCGGCCTCGAGCATCGCGCGGCAGCTGCTAGCGGGGTAACTTGAGGTTGTTCCAGATCGCCAGGCTCGGTTCCGCCAGGTTCATGCTGTAGAAGTGCAGCCCCGGCGCGCCGCCCTGCAGCAGGCGTTCGCACATCTCGCTGACCACCTGCTCGCCGTAGGCGCGGATGCTGTCGCTGTCGTCGCCATAGGCTTCCAGCTGCTTGCGCACCCAGCGTGGAATCTCGGCACCGCAGGCATCGGAGAAACGTGCCAGCTTGCTGTAGTTGGTGATCGGCATGATGCCCGGCACCACAGGGATATCCACACCCAGCCTGCGCACGCGCTCGACGAAGTAGAAGTAGCTGTCGGCGTTGAAGAAGTACTGGGTGATGGCGCTGCTGGCACCGGCCTTGGCCTTGCGCACGAAATTGGCGATATCGTCCTCGAAGTTGCGCGCCTGCGGATGCATCTCCGGGTAGGCGGCGATTTCGATATGGAAGTGATCGCCGGTTTCTTCACGGATAAAGCTGACCAGCTCGTTGGCGTAGCGCAGCTCGCCGCTGGCCATGCCCATGCCGGACGGCAGGTCACCGCGCAGGGCGACGATGCGCTCGATACCGGCGTTCTGGTACAGGTTGAGCAACTCGCGCAGCTCGGCCTTGCTGTCGCCGACGCAGGACAGGTGCGGCGCAGTGCTCACACCGACGTCGTTATTCAGCTGCAGCACGGTGTTGAGCGTGCGGTCGCGGGTGGAACCGCCGGCACCGTAGGTGCAGGAGAAGAAGTCCGGCTTGTAGGTCGCCAGCTGGCGCGCCACATTCATCAGTTTTTCGTGCCCGGCTTCGGTCTTGGTGGGGAAGAATTCGAAGCTGTAACGGCGTTCTTGGCTCATAAAGCGTTTCCAGGAGGGTAGGGTGGGTTAGCGACGCTGGCCGCTGCGGCAATGTGCACAACGGTCATTGCGCGGCGCGTAACCCACCGAGCGGTAGCCGGGCCGACGGTAAACGTCTGTCGGCATCGATGGTGGGTTACGCCGCTGCGCGGCTAACCCACCCTACGGTCTGTGCTTAGTAGCGGTAAGCATGCGGCTTGAACGGGCCTTCGACGGTTACGCCGATATAGTCGGCCTGGGTCTTGGTCAGCTGAGTGACCACGCCGCCGAAGCCCTTGACCATTTCCAGGGCCACTTCTTCGTCGAGCTTCTTCGGCAGCACTTCCACGCACAGGCGCTCGGCTTTCTGCGCGGCAGGCAGGTCGGCGTACTTCTGGCCGAACAGGAAGATCTGCGCCAGCACCTGGTTGGCGAACGAGCCGTCCATGATCCGGCTTGGGTGGCCAGTGGCGTTGCCCAGGTTAACCAGACGGCCTTCGGCCAGCAGGATCAGGTAGTCATCGTTGTGCGGGTCGAAGCTGCCGCTACCGGTACGGTGGATCTTGTGCACCTGTGGCTTCACTTCTTCCCAGGCCCAGTTCTTGCGCATGAAAGCGGTGTCGATTTCGTTGTCGAAGTGACCGATATTGCACACCACAGCGCGCTTTTTCAGGGCCTTGAGCATGTTGGCGTCGCAGACGTTGACGTTACCGGTGGTGGTGACGATCAGGTCGATCTTGCCCAGCAGCTGAGTGTCGATGCTGGCGGCGCTGCCGTCGTTGATGCCGTCCTTGAACGGCGAAACCACTTCGTAGCCGTCCATGCAGGCCTGCATGGCGCAGATCGGGTCGACTTCGCTGACCTTGACGATCATGCCTTCCTGACGCAGCGACTGCGCCGAGCCCTTGCCCACGTCGCCGTAACCGATCACCAGCGCCTGCTTGCCGGACAGCAGGTGGTCGGTGCCGCGCTTGATCGCGTCGCTCAGGCTGTGACGGCAGCCGTACTTGTTGTCGTTCTTGCTCTTGGTCACCGAGTCGTTGACGTTGATCGCCGGGACTTTCAGCTCGCCCTTGGCCAGCATGTCGAGCAGGCGGT
>JBFJZW010000450.1:0-2075 GCA_041621875.1 Pseudomonas sp. | reverse complement strand
GCTCAGGTCAAGGCCGACGCCGAGGGCGTACAGCTCGATGCTGCCCTCCTGCTCGATCTGCCGCGCCACCTGCTTGAGGTGCAGGTCGAGGATGTCCTGTTGGTTGGCCTGATGGGTGGCGCTGTCCATCGGGCAACCGTCGCTGACGATGATCAGGATGCGCCGCCGCGCCTCGCGTTGCAGCAGGCGCTGGCGCGCCCAGAGCAGTGCCTCGCCGTCGATACCCTCGCGGAACAGATCGGACTTGAGCAGCGCGGCGATATTCGACCGGGCACGCCGCCAGGAGGTTTCGGCATCCTTGTAGACCAGATGGCTAAGCTCGTTGAGTCGCCCCGGATTGGCTGGCTGGCCCATGCCGCGCCAGCGCTTCAGGGGGCGACCGCCGTTCCATTGGCCGGTGGTGAAACCGAGGATTTCACTGCGCGCGCCGGCCAGCTCCAGGGCGCGACCGAAGGCGTCGGCCAGCAGGGCGACGCTCTCGATGTGGTTGCGCATGGAGCCGGAGTTGTCGATCAGCAGGCTGACCAGGCAATCGCTGTGCGGGCGTTCGCGTTCGTGACGGAAGATTTCGCGTTGTTCGGGGCTGATGATCAGGCGGCTGAGACGGCCGGCATCGATCTGTCCGTCCGTCTGGGCGAAGGCCCAGCCATCTCGGCGTGGCGCGGCCAGCAGGGCACCCAGGCGTTTGGCCAGGCGCGGCAGATTGAGGCCCTGGCCGGCCAGGCGGCGGTCCAGGCGTTGCCGCAGCTCTTTCAACTGTTCGGGGCGCACCAGGCTGGCGGCGCTGCGCTCGCAATCGTAGTCGCGGCTGAACACCTGGTAAGTAAAGGCGTTGTCGCTGCCGCGCGAATTGCCCTGGGCTGCGCCGCTGGTGTTGCCGTCGCCCTCGCCATCCTGCTCGACGTCCAGTAGCAGGGCGAAGGCCAGGTGGGTTTTCTCGGCGACTTCCGAGACCTTGCGTTCGTCGTTGCCGAGCAGCTCGGCATCCAGCTGCTCGATCAGTTCCTGCGCCTTGGCGGCGATCAGCAGGGCATGCTCGGTAAACTCTGCCTGGGTATGGCGGCAGCGGCGCAGCATACCGAAGGCCGCGCCGAAATGGCCGAGCAAGCTCAGGCGCGGTGCCTCGATGAGCATCTCGGTCTGTTCGTCGGCGCGCCCGCCACACAGCAGAATCCAGCTCATCTGCGCCAGGGTGAAGAGCAGCAGGCCGACGTGACCTTCGGTCTGCCCGGAGTCGAGAAACTGCTGGCTCCACTGCTCGAAGCGCTGCAACAGATTGCGCCGAACGCCGGGGTGACTGTCGGCCACCAGCGACTCGACGCGCAGCTGTTCGAGCAGCTCGAACACCAGGCGCGCGATGGGCTGCGCCGGCAGGACTTGGCGAACCAGCGCCTGATCGCTGTGCTTGAGGCGCAGCGCCAGGCTGTCGGTCACCCCGCGCCACGCCTGGAAGTCATCAACCTCGGGGTCCGGGTGCAGGTGTGGGGCGCGCACTGGGACGTGCCGTTCCTGCACTTCCAGGCGGCCGCCGCGGTAGCGCACACGCGGCTCCCCGGACAGTGCCCGCAGAGTCGCCGCGCAGAGTTCTTCGAGCTGTTGCTGGCGTTTCTCACGGCGCGGCGGCTGGTTCATGGTGGTTATCCTGTGCGGGGTCAGGCCAGGGCGAGCAAGGGCAGCGCCGACTCGCCCAGTTCCTGGTCGAAGCAGCGCTGGTAGTACTCGGCGACGATCGGCCGTTCGGCCTCATCGCACTTGTTGAGGAACGACAGGCGGAAGGCCAGCGCCGGGTCGCTGAAGATCTCCATATTCTCCGCCCAGGAAATCACGCAACGCGGCGACATCAGGGTCGACAGGTCGCCGGCGGCGAAGCCCTGGCGGGTCAGGTCGGCCACCGCCACCATCGACGCCAACAAGCCCTCGCCATGTCGGGCGAGCAGGTGCGGCACCCGCGCGGCGACTATCGCGACTTCCTCGGCCTGGGGCAGGTAGTTGAGGGTGGCGACTATGTTCCAGCGGTCCAGCTGCGCCTGGTTGAGCACCTGGGTGCCGTTGTACAGACCGTTGAGGTTACCCAG
>JBFJZW010000449.1:0-2076 GCA_041621875.1 Pseudomonas sp. | reverse complement strand
TCTGCCGACTGCCTTATCAGCAAATACTCCCGCCACTGAAGGCCTGGCCCTTGGGAATGTCGCGGTACTCGGCAAAGACCTGTCCCAGCGGCACCGCCAAGGACTCTGCGACCACAGCGGCGGTAGCACGCAAAACAGCCGCCTTGAGTTCGCTTGTGCGACCTTCCAGGGCGGTGATCGAGATCAACGGCGCGGCCCTCAAGGCTTCTGACGCGCTCCAGATGCGGTCGCCCTCGGCGTAGGTACCAGGGGCGACCTGCTGGAAGATCGCCCAGCAATAACCCTGGGGGATGCCCAGCGCATCGGCCGCCGCGGCGGTGCAGCGGGTCAACAAGCGGCCGATGTCGCAACTTACGGGGGCGATGGCCTGGATTCGAATGGTCGGCATTCAGCTTACTCCTGGTGGGTTGATCGAAATCATTGTTTACGCCCCTGCACATAGGGGGCATGGGCGGTCAGGCCGCCGTCCAGCACGAACAGCTGGCCGCTGGCGAATGAGGCCTCGTCCGAGGCCAGCCAGGTCGCCAGGCTGGCGATGTCCTGCGGCTGGCCGAGACGACCGACCGGATGCTGGGCGATCACCGCCTCCTCGGCTTCGGCCGGGTTCGCCTGGCTCTTCAGGTAGGCGTCCATCATCTCGGTGCGAATCCAGCCCGGGCAGATGGCGTTGCAGCGAATGCCCGCGGCGCCGTAGTCCACGGCGATGGCCTTGCTCAGGGCATGCACGCCGCCCTTGGAGGCGCAGTAGGCGGCCAGCCCGGGGTCGGCGGCGAAACCGTCGTAGGAGCCGATATTCAGAATGACCCCGCCGCCGGCTTTGCACATGGGTTCCAGCGCGGCCTTGGCGCAGAGAAACACGCCCTTGAGGTTGATGCCCATCAGCCAGTCCCACTCGGCCTCGCTGGTCTCGCCGATGGGCTTCTCCAGCTGCACGCCCGCACCATTGACCAGCACGTCGAGGCGGCCGCAGCGCTCGAGGGTGAAGTCCAGCAGCGCCTGCACCTCCTCGGCCTTGGCCACATCGGTGCGGCAGAACAGCGCCCCGGCGGCCAATGGCGAATCGGGCTCACTGCGCCCGGCCACCACCACCCGCGCGTCCTCGGCCAGGAAACGTTCGGCGATGGCCCAGCCAATGCCGCGGGTACCGCCGGTGACGATCGCCACCTTGCCAGCCAGCCTGCCGTTCATCTCAGCCTCCCGGACTCAATAGCCGCGAACCGGATCGTAGATGGGGAACGGCTGCTCCCCTGCCTCGATGCGCTTGATGTTGTCGGCCATCAGTTTGGCCGCCGAATGGGCGTAGTTGATGCCGGCGATATGCGGAGTGACGAACACCTTGGGGTGGTTCCACAGCGGGCTGTTGTCAACCAGTGGCTCGCTGCGAAACACGTCAAGTGCAGCCGCAGCCAGGTGGCCACTGTCCAGGGCCGCCACTAGGTCCTCTTCGACCAGGATCGGCCCGCGGCTGATATTGATAACGCAGGCGCCCGCCGGTAGCAGGGCGAAGCGCTCGGCATTGAGCAGGTTCTCGGTGACCGGGGTGAGCGGCAGCACGTTGATCAGGATGTCTGTGCGCCGCAGAAACTCGGGCAAGCGCTCGTCGCCCTGGTAGAACTCGACGCCCTCGACGCTGACTGGATCGCGGCCCCAGCCGGCTACGCTGAAGCCCAGGTCGCGCACGAACGTGGCCGCCACCGCGCCCATGGCGCCCATGCCGAGAAAGCCTACCCGACGCTGAGCGGGATCGCGATGGGGATGACGGCGCCAGAGTTTCTTCGGCTGGTCCTGCTGGTAGAGGTGGTAGTTGCGGTGGAAATGGATCACCCAGTGCACCGCGTGCATAGCCATGTCCCGAACCACCAGGTCATCCACCAGGCGCACTATGGGCACGCCCTCGGGCAGGTCCGGGTCGCGAATGATGTGCTCGACGCCGGCGCCGAATGACAAGATAGCCTTCAGGTTCGGGTAGCGGCGCAGATCGCCCAGTGGGTGCATCCACAACGCCACGAACTCAATGTCGGCCGGATCGCCACTATCGGGAAAGACCCGGAACTCCAGGTCAGGAACGTGCTTGGC
>JBFJZW010000448.1:0-2077 GCA_041621875.1 Pseudomonas sp. | reverse complement strand
GTCTCGCCGGCATGGGTTTCGAGAGGAACACCGATGTGCACGTCAAATCCCCTGCGTGATCTTTATCTTTTAATGAACCGGCGCACTGCGGATGGCACGGCGGCGAAGGGAGGATCAGCACAAATCACCCTAGCAGAAGCTATATTGCGGGCGGGGCGGCATTTTGCAGGCGCAGCATAAGTCGTTCAAGGCGTTATGGAGTAAAACCTTGCGACAACTACAAGTCACTCAGCGACTTGCAGGCCATTATTTTCGGAAAAGGCTTGCCAGGCCTGGCCGCCAGGGTCATTAACGGATATTTTCAGCACCTTCGGAATGGGTGCCATGAATGGCCGCCCATCAAATGGCTGCTGCGCAGGCAAACGGGGCGCGCAGCCCTGCTATTCCGGGCGTTATACAGGCTTTTCTGTGCAATAAATTAGACGCCAACGCCTGCGACCAAGCGCCAGACTGTAGTCGCGCATATTGCTGACTACGGAGTCAACTCGGCCCGAATCACTCGAGCTAAAAGGCTCTGCCGGTGCCGGCAGGAATACCGGACGGGGTGACGGCAGAGCAATTGCTTCGCTTGCTGTCGTTTATTCCAGGCCACTGTCGCGGGCGTAGTCCCGCGCTTGCCGAACCAGCCAGTCGCGGAAGCTTTGCAGCGCCGCCGATTCCACCTTGCGCTCGGGAATCATCAGGTAATAGGCCTTGTCGCTGCTGTAGGCATGGTCCAGCGCCAGCACCAGGCGGCCTTCGCTCAGCTCCCGCTGAATCAGAAAGGGCGGAATCAGAGCCATGCCCATCTCGTGCATGGCGGCCTGGGCCAGCATGGAGAACAGTTCGTAGCGCGGCCCGCTCATGTCCCGGGGCACATTCAGGCCCAGCGAGCCGAACCACTGCCGCCAGGCATAGGGCCGGGTGGTCTGCTGCAGCAGCGGCAGGCCGGCGATCCGCTCGGCGCTCAGGCCGCTTTGCCCGGCGAGCAGCGCCGGGCTGCACACCGGCATCGGGTTTTCGCGCATCAGCAGGTGCGAGGCCGTGCCTGACCAGTCGCCATCGCCGAAATACACCGCGGCGTCGAACTCGGTGTCGGCAAACAGAAAGGGCCGGGTGCGGTTGGTCAGGTTGACCGTGACCTGCGGGTGCAGGCGCTGGAAATCCTTCAGCCGCGGCAGCAGCCACTGGGTGCCGAAGGTCGGCACCACCGCCAGCTCGATGCTCATCGCCCCCTGCTGCCCCATCACCGCCAGGGTGTCACGCTCCACCGCATCCAGCTGGGTCGCCACCCGGCGGGCATAGGACAGGCCGGCCTCGGTCAGCTTGACCCCACGCCGCGAGCGGCGGAACAGCTCGACGTTGAGAAACTCCTCCAGGCTGGCGATCTGTCGGCAAATGGCGCTCTGGGTCAGGCTGAGTTCTTCCGCGGCCCGGGTAAAACTCTGGTGCCGCGCCGCCGATTCGAAGGCGACCAGGGCGGCAGTACTGGGAATCTTGCGACGCATTTATGCGGCAGCCTCACTGATAAGTCGAAAATCACCGGATAAAACTATCTCGAAGTGCGGATTATGCACAATAGCGTGCGTAATCCTCGTTTGCCTGCTGCGCGGACACCGCCTAGGATCAATCCACCAGCTCCTAGCAAGACGCCCGACCCATTTCGACCGAGGATTTCTCTTATGGCCGCCAAGGCAAGCTTCAACTGGATCGACCCGCTGCTGCTCGACCAGCAACTGACCGAAGAAGAGCGCATGGTGCGCGACAGCGCTCAGCAGTTCGCCGCCGACAAGCTGGCCCCGCGGGTGATCGAAGCCTTCCGCCACGAGCAGACCGACCCGAAGATCTTCCGCGAGATGGGCGACACCGGCCTGCTCGGCGCGACCATCCCCGAAGCCTACGGCGGCAGCGGCCTGAACTACGTGTGCTACGGTCTGATCGCCCGCGAAGTGGAACGTATCGACTCCGGCTACCGCTCGATGATGAGCGTGCAGTCGTCCCTGGTGATGGTGCCGATCTTCGAATTCGGCAACGAGGCGACCAAGCAGAAGTACCTGCCCAAGCTGGCCAGCGGCGAATATATCGGCTGCTTCGGCCT
>JBFJZW010000447.1:0-2077 GCA_041621875.1 Pseudomonas sp. | reverse complement strand
TCCCTGTAGGAGCGGCCTTGGCCGCGATGCTTCTTGAGCCTGCAAGAGATCGCGGGCATAGCCCGCTCCTACAAGAGCCAAGCCAGTCGCAACGCCGCGGTGTGGGCGGCATGCGCTTTAGCGGCGCGCTTTAACCGCTGTTGTCGCGGCTAAAGCTCCTCCCAGGGTTTGTACTCGTGGCCGGTTCGTAACCCGGATGGCATCCGGGTCACGAAATAAACGAGCAGCTTTCTGTAGGAGCGGGCCATGCCCGCGATGCTTTTTGAGCCCGCAAGAGATCGCGGGCAAGCCCGCTCCTACGCCAACAGAAGTCCAGATTTCTGGACTTTCCACACACAACTCTCCAGATTTCTGGACAAATTCCAGAACTCAAGACAGCCAATCCGCCCCCTGCAACCCTGCCGCGCCGCCTGTAAATCGCTACAGGCCTTTAACCACGGGCTTCTCACCCACTTCGACCAAAGTCGTAGCGCCGCCTGGCACAGCTTTCGCTCTAGTCTGCTCAACGCTTTGTCTCGGTTGCCTGGCTTAACGAGCAAGCTTATCGGCGTCGCCACAGAGCGATGGCTAAAACAACAACAAAAGGAACCGCCCCCATGGGTACCCTCGGTATTCTGCTTTCCCTGGCTTTGTTGATGTACCTCGCCTACCGCGGCATCAACGTGCTGATCCTCGCGCCGCTGCTGGCCCTGCTCGCCCTGCTGTTTGCTGGCGATATCACCATGCTGCTGCCGACCTATACCCAGGTCTTTATGAAGGCCATGGGTGGCTACGTGATCCAGTTCTTCCCGCTGTTCCTGCTCGGTGCGCTGTTCGGCAAGCTGATGGACGACTCCGGCTCGGCCCGCGCCATCGCCCACGGCATAGTCGCCAAGGTCGGCCGCGAGCGGGCGATTCTGGCCATCGTGCTGGCGTGCGGCATCCTCACCTACGGCGGCGTGTCGCTGTTTGTGGTGGCCTTCGCGGTATACCCGATCGGTGCGGCGCTGTTCCGCGAGGCGGGCATTCCCAAGCGCCTGATTCCCGGTGCCATCGCCCTCGGCTCGTTCACCTTCACCATGACCGCCCTGCCCGGCACGCCGGCCATCCAGAACGCCATCCCCAACCCCTTCTTCGGCACCGACGCCTTCGCCGCGCCGGGCCTGGGCCTGATCGCAGGCTTGATCATGTTCGGCCTCGGCACCTGGTGGCTCAGCGCCCAGGCGCGCAAGCTGCAAGCCGCCGGCGAAGGCTACGGCAAGCACAGCGACGAGCCGGTGGCCGAGGACAATCGCCAGATTCCCGGTTTCTGGCTGGCGCTGCTGCCGATTCTGCTGGTGATCGTGCTGAACTTCCTGATGGCCAAGCAGGTGCTGCCCAGCCTCGACGCCAGCTACCTGGCCAAGCCGGAGTTCGGCGGCCTGCAGGACGCCAAGTCGCTGATCGGTATCTGGTCGATCATCGTCGCCCTGAGCGCGGCCATCCTGCTGCTGGTCGCCATGCACTGGCAGCGCTGGCTGGACCTGAGAAAAAGCATCAACGACGGTGCCTTCGGCTCCATGCTGCCGATCCTCAACACCGCCGCCGAAGTGGGTTACGGCACGGTGATCGCCTCCCTGGCCGGTTTCGTGGTGATTCGCGACCTGGTGCTGGGCGTGTCAAGCAACCCGCTGATCTCCGAGGCGGTGGCGGTGAATATCCTCGCCGGCATCACCGGCTCGGCCTCCGGCGGCATGTCGATCGCCCTCAAGACCCTCGGCGAGCAGTACCTGACCCTGGCCACCAGCGCCGGTATCAGCCCCGAGCTGCTGCACCGGGTCGCCGCCATGGCGTCGGGCTGCATGGACACCCTGCCGCACAACGGCGCGGTGATCTCGCTGCTGGCGATCTGCAAGCTGACCCACCGCGAGTCGTACAAATTTATCTTCGTCAACACCGTGGCCTTCCCCATGGTGGCCCTGGCGGTGGTGATTACGCTCGGCACCCTGTTTGGCAGCTTCTAAACCACACCACCCGTAGGAGCGGGCCATGCCCGCGAAAGCTATCGCAGCCATGGGCAGCTCCTACGGTCGAGATCCCCTTTCGTTTCGAGTACCCG
>JBFJZW010000446.1:0-2091 GCA_041621875.1 Pseudomonas sp. | reverse complement strand
GACGCCCTCGGCCTGTGCCTGGGCGACCGTGCGGACAGCGGCGTGGTGCGCCCGGGGGCGGACAAGGCGGATATTCTCGCCAGCTTCGACCTAGACGACATCCCGGAAGCGCGTGCCTGGCTGGCCGAGCGCGACCTGGACAACGATGGGCCGTGCATCCTGCGCCGCGTGATCACCGCCGAAGGCCGCTCCCGCGGCTATATCAATGGCACGCCCTGCCCCCAGGGCGACCTCAAGGCCCTGGGCGAGCGACTGATCGATATCCACAGCCAGCACGAACACCAGTCGCTGCTCAAGGCCGATACTCACCGCCGCCTGCTCGACGAATATGCCGGCAGCCAGGAACTGGCGCGCCAGGTGCAGCTCGCCGCACAGCGCTGGAAACAGACCAAAAGCGAACTGCAGCGCATCTCCAGCATCGGCGACGAACAGCGCGCCCGTCATCAGCTGCTCAGCTACCAGCTCGAAGAACTCGACAACCTGGCCCTGGGCGAAAGCGAGCTGGAACAACTGGAGCAGGAACACAAGAATCTGACCAACGCCGAAAGCCTGCTCAGCGCCTGCCGCCTGGTGATCGAGCAGTGCAGCGAGAACGACGCCGGCAACGTGCTCTCGGCCCTGACCGGCAGCCTTAACCGCCTCGGTGCCTTCCAGGGCCAGCCCGGAGCCCTGAGCGAAGCCACCAACCTGCTGGCCAGCGCGCAGATCCAGGTCGAGGAAGCGGTCGGCGAGCTGAACCGCTTTCTTGACCACTTCGACGCCGACCCCGAGCGCCTGCAGCAGATGGAAGAGCGCCTGGACGCGATCTACACCCTGGCGCGCAAGCACCGCATCCATCCCGGCGAGTTGATCACCATGCAACAGCAGCTATTCGAGGAACTGGAAGGGCTCAATGCCGACGACCAGGCCGCCGAACGCCTGGTCGAAGAACTCGGTGCCTTCGAACGCCATTATCAGGAAAAGGCCACGGAGCTGAGCGAACTGCGGCATAAAGCCGCCAGCGCACTGGCCGCGGCGGTGGAACTGGAGATGCAGAACCTGGGCATGCCCGGCGGACGCTTCAGCATCAAGCTAAGCGCCAACCCCAACAGCGAGCCGCACCCCAATGGCCTGGAGCAGCTGGAGTTTCTGGTCAGCGCCAACCCCGGCCAACCACTGAAAGCCCTGGCCAAGGTCGCCTCGGGCGGCGAACTGTCGCGCATCAGCCTGGCGATCCAGGTGATCACCGCGCAGACCTCGCGGGTACCGACCCTGGTCTTCGACGAAGTCGACGTCGGCATCGGCGGCCCCACCGCCGAAGTGGTCGGCCAACTGCTGCGCCGCCTCGGCGAACGCGGCCAGGTGCTGACCGTCACCCACCTGCCACAGGTGGCGGCGCAAGGACACCAGCACCTGTTCGTGCACAAGGTGCGCGACAGCGATGCCACCCGCACCGCCGTGAGCAAGCTGAGCCCCACGCAGCGGGTCGAGGAAATCGCCCGCATGCTCGGCGGCGTCGACCTCACCGAAGAGTCCCTGGCCCATGCCCGGCAGATGGTCGGCAGCGTCCAGGCCTGATCGAGCAGGCCGCAGAAAGCACAAAGGCGACCCTAGGGTCGCCTTTGTTATGCAGCAGTCAATCAGGTTTTCTTCCGCACATAGAGCACAAGGTTGTGATCGACCAGCTCGAAGCCGTGCTCTTTGACGATTTCTTTCTGACGTTTTTCGATCTCGACATCGAAGAACTCGATCACTTCGCCCGAATCGACACAGACCATATGATCGTGATGACCACCGTCGGCCAATTCGAACACGGCGTGGCCGCCATCGAAGTTGTGTCGCACCACCAGACCTGCGGCCTCGAACTGGGTCAACACGCGATAGACGGTGGCCAACCCCACATCATCGCCCGCCTCCATCAGTGCCTTGTAGACATCCTCTGCACTCATGTGACGCTGACCGGCGTGGTCAAGCATTTGCAGAATTTTGACCCGCGGCAGGGTCACTTTCAGGCCAGCCTTGCGTAGTTCGCTATTTTCAACCATGGTCTGCTTTCTCACGGAAGCGGCTTCGCAGCTTCCTTTATTGCGGGTATGATCCGGGTTTATATTG
>JBFJZW010000445.1:0-2099 GCA_041621875.1 Pseudomonas sp. | reverse complement strand
GCTGCACTTGTCCGGCCCCTACGGGCAGTTCTTCGTGCGCGGCTCGCAGCCGGGCGACCTGATCTTCATGGCCGGTGGTTCGGGCTTGTCCAGCCCGCAGTCGATGATCCTCGACCTGCTGGCGCAGGGCGACAGCCGCCAGATCACCCTGTTCCAGGGCGCGCGCACTGTCGCCGAACTCTACAACCGCGAGCTGTTCGAGGGACTGGCCCGCGAGCACGGCAATTTCACCTATGTGCCGGCGCTCAGCCAGGCCAGCGACGATCCGAGCTGGCAGGGTTTCAAGGGCTTCGTGCATGACGCCGCCAAGGCCCATTTCGACGGTCGTTTCACGGGGCACAAGGCTTACCTGTGCGGGCCGCCACCGATGATCGACGCGGCCATCAGCACCCTGATGCAGGGCCGCCTGTTCGAGCGCGACATCTTTATGGAGCGCTTCCTCACCGCCGCCGATGGTGCCGGTGACAGCCAGCGTTCCGCGCTGTTCAAGCGCCTCTGAGGGCCGTGGCCATGGGCAGACAACACCAGGTGACCGAGGCCTGCAGTGGCCAGCGCTTCAGCTGCGACGAGGCGCTGCCGGTGCTCGCCGCCATGGAACAGCACGGCCTGCTCTGCGTGCCGGTCGGTTGCCGCGGTGGCGGCTGCGGCCTGTGCAAGGTGCGGGTGCTTACCGGCGACTACGAGTGCGGGCGCATGAGCTGCAAGCACGTGCCGAGCGAGGCCCGCGAGCAGGGCTACGTCCTGGCCTGCCGCCTGTTCGCCCGCAGCGATCTGTGTATCGAGCGTTATTCAAAACCGTGCGGTGAACACACGGTCGACCCACAACAAAGACAAAAGGTGTCGTTATGAAAAAAGGTGTGATGCGTCCCGGCCACGTGCAACTGCGCGTGCTGGACATGGCCAAGGCCCTGGAACACTACGTCGAGCTGCTCGGCCTGATCGAGGTCGACCGCGACGAGCAAGGCCGGGTTTATCTCAAGGCCTGGACCGAGACCGACAAGTTCTCCGTGGTGCTGCGCGAGGCCGACGAGCCGGGCATGGATTTCATGGGCTTCAAGGTGATCGACGATGCCTGCCTGACCCGCCTGGCCGGCGAACTGCTGGAGTTCGGTTGCCAGGTGGAAGAACTGCCGGCCGGCGAACTCAAGGATTGCGGGCGGCGGGTGCAGTTCACCTCGCCGTCCGGGCACCGCTTCGAGCTGTTCGCGCAGAAGCAGGTCACCGGCAAGTGGGGCATTGCCGAGGTCAACCCGGAAGCCTGGCCGCGTGGCCTCAAGGGCATGCGCGCGGTGCGTTTCGACCACTGCCTGCTGTACGGCGACGAACTTGACGAGACCCTGCGCCTGTTCACCGAGGTGCTCGGCTTCACCCTCGCCGAACAGGCGCTCGATGGTGGCACGCGCATCGCCCAGTTCCTCAGCCTGTGCATGAAGGCCCACGACGTGGCCTTCATCCTCCACCCGGAGAAGGGCCGCTTCCACCATGCCTCATTCTTCCTCGAGACCTGGGAGGACGTGCTGCGCGCCGCCGACCTGATTGCCATGACCGACACCTCGCTTGACATCGGCCCGACCCGTCACGGCCTGACCCACGGCAAGACCATCTACTTCTTCGACCCGTCCGGTAACCGCAACGAGGTGTTCTGCGGCGGCGACTACCACTACCCCGATCACCCGGTGGTGACCTGGACCGCCGACCAGCTGGGCAAGGCGATCTTCTACCACGACCGCCAGCTCAACGAACGTTTCCTCACCGTGCTGACCTGAAGGCCCAGCCCGACTTATTGCAGAGATTGCGCAGATGAAAGAGATCAAGCATTTCATTAATGGCGAGTATGTAGGTTCGGCCAGCGGCAGGCTGTTCGACAACGTCAACCCGGCCAACGGCCAGGTGATCGCCAAGGTCCACGAGGCCGGCGAGGCCGAGGTCGACGCGGCGGTCAAGGCCGCCCGCGCCGCACTCAAGGGTCCCTGGGGCAAGATGACGATGGCCGAGCGCGCGGAGATCCTGCATCGCGTGGCCGAGGGCATCAACGCGCGCTTCGACGAGTTTCTCGAGGCCGAATGCCTCGACACCGGCAAGCCCAAATCCCTGGCCAG
>JBFJZW010000444.1:0-2103 GCA_041621875.1 Pseudomonas sp. | reverse complement strand
ATGGCGCGGGCGCAGATTTCCCACGAGCCAGTGGGCATGCTCAAGCTGCTGTTCCACCGCGAGACCCTGGAAGTACTCGGCGTGCATTGCTTCGGCTACCAAGCCTCGGAGATCGTGCATATCGGCCAGGCGATCATGAACCAGAAGGGCGAGGCCAACAGCATCAAGTACTTCGTCAACACCACCTTCAACTACCCGACCATGGCGGAAGCCTATCGGGTGGCGGCGTTCGACGGCCTCAACCGGCTTTTTTGAGCGGCTCCGGCCGGTGGCCTGAGCCGGCCGGGGAGAACCCGTTCAGCGACTCTTGCGACTGGCGCTGGCCAAATCGGGAGAGTTTCTGATCAGGCTTAACGAAAAACCGGCCCTGGTAGCCGGTTTTTTTATGCGTGCAGGGTTGGGGCTGTCGGTATACAGAGTGGGAGCAACCGGCCGCCAGGTCGCAAATGACACCCCCGGCTACAGCGCTTAGGCCTTGAGCGTCTGCACCGCCAGGCCCGGGAAGTCGGTGATGATGCTGTCCGCGCCGAAATCCGCCAGCCGGCGCATCAGTGCCGGCTCGTTGACTGTCCACACCGAGACATGCAGGCCGTTCTTCTGGGCCTTGAGCAGGCGTTCCGGGGTGCACAGGGTCCAGTTCAGGGCCAGCAGGTGGCAGTCGTAGTGCTTGGCTACTTTCAGTGGATCGAGCCAGGCATATTCGGCCACCAGGCCGCGTTTGAGCTGCGGGGCCAGGTGCAGCAGGGCCGCGAGTACTTCCCGGGAGCTGGAAGTGACGGTGAGCTTGTCGCTTAGCCGGTAGCGCGCGGCCAGTTCGGCAATGGCCTTGACGGTCTGGGCGGAGCGGGTCTTCGAGGCGCTTTTGACTTCCAGCTGCCAATGCTCGAACGGGCACTGCTGAAACAACTCTTCCAGGCGCGGGATCGGGCAGGGGTGGACCCAGCCAGGGCCGCCCTTGCGCGCGTCGTAACCGACCAGTTCGGCGGCGTCGTGCTCGATCACCTTGCCGCGGTGGCCGGTGGTGCGCTTGAGGCTGGGGTCGTGAATGACCATCAGTTCACCGTCGCGCGACAGGTGCAGGTCCAGTTCGCAGTGGTTTACGCCGGATTCCAGGCATTTCTGGAAGCTGACAAGGGTGTTTTCCGGTGCTTCGCCCTTGGCCCCCCGGTGTCCATAAATAACTGTCACTGCTGCTCCTTGTTGGCTGGGGTTGCGCCGGGTTGGTGATGGCGCACGCTGTTGATCACATGCTGGTGTTCGAAATAGACGCTGAATTCGCGGTAATCCCAGCGGGTAATCGGCGGGTTACCGACGCTGGGATGCTCCTGATCGGCCAGGCCGAAGCGTTCGAGCACCGCGCGTTGCGACTCACCGAGCTGGGGCAGTGCGAGCTGGCTTGCGCCCTGCTGGCCGATGGGGATTTGCAGGACCTCCGCGGCTGCGCCTAGGGGCAACAGGCAGAGCAATAACAGCAGGCGTGGCAACATCAGGGTGCTCATCGGGGTTGCTCCGGTAGTTCGCGGGCCTGGCGTCGTTCCAGTGCCTGGCGTTGCAGGATATGCCGGGCCAGCAGCTGGCGCTGGGCATCGGTCAGGGCTTCGAACTCGGTGCCGATCTCGAACTGTTGCGACGGCAGCGGGCTGCAGTGCACCACCTTGGCCCTGAGCAGCAGGCCGAGGGCCTGTGGCATCAGGACCATCTTGATCGCCAGATGGGTGTCGAGAGCGATGCTCTGCGCGTTGTTGAAGCTCACGCCGCCTTCGGACAGGCTGACCTGGCGCGGCGCGCCGATATCGCGCAGCAGGCTCTGGGCCACGGCCTGGCCGAGCAGGTCGATGCGTTTGTTGATCACCTTGAGGTAGTTGGCCAGGGTGCGGTCGCGTTCGCTGATATGCCGCAGCAGGTGCTGCGACTCGAAGTCCATCAGGTGCAGGTCGCTGAGCAGGTTGAACAGCGGCGAGCTGTCGTGCAGCGCGTCACTGGCCAGGGCATCTGCGCCGGACAGCGGGGTGAATTCCAGTGCGATCGTATCGTCGATACGATAGTATTCGCGGCGGTCATCTTCATCTTGAGTCGACATGGCGAACCCATGGCAGCAGTAGT
>JBFJZW010000443.1:0-2130 GCA_041621875.1 Pseudomonas sp. | reverse complement strand
CAGGTCCCAGGGGTTGCTCACCGCGCCGTAGTGGCTGGATTCGTTGGCCGAGCCCATGGCGAACTCGTCCATGTTCAGCTTGCCCAGGGTCACGGCACCGGCGGCGGCGAGTTTTTCCACCACGGTGGCGTTATAGGGGGCCTTGAAGCCTTGCAGGATCTTGGACGCGCAGCTGGTCAGCACATCTTGGGTGCAGAACAGGTCCTTGTGGCCGATCGGCGCGCCGAGCAGGGCACCGCTCTCACCACCCGCGCGGCGGGCGTCGGCGGCCTTGGCCTGGCCGATGGCCAGATCTTCGGTGACGCTGATAAAACTATTGAGCTGCGGGTCGAGTTGCTGAATGCGCGCCAGCAGGCTGCGGGTCAGTTCTTCGGCGGAAAATTGCTTGTCGGCGAGTCCGCGGGCGATCTCGGCCAGGGTCAATTGATACATGGCTAGGCGGTTTCCCTTACTCGATGACTTTCGGAACCAGATACAGGCCGTTCTCGACGGCCGGGGCGATGGCCTGGTAAGCCTCGCGCTGATTGACTTCGGTGACCTGGTCGGCGCGCAGGCGTTGGGTGGCTTCCAGCGGGTGGGCCAGGGGTTCGATGCCGTCGGTATTGACCGCCTGCATCTGGTCGATCAGGCCGAGAATGTTATTGAGTGTCTCGGTGGTACCCGGAACATCCGCCTCATTCAGGCCCAGTCGGGCCAGATGGGCGATCTTTTCCACTTCGGAGCGTTCAAGCGCCATCAGGTTTCTCCCTCTATAAGGCAGCGCAATCGCTTGGCCACCTATGGAAATGTGCACGAGTTGACCTGCATGCAGGTGCAGGGAACGGATAGTGGAAGCTGGCGGTCAAAGGCCGCGATGATGGGCCTTAAAGCCCGGAAAAACAGCCAATCTAACATATTGGTGCCTTGCTCAAAATCCCTGTCGTTGTTAGAGTTTGCCGCACTTTTTTACCCACGCGTTGCCTAGGGTCCCTATCCCATGTTCAAAAAACTGCGTGGCATGTTTTCCAGTGATCTTTCGATCGACCTGGGCACTGCCAATACCCTGATTTATGTCCGCGAACGCGGCATCGTGCTGAACGAGCCGTCGGTCGTCGCCATCCGTACCCATGGCAACCAGAAGAGCGTGGTGGCGGTCGGTACCGAAGCCAAGCGCATGCTCGGTCGTACCCCAGGTAATATCGCCGCCATCCGCCCGATGAAGGACGGCGTCATCGCCGACTTCAGCGTCTGCGAGAAAATGCTTCAGTACTTTATCAACAAGGTTCACGAGAACAGCTTTCTGCAACCTTCGCCGCGCGTGCTGATCTGCGTGCCGTGCAAATCCACCCAGGTGGAGCGTCGCGCCATCCGCGAATCGGCCCTCGGTGCCGGTGCCCGCGAAGTGTTCCTGATCGAAGAGCCGATGGCCGCTGCCATCGGTGCCGGCTTGCCGGTGGAAGAAGCCCGCGGTTCGATGGTCGTCGATATCGGCGGTGGTACCACCGAAATTGCGCTGATCTCCCTGAACGGCGTGGTCTATGCCGAATCCGTACGGGTTGGCGGCGACCGTTTCGACGAAGCGATCATCACCTACGTGCGCCGCAACTACGGTTCGCTGATCGGCGAGTCCACCGCCGAGCGGATCAAGCAGGAAATCGGCACCGCTTACGCCGGTGGCGAGCTGCGTGAAGTCGACGTGCGTGGCCGTAACCTGGCCGAAGGCGTACCGCGCAGCTTCACACTCAACTCCAATGAAGTGCTGGAAGCCCTGCAGGAATCCCTGGCCACCATCGTCCAGGCGGTCAAGAGTGCCCTCGAGCAGTCGCCGCCGGAGCTGGCCTCGGATATCGCCGAGCGCGGCCTGGTGCTGACCGGTGGTGGCGCGCTGCTGCGCGATCTGGACAAGCTACTGGCCCAGGAAACCGGTCTGCCGGTGATCGTCGCCGAAGACCCACTGACCTGTGTGGCCCGTGGCGGCGGCAAGGCTCTGGAAATGATGGATCGCCACACCATGGACCTGCTGTCCAGCGAGTAAGCCCTGGGCGACACGCTGCAAGCTGAAGATGTCCCGGCTCGGCCTTGGCTTGTCGCCAGCAACCTGAAGCTTGTGGCTACGAGGAACTCGCCATCAAACCGCTATTCACCAAAGGT
>JBFJZW010000442.1:0-2131 GCA_041621875.1 Pseudomonas sp. | reverse complement strand
GCGGGACTCGATGCGGGTTTCGCCATGACCATCGGCGAACTCACCTTGCTTGCGATTGAAGAAGCGCAATTGGTCGAGTAGATGACTCATTTCTTTTTTCCTCTCAGGCTTGCTGCGGGATCTGCGCCCCACACAGGCAATGATTCGATTCTGTTAACGCGAGTCGCGTAGCGACGGCTTCAGGCCATTAGCAAGGCGTTTCCGCGCCCTTGCGCGAGTACCACCACCAGGTCACCCCGATGCAGCTGACGTAGAAGCCGATAAACACATACAGGGCCATTTGCGGGCCGCCGGTCAGCGCCATCGAGGTGCCGAACGACTTGGGAATAAAGAAGGCACCGTAGGCCGCCACCGCCGAACTGAAGCCGAGCACCGCGGCCGCTTCCTTGCCGGCGTTCTTGCTCGCCTGCTCCTTGATCGCCGCAGGCTGGCCGGCGCTGCTGCGCTCGCTCAGGGTGCGGAAGATCACCGGAATCATGCGGAAGGTGGAGCCGTTGCCGATGCCGGTGGTGACGAACAGCAACATGAACATGGCCAGGAAGCCGTAGAAGTTGCCTTCGGTACCGGCCACCGGGATAAAGGCCAGCACGCCGAATACCGCCGCGATCATCAGCACGAAGTTCCACAGGGTCACCCGCGCACCGCCCAGCTTGTCCGCCAGCCAGCCGCCGAGCGGGCGCACCAGGGCACCGACCAGAGGGCCGAGGAAGGCGAACTTGAGCGGATCGACGCCGGGGAACTGGGTCTTGATCAGCATCGGGAAGCCGGCGGCGAAGCCGATAAAGGAGCCGAACGTGGCCAGGTACAGCCAGCACATCAACCAGTTGTGCTTGCGCTTGAAGATCACCGCCTGCTCGCTGAAGGAGGCCTTGGCGCTGCTCAGGTCGTTCATGCCGAACCAGGCCGCCACGGCCACCGCGACGATAAAGGGTACCCAGATAAAGCCGGCGTTCTGCAGCCACAGCTGGCTACCTTCGCCGAGCTCCTGGGCTTGCCCGCCGACCGCGCCAAACAGGCCGACGCCGATCACCAGCGGCACGCCGAACTGCATCACCGATACACCGAGGTTGCCCAGGCCGGCATTCAGGCCCAGGGCCGTACCCTGCTGCGACTTGGGATAGAAGAAGCTGATATTGGCCATGCTCGAGGCAAAGTTGCCGCCGCCAAAACCGCACAGCAGCGCGATGATCACGAACACGCTGTAGGTGGTGCTGGTGTCCTGCACGGCAAAGCCCATCCACAGCGCCGGCAGCAACAGCGAGGCGGTGCTCAGGGCCGTCCATCTACGCCCACCGAAGATCGGCACCATAAAGGAGTAGAAAATCCGCAGGGTCGCGCCGGACAAACCTGGCAGCGCCGCCAGCCAGAACAGCTGGTCGTTGCTGAAGGTGAAGCCGATGCTGTTCAGGCGCACGGTCACCGCGCTCCAGACCATCCACACGGCGAAGGCCAGCAGCAGCGCGGGAATCGAGATCCACAGGTTGCGGGTGGCGATCTGCTTGCCGATGCTGCCCCAGAAGTGCGGGTCTTCCGGCCGCCAGTCGTGAATAACCGGTCCCTGGCTGGGCAGCCCGGTTACCGGGGGATTCTTGGTTGCGGACATGCTCATTCTCCTTCAAGCGGCAGGAAAGCAGGAGCCGTGGCCTTTTCCGAGGCCAGGCCCATAACGGGAGTTTTGCGAACTTCGCTGAAGTACATCCAGATCAGGGAGACCCAGACCACGCCGTACATCAGCATGAAACTGGAGGAGCGCACGCCGGTCAGGTCGACCAGGGCACCGAACATGATTGGCAGGATGAAGCCGCCGAGGCCGCCGGCCAGGCCGACGATGCCGGAGATGGCACCCATGTTTTCCGGGTAGTCGTCGGAGATGTACTTGAACACCGAGGCCTTGCCGAAGGCGAAGGCGATGCCGACGATGAACAGCAGCACGGTGAAGGCCCAGGCATTGAGGCCGATGCTGTAGGTCTGCGGGCCATTGACGGTCTGCACGATCAGTTCGGTCTGCGGGTAGGACAGCAGGAACAGGCACACCCAGCTCACCCACATCACCCACCAGGTCACGCTCTGCGCGCCCCACTTGTCCGACATCCAGCCGCCCATGGCGCGCAGGATGCCGCCCGGCAGGGAG
>JBFJZW010000441.1:0-2145 GCA_041621875.1 Pseudomonas sp. | reverse complement strand
CTCCTGGCTCAGTTGGGTGCTGCCGGCCATCTGCTGCACGGCGCGTTGCGATAGGCTCTGCAGGCCATCGACCAAGTTTTCGATTTCCCGGGTGGAGTCCTGGGTACGCCGCGCCAGGGCGCGCACTTCGTCGGCTACCACGGCAAAACCGCGGCCCTGTTCGCCGGCGCGGGCCGCTTCGATGGCGGCATTGAGCGCCAACAGATTGGTTTGCTCGGCCACGGCCTTGATCACGTCGAGGACCCCGCCGATGCGTTCGCTGCCCTGGTGCAGCTGCTGGATGGTCTGCATTGAGGCCTCGATATCGCGGGCCAGGCGGGCGATCTGATCCGCGCCCTGACGCACCACCTGATCGCCCGCGTCAGCCTGGCGATTGGCGTCCTGGGCGGCGGTGACGGCTTGATATGCGTGCTGCGAGACCAGCCCGGCGGAGTTGGCCATTTGCTGGGTGGCGGTTGCAGCCTGTTCGGTTTCGCGTTGCTGGGAAAGCGCGCCTTCGCTGCTCTGGCGACTGGCTGCAAGCAATTGCTCGGCGGCGCGGTGCAACTGGTTGATGCCCTCGCCGATACGGCTGACCAGGCTGCGCAAATTCAGGGTCATGATGTGCATGGCCTGGCACAACTGGCCCAGCTCGTCGCGGCGGTTATCATCGAGGGTCTGGCTGAGGTCGCCGGCGGCGATGCGCTGGGCCAGTTCCAGGGTGCGCCGCAGCGGCGGCAGAATAAGTTGACGGATCGCCACGCAGGCCGCCACCGCCAGGGCCAGGATCACCCCGGCACTGCCCAGCAGCAGGCGCAGGATGGTCGCGGCTTGTTGCTGCATGCGCTGTTCATGTTCGCTGAGGGCCTGGTCGGCCTGTTGCAGCACCACGCCGGCGAGCTGTTGCATCTGCGCCGCGCCGCGCTCGTTGGCCGTGCGGCTACTGCTGTAGTGCTCGAAGGCGCTACGATAGCTGGCGATGGCTTCGGCGGCAGCGGCGAGAATGTCCTGATGTTCCTCGCCGATGCGCGCCTGCAGGCGCGACACTTCGCTTTCGGTACCTTGCATCAGGCCGTTCCACTCGTTGAATAGCGCCGCGTCGTAGCGGCGGGTGTAGTCGAATTCGCTATTGCGCACCGCCAGCAGCATGCGGATCAGCGCCGATGCGCTTTGCGCAAAGGTCAGGGTATCGGGATTCAGTTCCGCCTGGCCATTCATGACTTCACGCAGGGCGCTGTACATATCCAGCTCGACGAACTCGAACTGGATGCGCGCCTCGTCGGCCTGCTTGTGCATGTCCTGCAGTGCCTGGGCGGCCTGCTGGCTGTCGGCGACGAACTGCTCAAACTGGCGCAAATAGGCCTGGCTGCTGCTGTGGATCTGCTCCAGGCGATCCAGGGGGGCGTCGTCGCCTTCCTGTTGTAGACTGGCGACTTGCTGCTGCAAGGTGCCCAGGGCCTCGCGCACATGCAGGGCCTGGGTGCTGTCGGCGTGCAGGGCAAAGTCCTTCTCCGCGCTGCGCGCTTGTAACAGCAGCAGGTTGATTTCGGCGATGGCCTGGCTTTGCCGGCTATTGGCTTGCAGCAAATTGGCGGACTGGAAGGCGATGGCGATGGCCGCCAGCGAGAGCAGCGAGACCAGCCCGAAGGCCAGCAGGAGTTTCTGCCCGACAGGCAGGTTGGCGGAGGCGGTGCGTACAAGCTGCAACATCTTATTGTCCTTCTGGCAGCCGGAGAGGTGTGCGCGCCGGTGACGCTGGCGGCAGCGTGTTCAGCCTAGAAAGGACGGGAGGTAGTGGCACCTATCGTTGGATAGGCCCGACTGCCGCAGACCGGGCTGCGGCAGTCGATGTTCAGCGCAGAATGCCGAGCTGGCGAGCGCGCTCGGCGGCTTGCGAGCGACGGCGGATGCCGATCTTGTCGTAGATCTGTTGCAGGTACCACTTCACCGAGCCTTCGGTCATTCCCAGCTTGTCGCCGATTTCACGGTTGAGCATGCCAGCGGCGACCATTTTCAGAATGTCCAGTTCGCGGCTGTTGAGCGAGCCGCAGATCGGCGAGGAGTCGGCTACGGTCGTCGGCTTGCTGGCCACCGATTCGTCGCCCTGAAAGCGCTTGAGTAGTTCACTGGCGAACACATCGATCGGCTCGCCCTGCAAGGTGGCGG
>JBFJZW010000440.1:0-2154 GCA_041621875.1 Pseudomonas sp. | reverse complement strand
GCAATCGACAGGCTGGAGCGGTCGGCAAAGGTGACCGTGGTGACGAGGAACAGCATCAGCAGGATGGAGTAACGCACCCGGCCTGGTTTGACTGCTTGCATCTGGCCAACTCATCGAGAAATTCGCGTAAAGCGGCCCGGTGTCGTTGGACACCGGGCCGCCGGACCGCGGTTTAGCGCACCAGGCAGGGGCGCTTGTTATCGAACTGCCAGCCGGAGATCAGGTACTGCATGGCCACGGCATCGTTGCGCGCGCCCAGGCCCATGCCCTGGTACAGCTCGTGGGCCTTGGCCAGGGCATCCCAATCCAGCTCCACACCCAGGCCGGGGGTCTTGGGCACCTGCACCAGGCCGCCTTCGATATGCAGCGGATTGCGGGTCAGGTGCTGGCCGTCCTGCCAGATCCAGTGGGTGTCGATGGCGGTGACCTTGCCCGGCGCGGCCGCCGCGACATGGGTGAACATCGCCAGGGAGATGTCGAAGTGGTTGTTGGAATGCGAGCCCCAGGTCAGGCCCCATTCGTTGCACATCTGCGCCACCCGCACCGAACCCTGCATGGTCCAGAAGTGCGGGTCGGCCAACGGAATGTCCACCGACTGCAACTGGATGCAGTGACCCATCTGCCGCCAGTCGGTGGCGATCATATTGGTCGCGGTCGGCAGGCCGGTGGCGCGGCGGAATTCGGCCATCACCTCGCGCCCGGAATAACCGTTCTCGGCACCGCAGGGGTCTTCGGCGTAAGCCAGCACACCGTGCAGGTCGCGGCACAGCTCGATGGCTTCGGCCAGGGACCAGCCGCCATTGGGGTCGAGGGTCACCCGTGCATCCGGGAAGCGTTCGGCCAGGGCGCGGATTGCCTCAACCTCTTCACCGCCGCGCAGCACGCCGCCCTTCAGTTTGAAGTCATTGAAGCCGTAGCGCGCATGGGCCGCTTCGGCCTGACGGACAATGGTCTCGGGGCTCAGCGCCTCCTGGTTGCGCACGCGGAACCAGGCGTCATCGGCATCGGCTTCGTTGCGGTAGCCCAGATCGGTCTTCTCGCGGTCGCCGATAAAGAACAGGTAACCGAGCATCTCCACTGCGTCACGCTGCTGGCCTTCACCGAGCAGGGCCGCCACTGGCACGCCGAGGTGCTGACCGAGCAGGTCGAGCAGCGCCGCCTCCAGGGCGGTGACCGCATGGATGGTGATGCGCAGGTCGAAGGTCTGCAGGCCACGGCCGCCGGAGTCGCGGTCGGCAAAGGCCTTGCGCACCTGATTGAGCAGGCCGTTGTAGTTGCCGATGGACTGGCCCACCAGCAAGGGGCGGGCATCTTCCAGGGTCTGGCGGATGGCTTCGCCACCGGGAACCTCGCCGACGCCGATGCGCCCGGCGTTGTCTTTGAGAATAAGGATATTGCGCGTAAAGAATGGGCCGTGGGCACCACTCAGATTGAGCAGCATGCTGTCGTGGCCGGCAACCGGCACCACCTGCAGCTCAGTGATAATCGGGGCACCTGAAAAGGCACCGGCAGTGTTAGCTGTACTCATGACCGTTCCCTTTTTATTGTTGGGCGGGATAAAGCTCTTGTGGCGGTCGTAGGGTGGATGACGCTTTTTCATCCACCACAACGACGCGGTGGTGGATCGGTGAAACGTGATCCACCCTACGCGGTTGAGACCGGTGCCGGTCTCAACCGACGTAGGTGGTCTTCACCGTGGTATAGAACTCCTGGGCGTATTTACCCTGCTCGCGGCTGCCGTAAGACGAACCTTTACGGCCACCGAACGGCACGTGGTAATCCACCCCGGCAGTGGGCAGGTTGACCATGACCATACCGGCCTGGGCGTGGCGCTTGAAGTGGTTGGCGTATTTGAGCGAGGTGGTGCAGATACCGGCGGACAGACCGAACTCGGTGTCGTTGGCCATGGCCAGCGCCTCGTCGTAATCGGCCACGCGGATGATATAGGCCACCGGGCCGAAGATCTCTTCGCGGCTGATGCGCATGTCCGCCGTGCAGTCGGCAAACAGAGTCGGGGCCAGGTAGTAGCCGTCCTGTTCGCAGCTGACGCGCTCGCCACCGCAGACCAGGCGTGCACCTTCCTGCTTGCCGATCTCGATATAACGCAGGTCCTGCTCCAGCTGAGCCCGGGACACCACGGGGCCGATATCGGTG
>JBFJZW010000439.1:0-2212 GCA_041621875.1 Pseudomonas sp. | reverse complement strand
TTGCCGCCGATGCCGGCAACGATTGGCATCAGGGCCGCCAGCGCCACCAGTTTTTCGATCGAACCCTCGAACAGACCGATCACCCGCGAGGCCATAAAGGCGGTCACCAGATTGATTGCCAGCCAGGCCCAGCGGTTGCGCAGGGATTTCCACACCGAGGCGAAGATATCCTCCTCCTCGCGCAGACCGGCCATATTGAGGACTTCGTTTTCGCTTTCCTCGCGGATCAGGTCGACCATCTCGTCGATGGTCAGACGGCCGATCAGCTTGCCGTTCTTGTCCACCACAGGCGTGGAGATCAGGTCATAGCGCTCGAAGGCCTGGGCGGCGTCGTAGGCGTCCTCGTCCGGGTGAAAACTCACCGGGTCGGTGGCCATGACTTCGCTGACCAGGCGCTCCGGGTCATTGACCAGCAGGCGCTTGACCGGCAGCACACCCTTGAGCACGCCGTCGTAATCCACCACGAACAGCTTGTCGGTGTGCCCCGGCAGCTCCTTGAGGCGGCGCAGGTAGCGCAGCACCACCTCCAGGCTGACATCTTCGCGGATGGTGACCATCTCGAAGTCCATCAGCGCGCCGACCTGATCCTCTTCATAGGACAGCGCCGAACGCACCCGCTCGCGCTGCTGGGCGTCGAGGGACTCCATCAGCTCATGGACCACATCGCGCGGCAACTCGGATGCCAGATCGGCCAGCTCGTCGGCATCCATGTCCTTGGCGGCGGCGAGAATCTCGTGATCGTCCATGTCGGCGAGCAGGGTTTCACGCACCGCGTCGGACACTTCGAGGAGGATATCGCCGTCGCGCTCGACCTTGACCAGCTGCCAGACAGTCAGACGGTCTTCGAGCGGCAGGGCTTCGAGAATATGGGCAACGTCGGCGGAGTGCAGCTCATCGAGCTTGCGCTGCAGCTCGGCCAGGTTCTGCCGATGCACCAGGTTTTCCACCCGGTCGTGGTGCTGGCCTTCCTGACGATGGGTCAGGTCTTCGACCACCTTGTGCCGATGCAGCAGTTCGACCACCTGGGCCAGGCGGTCCTGCAGGCTTTCCTGCGGTTTTTTCGCTTCTACTTCAGTCATGGCGCGCTCCACCCCCAGCGGCGGCGCGCGCCAAAGAGGGTCAATCAGTCAACACGTGATTGCACAATCGAGATTCAGAGTAACTACTGGGTAAGTCCATGGTGGTGTCCCACAAGCCCCGGCGGGGCTGACAGGGCAAATGATAACACCGCGCCAGCGCCTTGCACGCGACAAAAGCAGGGCGAGAACAACCGCTTGCGAGGCAAACCTGAATGTTTTTTGCAGCTCTGCAACTGCGACGCACCGGCACGCACGCAGGGCACCACTGGCGCATGCAAAAGCATCGACTAAGGTTGCACAGGTAGACGTCAAGGAGGACGCCCCATGCATGGACTGCGCTGCGCAGCTGTCTGCGCCATTCTGCTTTGCCCTACCCCACTGCTGGCTTCCAGCGTATTTCGCTGCGAAGACGCCAGCGGCCATATCACCTATACCCTGCAAGGCTGCGCCACTGGGCAGACGCAACAGCGCCAGGAAGCCCACAACCCGACGCCAGGCAAGGGCAAGGCCGTACCCCTGGCCAAACCGGCCAAAGCCAAGACCAAGCGTAAGTCAGCACAAAGGGATACGCGCGAGGTGACAGTGGTGGGCAGCCGGGACGATGGCTGCGGCAACCACATGACCAGCAGCGAGCGCCGCACGGCGATTATCCGCCAGCGGATAACCAGCGGCATGAGCCGCGCCGATGTGGAAAGCAGCCTGGGCAAGCCCGACAGGGTCACCCAGCATAACGGCCAGACCCGCTACCTCTATCGCGACAATCAGGGCAACAACCGCCAGGTCAGCTTCGACGCCGCTGGCTGCGTCAAGGGCAAACGCTAACCGCACACCTGGACGGATCGACACCGCGGAATAAACGCCGAACAAAGAAAAAGGGCCTGCATCGCTGCAGGCCCTTTTTTGTATGGTGCACTCAGGAGGATTCGAACCTCCGACCGCTCGGTTCGTAGCCGAGTACTCTATCCAGCTGAGCTATGAGTGCAAATGGCGCTTTTTAACCAGATCACCGCTGGCTGAAACAAAATGGCCTGCATCGCTGCAAGCCATTCCAAGTTGGTGCACTCAGGAGGATTCGAACCTCCGACCGCTCGGTTCGTAGCCGAGTACTCTATCCAGCTGAGCTATGAGTGCAG
>JBFJZW010000438.1:0-2221 GCA_041621875.1 Pseudomonas sp. | reverse complement strand
TCGCGGTTCTTTTCCAGCTCCGGCGACAGCCGCCGGCGGATGTTCTGCACGTTATGCAGGATGGCCCCCAGGGGGTTGTTGATCTCGTGGGCCATGCCGGCGGCCAGGCCGCCGACCGAGAGCATCTTTTCCGACTGCACCATCATCTCTTCCAGGCTCAGGCGCTGGGTGATGTCGTCGACCCGGATCACCACGCCGCGTCCGGCGCTGCCGCTCAGGGGGTAGAAGGTCAGCGCGTAATAGCGCGGGGCGTCGGGGTCGCCCCAGGCGACCCGCTCGATCTTTTCCACCTTGTGCTGTTCCACGGTGCGCTTGAGCTGGGGCAGAAAGGGCTTGAGCGGCGGGAAGGCGAGAAAGATCGGCTGGTTCAGCGCCTCGTCCAGGCGGGTGCCGGAGAGGCTGCTGGCTTCCTGATTCCACTGGGTGACATAGAGCTGCTCGTCGAGGGCGATCAGCGCCGAAGGCATGGAGTCGATGATGCTGTTGAGGTACTTCTGAAAGCCGGTGAGCTTCTTCTCGATCTTGCTGCGCACCTGCACTTCCAGCTCCAGCTTGCGGTTGGAGTGACGGGTTTCCTCGGCCAGCAGCTGGGCCTGGTCGAAGGCCTGCTGGGTGTCGTCGCGGGCACGCTTGAGCTGCTGTTCGCGGGCCTCCATGCGCGACAGCATGGTGTTGAAGGCTTCGGCCAGGCTGCCGATTTCGTCGGCATTGCCGCGCCGCGCGCGCAGGGCGTAGTTCTCCTCGCGGGTGACCTGGCGCGACAGCTCCTCCAGGCGGCGGATCGGCCGGGTGATCAGGCGTTTTACCTGGCGCGAGACCACCAGCCAGAGCAGCACGCTAAGCGCCAGGATTACCAGGCTGGCGGTCAGGGTGCCGGTATAGAAGGCCCCCGGCAGCTCGCTGGAGGCGACCAGCAGGAGGAAACCGGGAGGGCCGTCGGGCTGTGGCAGTTCGACCAGCTGGTTGATGCGAAATTCGCTGTGGCGCCAGGACTCGACCTGTTCCATGCGCAGCGGCAGTTGCAGTTTTCCGCCGCGCTGCAGCTGTGCCAGGCTGACGCCGTTGCTGTCGTAGATCACCGCCGCCCGCAGCGGCGCGTAGTCATCCAGGCGCTTGAGCAGGGCTTCGGCCGACTGGGCCGAGTTCAGCGCTTCAAGGCTCAGGGCCGGGCTGGCGATCAGCCGGCCGAGGGTGTGCAGGGCCTGGGGGGCCACGCTTTGCTGGGATATCCAGTAGGCTGCGCTGATAAAGGCCAGGTTGGCCACCAGCAGTACGGTGGCCAGCACGGCGAGCAGGGCGGCGAGCAGTTTGCGCCCGACTGGAAGATTTTCAAGGTGCTGACGCAGGGACATGGTGGCGTGGGTCGCGGTGGCGTAGGTGCAGGCAGGTTAGGGGCTGTTGAGGTTTGCGCGCAAGCCGCGTCGCGAGGAAGCGTCAACAGCCCCTGGCATGCGGCTTAATGGCTGGGCAATCCGCGTGCATCCAGATGGGCCAGCAGGCGCGTGTGCAGGGCCTGCAGATGGGGCAGGGTGAGACCGTGACGCTGCGCGGCGGCGCAGGCGTAGCCGAGCAGGTAGGCGATCTCGGTCCGTCGGCCCTGGCTGACATCCTGGTGCATGGACGAGTAATTGGCGGCGGTGGCCTGGATCACCCGCAGGACTTCTTCGTGCAGGTCATGGGCGGCCGCGCCCTGTCCGCAGCGCCGCAGCAGCTCGCCGAGCTCATCGCACAGGCTGGCGATTTCGGCCGGGTGCTCGCGCAAGCCGCCATTGCGGCAGTCATGCAGCACGGTCAGCGGGTTGATCGCGCAATTCAGCGCCAGTTTGCGCCACAGGCGGCCGAGAATTTCCAGGCTCCAGTCGTGCGCGATGCCGCTCTGTTCGAGTTCGTTGAGCCAGGCCGGGGGAGTCGGGTCGCGCGGGTCGCCGAGCCAGGTATGGCCGTGGCCGGCGAAGACCACGCGGAAATCGCGCTCGCGGAAGGCCCCTTCGGTGCTCGAGGCCAGAATGCAGCGTGCCTGGGGTACCTGCAGGGCCACTCGATCCTGGCTGCCCAGGCCGTTCTGCAGCAGGATCAGCTCGGCTCCGGGGGCCAGGCGCGGTGCCAGCTGGGCCATGGCCGCTTCGGCGTCATAGGCCTTGCAGGCCAGCAGCAGGCGTTGAATGGGCTGCGCGCTGTCGGGCGTTTGCGCGGCAACCGGGTAGAGTCGGGCCTGACCCTG
>JBFJZW010000437.1:0-2224 GCA_041621875.1 Pseudomonas sp. | reverse complement strand
CTGGGCGGTGACTTCGCGCTCGATCGGGTAGGTGGTGCCGGCCAGCGCGGCGCTGCCGAGCGGCATGCGGTTGGTGCGCTTGCGGCAGTCGACCAGGCGCTCGTAATCGCGTGACAGCATCTCGAACCAGGCCAGCAGGTGGTGGCCGAAGGTCACCGGCTGGGCGGTCTGCAGGTGGGTGAAGCCGGGCATGATGGTCTCGGCTTCACGCTCGGCCTGCTCCAGCAGGCCTTGCTGCAGGCGGGTGATCTCGGCCAGGATCAGGTCGATCTCGTCGCGCAGCCACAGGCGGATGTCGGTGGCCACCTGGTCGTTGCGCGAACGGCCGGTGTGCAGCTTCTTGCCGGTGACGCCGATGCGGTCGGTCAGGCGTGCCTCGATGTTCATGTGCACGTCTTCCAGGTCGATGCGCCAGTCGAACTGGCCGGCTTCGATTTCCGTCTGGATCTGCTCGAGGCCATCGATGATGCTGTCGCGCTCGGCGTCGCTGAGTACGCCGACCTTGGCCAGCATGGTCGCATGGGCGATCGAGCCCATGATGTCGTGGCGATACAGGCGCTTGTCGAATTCGACCGAGGCGGTAAAGCGGGCGACGAAGGCATCGACGGGTTCACTGAAGCGGCCGCCCCAGGATTGATTGGTTTTTTCAGTGCTCATGGGCTTCACTCGGCTGGTGCGCTAAAGCGCGCTGGCTGCCTTGCAGCCAGCAAGGCGGAAAATTGTGCGGATAATAACAGGCTCAAGGGCAAATTCGCCGCGCTGCTTCGTCGGCCGGTCTGCGTCCGGGCTCTGCTGCCTGCGTCACAGTTTGAGCGGAGGCGACGCATCTCGGCGCTTTATTTTGCCCGGCCGGGGCTGTCTATCTTGCCGCTGGGCCGGGCTACGCGGAAACTGCGCCGATGAAAACAACAATACCCACGCCCACCGCGACGCCCCTCGATGATTTCTTCGTACCCGAGCTGTGCCAGCCCGATGCGCTGTTGAGCATGGTCCTGCTGGCCGAGCTGCTGGTGCTGGTGCTGGTGCTCTCGGAGCCCATGCTGCCAGGTTTCGACTGGGTGCGTCTGGCCCTGACCTCGCTGTTCGTGCAATGGAACGTGCTGCTCTCGGCCGCCCTGCTCTGTCGGTTGCGGCCGTTGATGGCGCGCATGCGCGTGGCCGTGGCCGGTGTGCTGTGCTGCGCCATCGTGGTCGGTTTGACCCTGATCTGTACCGCGGTGGCCGAGTACTACCAACTGGGCGGGCCGTTGCCGCGCACCGGCGAAGTCAACCTGTACCTGCGCCACGCGCTGATCAGCCTGATCATGTCGGCGTTGCTGCTACGCTATTTCTATCTGCAGAGCCAATGGCGCAGGCAGGAGCAGGCCGAGTTGCGCGCGCGCATCGAGTCGTTGCAGGCGCGCATCCGTCCGCACTTCCTGTTCAACAGCCTGAACAGCATCGCCAGCCTGGTGGTGGTCGATCCGCACAAGGCCGAGCAGGCGGTGCTGGATCTGTCCGATCTGTTCCGCGCCAGCCTGGCCAAGCCCGGCAGCCTGGTGCCCTGGTGCGAGGAGCTGGAGCTGGCGCAGCGATATTTGTCGATCGAGCGCTATCGTCTTGGCGAACGGCTACAGTTGCAGTGGGAGATAGTCGACGTACCGGAGGATTTGCCCATTCCACAGCTGACCTTGCAGCCCTTGCTGGAGAACGCCCTGATCTACGGCATACAGCCGCGCATCGAGGGGGGGCTGGTGCGCGTCGACGCGAGCTATCAGGAGGGCGTCTTCCGGCTGTGTGTGAGCAACCCCTACGATCCACCGGATGCGCCGCAGGTTTCTCGAGGGACCCAGCAGGCGCTGAATAATATTGATGCGCGGCTGGTGGCACTTTTCGGACCGCGGGCCAGTCTCAGCGTAGAGCGCCGTGACGGCCGCCACTTCACTTGTCTACGCTATCCTTGTGTCAGACCCAAGCAGGAAGCCCGTGCATTATGAATGTCCTGATTGTCGATGACGAACCCCTGGCCCGTGAGCGCCTGAGCCGAATGGTGGGCGAACTCGAGGGTTACCGTGTGCTTGAGCCTTCGGCCAGCAACGGCGAAGAGGCGCTGAGCCTGATCGATAGCCTGAAACCCGACGTGGTGCTGCTGGATATTCGCATGCCGGGGCTGGATGGCCTGCAGGTGGCGGCCCGGCTCTGCGAACGCGAAGCGCCGCCGGCGGTGATCTTCTGTACCGCCCAT
>JBFJZW010000436.1:0-2230 GCA_041621875.1 Pseudomonas sp. | reverse complement strand
TGTTCAGCCCGAGCGAAGTGCCGGACCTGCACGACCTGACCGGCAAGGCCTTCGAGGAGCGCTACGAGTACTACGAAGCCCTGTGCGAATACGGCAAGATCAAGCTGTTCAAGACCATCCAGGCCAAAGACCTGTGGCGCAAGATGCTCAGCATGCTGTTCGAAACCGGCCACCCATGGCTGACCTTCAAGGACCCATGCAACCTGCGCAGCCCGCAGCAGCATGTGGGCGTGGTCCACAGCTCGAACCTGTGCACCGAGATCACCCTGAACACCAACGCCGACGAAATCGCCGTGTGCAACCTGGGTTCCGTGAACCTGCCGAACCATATCGTCGACGGCAAGCTGGACACCGCCAAGCTGCAGAAGACCATCAAGGTCGCCGTGCGCATGCTCGATAACGTGATCGACATCAACTACTACTCGGTGCCCCAGGCGAAGAACTCCAACTTCCGCCACCGCCCGGTCGGCCTCGGCATCATGGGCTTCCAGGACGCCCTGTACCTGCAGCACATTCCCTACGGCTCCGATGCCGCGGTGGAGTTCGCCGACAAGTCGATGGAAGCGGTCAGCTACTACGCCATCCAGGCCTCCTGCGACCTGGCCGACGAGCGCGGCAGCTACGAGACCTTCCAGGGTTCGCTGTGGAGCAAGGGCATCCTGCCACTCGACTCGCAGCAGATCCTCATCGAGCAGCGCGGCCAGAAGTACATCGACGTCGACCTCACCGAGTCCCTGGACTGGGCCCCGGTTCGTGCCCGTGTGCAGAAAGGCATCCGTAACTCTAACATCATGGCCATCGCACCGACCGCCACCATCGCCAACATCACCGGCGTATCGCAGTCGATCGAACCGACCTACCAGAACCTCTATGTGAAATCGAACCTCTCGGGCGAATTCACCGTGATCAACCCCTACCTGGTGCGTGACCTCAAGGCCCGCGGCCTGTGGGACTCGGTCATGATCAACGACCTCAAGTACTACGACGGTTCGGTGCAGCAGATCGAGCGCATCCCGCAAGAGCTGAAAGACCTCTACGCCACCGCGTTCGAAGTCGACACCAAGTGGATCGTCGATGCCGCCAGCCGTCGCCAGAAGTGGATCGACCAGGCGCAGTCGCTGAACCTCTACATCGCAGGTGCCAGCGGCAAGAAGCTCGACGTGACCTACCGCATGGCCTGGTACCGTGGCCTGAAAACCACCTACTACCTCCGTGCCCTGGCCGCGACCAGCACCGAGAAGTCCACCATCAACACCGGCAAGCTGAATGCCGTGTCCAGCGGTGGCAACGATGGCCTCAGCGCAGCACCGGCCAAGGCCCCGGAAGTGGAAATGAGCGCAGGCCCGGCTCCAGTACCAAAGGCTTGCGCGATCGATGAACCAGACTGCGAAGCCTGCCAGTAAGGTGTTCGACAGCGCGCGGAGCTGAGCGGCATTCGCGGCGTTACCTGCAGCGGCCCCCATCACGTACAGTCGTACGCTCAGGGGCTCCACTCCAGCAGGTGCCTAGCGACTACTCGCTCAGCTACACGCTCGAATGTCGAACGAAAAGCTAGAGCAACACCCTGTAGGAGCTAGCTTGCTGGCGATGCCTTAGCTGAACCGGCAGCCCTACAAAACGTGCTGCATGAACACGGTCAGTCCCCTCGCCCCTCCGGGGAGAGGGCTAGGGTGAGGGGCTAAAGCAACACCACCCTCCCCCATAAACACCCGCCACGTTCCCCAGGGAGCGCGGCACGGAGGTAGAGGACAGGCCCGACAGGGCCGCCCACCCCCGACCAGCGGTACCCGTTTTGCCCTTGCGCGCTGTACGCAACGGAACATAATCAGAAGTAACTGTATATCCATACAGGCCGGTCATTTCACCGGCCCGCAAGCAGGAGCCAAGCCATGCTGAGCTGGGATGAATTCGATAAGGAAGACGGCGCAGACGCAGTCGTTGCCAGCAACACCACCGCCCAAGTTGCGGACATGAACATCGACAAGCTCGACCAGGTCGGCGGTGCCGCCGCGGTCGAAGCCCGCGCCATCGCCGCCGATGACAGCGCCGCCGTGGCCCGCGCCAAGGCCGCACTGGACCAACTCGACATCGCCGAAGGCCTGGCCGAGCTGGAAGGTGCCTCCGCCCGCGTCGCGGTCGACGAAAAGCGCATGATCAACTGCCGCGCCGACCTCAACCAGCTCGTACCCTTCAAGTACGACTGGGCCTGGCAGAAGTATCTGGATGGTTG
>JBFJZW010000435.1:0-2232 GCA_041621875.1 Pseudomonas sp. | reverse complement strand
GGCGTTAAAAACCGGCTCGGAATGCTCATGTACAGCTCGTACACTCCGCTTCCTCGCCTGTTTTTGCCTTGCAGGACTCTAGCTCGCGAAATCCTGACTCAGGTTTGGCTCCGCTGAATTCATCGCCACGTTTTTGCGCGGCCATCAAAGCGTCATATCCCTGGCCGATGCTGTGACTCCCGTTATTCAGCTTGGGAGTTGCACCCTATGTCTGCTTACTTGGATAAAGCCCAGAGTCACGCCGCCAGTGAGGCCCGTGCCCGACGCAAGGTGATTGACCAGCGCCGCATGGAGTACCGTCGCGCCATCGAAAGCTATGCCGAGCAGCGGCAATTGCAGCAGCAACTGGCCGACTTTCCCGAGCTGATCGCGGCTAACTACCTGACAGCCGCCCAGGCCCTGGGGCGGCGAAGCGCTCAGCCAGGGCGTTGATCTGGCTGCGCTGATCGCGCACGAAGGCGAAAAACGCCTGGGCCACCGGCGACAGATATTTGCTCCGCGGGTGGACCAGGCACCAGCTGTGCAGCAGCGGCAGCTCGGCCACCGGCAGTTCGCGCAATACGCCGCAGTCCAGCTCGCGGCGCACGGCGTGACGGGGCAGCAGGGCCAGGCCGAGGCCGGCGATCACCCCTTCGCATTGGCCTTCCATGGAGCCGACTTCCAGAGTCTGGGCGAAGTGCGCGCGCTTCTGATGGCAGTAGGCCTCGCAGGCCTGCCGGGTGCCGGAGCCGGCCTCGCGGATCAGCAGGGGCCAGGCGCTGAGGTCGTGCAGGGTCAGCGCGCCCTGGCCGCACAGCGGGTGGTCGGCCGGGGCCACGGCGATGATCGGGTTGTTGAGAAAGGGCAGAAATTCCAGGTTCAGGTCGGTGGGTACCTGGGACATGATCAGCAGGTCGTCGCGGTTGGCGCTCAGGCGCTTGAGTGCCTGGGTGTGATTGGTGACCACCATCTGCAGGCTGACTTCGGGGTATTGGCGGCGAAAAGCGGCGAACAGGTGAGGAACGAAGTATTTGGCGCTGGACTCCACCGCCAGGCTCAGTTGCCCCTGCAGCGAGCCCCGCAGGTCGCCCAGTTGCATGTCGAGACTCTCCAGGCGGCCGAAGATATCCGCGCTGGCCCGCAGCAGGGCTTCGGCGGCGTCGGTCAGGTAGAGCTTCTTGCCGACATAGTCGAACAGCGGCTGGCCGAGCAGCTCTTCCAGCTGGCGAATCTGCAGGCTGACCGCCGGCTGGGTCAGGGCCATTTCCTCGGCCGCGCGGCTGTAGGAGCGCTGGGCGCACACCGCGCGGAACACCTGCAGTTGACGAAAAGTCATACGCAGTAGGGACTTACGCATTTTTATAAGCTCGCGAATGGCGGCGCTCTGGGCGCGCCGGGGTGGCTGCGGACGTTCGGCAGAAGGCCATGCCGAGTCAACTATAAGTCTTTGCTAATGCTTATCCCAATAAATACTGATTTTTGTTAATCGCTGGCGGGGCGTAGCTTAATTGCATGACCGCACGCTGTGCTGCGGTCACCCGTCGACCGCTTTGTGCGGTCGCCTGCTGACGCGATCGAGGACCCAGGCCCCGTGATCAAGAAAATCCTCATAGCCAACCGCGGCGAGATTGCCGTGCGCATCGTGCGCGCCTGCGCCGAGATGGGCATCCGCTCGGTGGCCATCTACTCCGATGCCGATCGCATGGCCCTGCACGTCAAGCGTGCCGACGAGGCTCACGGCATCGGTGCCGACCCCCTGGCCGGCTACCTGAACCCGCGCAAGCTGGTCAATCTGGCGGTGGAGACCGGCTGCGACGCCCTGCACCCCGGCTATGGTTTCCTCTCGGAAAACGCCGAGCTGGCGGAGATCTGCGCCGAGCGCGGGATCAAGTTTATCGGTCCTTCGGCGGAAGTGATTCGCCGCATGGGCGACAAGACCGAGGCGCGGCGCAGCATGATCAAGGCCGGCGTGCCGGTCACCCCGGGCACCGAAGGCAACGTCGCCGACATCGCCGAGGCCCTGGCCGAAGGCGAGCGCATCGGTTATCCGGTGATGCTCAAGGCCACCAGCGGTGGCGGCGGCCGCGGTATTCGCCGCTGCAACTCGCGCGAAGAACTGGAGCAGGCGTTTCCGCGGGTGATTTCCGAGGCGACCAAGGCCTTCGGCTCGGCGGAAGTCTTCCTCGAGAAGTGCATCGTCAATCCCAAGCATATCGAGGCGCAGATTCTCGGCGACAGCTTCGGCAATGTGGT
>JBFJZW010000434.1:0-2241 GCA_041621875.1 Pseudomonas sp. | reverse complement strand
CATCGCCCGGTGCTGGTGCAAAAGCTGCTGCTCAGTCCCATCGGCCCGCTGATCGGTCGGCTGTTTAGCCGCAAGAAACTGGCTGAAAGCTTTGCCAAGGTGTTCGGCCCGAGTACCCAGCCAAGCGCCGGCGAACTTGATGATTTCTGGAGCCTGATTGCCACAAATGACGGCCCCGGTGTGATGCATCGGTTGATCCGCTATATGCCCGAGCGCCGCGAGCAGCGTGAACGCTGGGTGGCGGCGATGCAGGCCACTGCGGTGCCGATGCGGGTGATCGACGGCGCTGTCGACCCGATTTCCGGGGCGCATATGGTGGCGCGCTACCGCGAGCTGGTTGCCAATGCCGACACCGTGCTGCTTGAGGGGATCGGCCACTATCCGCAAACCGAGGCCCCCGCAGAGGTGCTCGCTCATTATTTGCAATTCCGTCAACGGTTGGAGAGCAAAGGATGCAACGACGTACTGTCCTGAAAGGTGCCGCCCTCGGCAGTGTGGCGGTTCTGGGCGCGGGCTTCTGGGCATTGCCCAGCGCTGAAGCGCCTGCCGCCGTAAGCCTCGACGCGGCCCGGCAGCTGCTGGCCGGGTTGGTCGATAAACCGCTGTCGAGCCTCAAAGGCTGGAGCCCGACCGAGGTGTTCAACCACTGCGCGCAGAGCATCGAGTATTCCATCAGCGGTTACCCCGAGCTCAAACCCGTCTGGTTTCGCAGCAGCGTCGGCCCGTTGGCCTTTAGCGTCTTTGCCGCGCGCGGGGCCATGCGCCATGCGCTGGATGAGGCCATTCCCGGCGCGGCCGCGCTGAATACGCCGGCCACCCAGGCTCAGGCGCTGCAGCGTTTGCAGCAGGCCTTTGCCGATTTCGCCGCCTACCAGGGCGAGCTGCAGCCACACTTTGCCTATGGCGCACTCAGTCATGCCGACTATGCCCGGGCCCATGTGCTGCATCTGTATAACCACCTAAGCCTGATTAGGCCGGCCTGACTATCCCGCTGCTTTATCGCGCACCATTCAGCGTGGCCCGTGTCTATTGTGACCGGGGCGCGCCTGCTGGACACTCGGGGCATTGTTAATCTGCCGAGGTATGCTGCATGAGCGACGCCATCCGTTTTCAAGATCAGGTTGTAATAGTCACCGGGGCCGGCGGTGGCCTGGGCCGCGCCCATGCGCTGCTGTTCGCCAAACACGGGGCCAAGGTGGTGGTCAACGATCTGGGCGGCAGCACCCACGGCGAAGGGGCCAATGCCTCGGCGGCGGACAAGGTGGTCGAGGAAATCCGCGCCGCGGGCGGCACCGCGGTAGCCAACCATGATTCGGTGACCGACGGCGAGAAGATCGTGCAGTGCGCCCTGGATACCTTCGGCCGCATCGACGTGGTGGTGAACAACGCCGGCATCCTGCGCGACAAGACCTTCCACAAGATGGAAGACGCCGACTGGGACCTGGTCTACAAGGTTCACGTCGAGGGGGCCTACAAGGTCACCCGCGCCGCCTGGCCGCATATGCGCGAGCAGGGCTATGGCCGCATCATCTTCACCGCGTCCACCTCGGGCATCTACGGCAACTTCGGCCAGTCCAACTACGGCATGGCCAAGCTCGGCCTCTACGGCCTGACCCGCACCCTGGCCATCGAAGGGCGCAAGAACAATATCCTGGTCAACGCCATCGCCCCCACCGGCGGCACGCGCATGACCGAAGGGCTGATCCCGCCGCAGGTGTTCGAGCAGCTCAAGCCCGAGCTGGTCAGCCCGCTGGTGGTGTACCTGGCGAGCGACGCCTGCGAAGAAACCTCCGGCCTGTTCGAAGTCGGCGGCGGCTGGATGGGCAAGGTGCGCTGGGAGCGCAGCCTGGGTGCCGGTTTCGATCCCCGCGTGGGCTACAGCCCGGAAGATGTGGCGGCCAACTTCGCGCAGATCTGCGACTTCGAAGGCGCGGCCCACCCGGCCGACAACCTCGAGGCGCTAAAGGAGATGATGGCGAATTTGCAGAAATACGCCCTCTGATTGCGCCACTCTGCTGGGGAGATCGGTCAGCAGGCTGATTTCTCTATCGCAAAGGTTTTAAGGTGAAGGCCGGCTAAATGCCGGCCTTCGGCTTTTTAGCGATAACCGATCTGTAGGAGCGGCCCTCGACGCTCTTACATCGAACACAGTGCGCAGGAGTTCGCCATGAGCGTGATCATCGAACACAACGGCTCGGTTACCACCCTGATCATCGGCCGCGCCCAGGTGCGCAACGCCGT
>JBFJZW010000433.1:0-2294 GCA_041621875.1 Pseudomonas sp. | reverse complement strand
GACAGGTTCAACGAGCCCCACAAGGTTACGGCGGTAGAACCGAGACTCCAAACACAACAAAAGCAACTGGAGGTTTTAATGAAGATGGTGAAATCCACTCTGGCAGTACTGACTACCGCAGCCGTGCTCGGTGTCAGCAGCTTCGCGCAAGCGGGCGCTACCCTGGATGCGGTACAGAAGAAAGGTTTCGTACAGTGCGGTATCAGCGATGGTCTGCCTGGCTTCTCCTACGCTGACGAGAAAGGCAATTACCTGGGGCTGGACGTCGACGTCTGTCGCGCCGTAGCCGCCGCCGTATTCGGCGACTCGACCAAGGTCAAGTACAGCCCGCTGACCGCCAAGGAGCGCTTCACCGCGCTGCAGTCCGGCGAAGTCGACATCCTCTCGCGCAACACCACCTGGACCAGCTCCCGCGATTCCGGCCTGGGTCTGAACTTTGCCGGGGTCAACTACTACGACGGCCAGGGCTTCCTGGTGAACAAGAAGCTGGGTGTTTCCAGTGCTAAAGAGCTCGACGGCGCAACCGTGTGCATCCAGGCCGGTACCACCACCGAGCTGAACCTCTCCGACTACTTCCGCGCCAATGGCCTGAAGTACACCCCGATCACCTACGATACGTCCGATGAAAGCGCCAAGTCGGTGGAAGCCGGCCGTTGTGACGTGCTGACCTCCGACCAGTCGCAGCTGTACGCACAACGCATCAAGCTGGCCGACCCGGAGTCCTACGTGGTACTGCCGGAGGTGATCTCCAAGGAGCCGCTGGGTCCGGTCGTGCGTCAGGGTGACGACGAGTGGTTCAACATCGTGCGCTGGTCGCTGTTCGCCATGGTCAACGCCGAAGAACTGGGTGTCGACTCGAAGAACGTCGAAGACCTGGCCAAAACCACCAAGAACCCTGACGTCGCCCGCCTGCTGGGTGCTGAAGGCGAGTTCGGCAAGGACCTGAAACTGCCGAAAGACTGGGCCGTGCAGATCGTCAAGCAAGTGGGTAACTACGGCGAAAGCTTCGAGCGCAACGTCGGTGCCGGCAGCGAGCTGAAGATCGAACGTGGCCTCAACGCCCTGTGGAACAAGGGTGGTCTGCAATACGCACCGCCGGTGCGCTGACCGTCTGTTGCCAGCGTCCCGTCCTGGGCCGCTGGCATCGTTCTGATTGATGTGAACCTCATGCCCGCCGACGCGGGCATGAGGGTTCCAAGAGGGCTCCTATGCAAACCACTGCAAATGTCCCGCGCCCCGGTGGATCGGTCTGGACCGACCCCAAGGTGCGTGCGTGGCTATTCCAGATTCTCGCCGTTATCGCCGTCGTGGCGCTCGGCTGGTTCCTGTTCGACAACACCCAGACCAACCTGGAGAAGCGCGGTATCACCTCGGGCTTTTCCTTTCTCAACAACAGTGCCGGCTTCGGCATTGCGCAAAGCCTGATCGACTACAACGAAAGCCACACCTACGGCCGGGTATTCGTCGTCGGCTTGCTCAATACTTTGCTGGTCTCGGTCATCGGCATCGTCCTGGCGACCATGCTGGGCTTTCTGCTCGGTGTCGCGCGGCTGTCACCCAACTGGTTGATCAGCAAGCTGGCCACCGTCTATATCGAGATCTTCCGTAATATTCCGCCGCTGCTGCAGATCTTCTTCTGGTACTTCGCGGTGATGCTGTCGTTGCCCGGGCCGCGCCAGAGCATGGGGCTGGGTGAGACCTTCTTCCTCAACAGCCGCGGCTTGTATATGCCGGCCCCCAGCCCTTCGGAGAGCTTCGGCACCTTTATCGCGGCCCTGGTGATCGCGATTATCGGCGTGGTGCTGCTGGTGCGCTGGTCGCGGGCGCGTTTCGAGGCCACCGGCAAATACTTCCCGGTGTCCCTGGGCGCGGTACCGCTGTTGCTGATCCTGCCCGGCCTGGCGATAGTGCTGACCGGCAATCCGCTGCAATGGAGCACCCCTGAGCTGAGCGGCTTCAACTTCCGCGGCGGCTGGGTGCTGATTCCCGAACTGATGGCCCTGACCCTGGCGCTGACCATCTACACCGCGGCCTTTATCGCCGAGAACGTGCGTTCCGGGATCATGGCGGTCAGCCATGGCCAGACCGAGGCGGCGCGCTCCCTGGGCCTGCCGGCGGGCAAGACCCTGCGGCTGGTGATCATTCCCCAGGCCCTGCGGGTCATCATTCCGCCCCTGACGAGCCAGTACCTGAACCTCACGAAGAACTCGTCGCTGGGCTTCGCGATCGGGTACGCGGAGGCGACCGCGATCGCCACGCAGATCATCTCCAACGGCCGTCCGGCGCCACAGACG
>JBFJZW010000432.1:0-2397 GCA_041621875.1 Pseudomonas sp. | reverse complement strand
TCCGCGTGATCCGCTGCAAGAACGAAGACGCCGAGTGCGAGCGGGTGGCCCTGGAAATCCTCACCGAGCACCTGCGCACCCAGCGCCCCTACAGCGACTACGCCATCCTCTATCGCGGCAACTACCAGGCCAAGCTGATGGAGCTGAAGTTGCAGCACCATCAGATCCCCTATCGCCTGAGCGGCGGCACCAGCTTCTTCGCCCGCCAGGAGGTGAAGGACCTGATGAGCTACTTCCGCCTGCTGGTCAACCCGGATGACGACAACGCCTTCCTGCGGGTGATCAACGTGCCGCGCCGGGAGATCGGCTCCACCACATTGGAAAAGCTCGGCAACTACGCCACCGCACGCAAGATCAGCATGTACGCCGCCGCCGGCGAGATGGGCCTCGGTGAGCAGCTGGACGCGCGCTATACCGAGCGTCTGGCACGCTTTACCAAGTGGATGGATCGGGTGCGCCAGGAGTGCGCGCAAAACGACCCGATTGCGGCGATCCGCAGCATGGTCATGGATATCGACTACGAGAACTGGCTGCGGCAGAACGCCTCCAGCGACAAGGTCGCCGACGCGCGCATGGGCAACGTCTGGTTCCTGGTCGAGGCGCTGAAGAACACGCTGGAGCGCGACGAAGACGGCGAGATGACCATCGAGGACGCCATCGGCAAACTGGTGCTGCGCGACATGCTCGAACGCCAGCAGGAAGAGGAAGAAGGGGCCGAGGGCGTACAGATGATGACCCTGCACGCCTCCAAGGGCCTGGAATATCCGTCGGTGTATATCCTCGGCGTGGAGGAGGAAATTCTCCCCCACCGTTCCAGCATCGAGGCCGATACCGTCGAGGAAGAGCGCCGTCTGGCCTATGTCGGCATCACCCGCGCCAAGCGCAACCTGACCATGACCTTCGCCGCCAAGCGCAAGCAGTACGGCGAGATCATCGACTGCTCGCCGAGCCGTTTTCTCGACGAGCTGCCGCCCGAGGATCTGGTCTGGGAAGGCCAGGACGACGCACCACCCGAGGTCAAGGCCGCTACCGGCAACTCGGCCCTGGCCAATATGCGCGCCATGCTGAAGAAATAATCGACGGGCGCAGGATGCATCCGGCGCGCATTTCGCCGCTGAGTGCATCCGCGCTACGCTGCACCATTACATCCCGGCACAGACCGGGCATTAGAAAGAACAACGAGGGTAACCGCGTGGAAGCGCTAAAACAGAAGATTCGCGAGGAAGGCACCGTGCTCTCGGAGCAGGTGCTCAAGGTCGATGCCTTTCTCAACCACCAGATCGACCTCAAGCTGATGCAGCAGATCGGCCATGAATTCGCCCGGCGCTTTGCCGGCCAGGGCATCAGCAAGATCGTCACCATCGAAGCCTCGGGCATTGCCCCAGCGGTGATGGCCGGTCTGGAGCTGGGCGTGCCGGTGATCTTCGCGCGCAAATACCAGTCGCTGACGCTCAAGGACGACCTGTATATCTCCACGGTGTTTTCCTTCACCAAGCAGACCGAAAGCACCCTGGCCATCTCGGCCAAACACCTGAACGCCAAGGATCATGTGCTGCTGATCGACGACTTCCTCGCCAACGGCCACGCCGCCCGCGCCCTGATCGACCTGATCGGCCAGGCCGGCGCGAGCATCGCCGGGATTGGCGTGGTGATCGAGAAGTCCTTCCAGCGCGGCCGCACCGAGCTGGATGCCCAGGGCTACCGGGTCGAGTCCCTGGCACGCATCGACTCGCTCAAGGATGGCCAGGTCAGTTTTATCGATTGAGTGCCACTGACCACGAGGAGTTGCCCGGCGCGACTTCTCGTGGCGCAGAAAAAAGCCGCCTGATCAGGCGGCTTTTTTACAGCAGTGTCTGGCGTATTACAGGCCGGACATCTTCTGGATCGCTTCACGCAGCTCGTCATCCGAGCAATCGGCGCAGGTGCCTTTCGGCGGCATGGCATTGATGCCGGAGATGGCATTAGCCAGCAAGCCGTCTAAGCCATTGCTGGCACGGGCCTTCCAGGCGGCGGTATCGCCGATCATCGGCGCGCCGAGGATACCCGGGGTATGGCAGGCACCGCAGTGCTTGGCCACGATGTCATCGGCAGTGCGTGCGGCACCGCCAGCGGCAACCGCCACGGCACCGACGCCCTTGCATTCTTCGCCCATCACGCAGACTTCACCGACCGGCTTCAGGCGCTCGGCAATGGCTTCGTCGGTCGTGGCCTGAGCAGTCACTGCCCACAGGGCCAATACGGTAGCAGGTGCTACCAGGATCTTTTTAATCAGGTTCACGGTACACCCTCATCGTGGCTAGTCACGCCCGCGGCCACGGTTTCGCGAGCGGGCGTCAGTATAACGGCAAGCGCAGCAGGCTGAAACAACCCAGATTGTCGCAGGGTTATTAGTGTTTC
>JBFJZW010000431.1:0-2407 GCA_041621875.1 Pseudomonas sp. | reverse complement strand
GGGTTAGCAACAGGGTCAGCACGGTGGCGAAGCTCAGGCCGCCGGCGATGGCGCTGGACAGCTGGGTCCACCACTGGGTCGAGGGCGCGCCGATGCCCAGGCTCGGGGTCAGCAGGTCGACGTTGACGCTGAGCACCATGGGCATCAGGCCGAGAATGGTGGTCACCGCCGTGAGCAGCACCGGACGCAGACGCAGGCTGCCGGTTTCCAGCGCCGCTGCGTGGGGCTCCAGGCCCTGGCGGCGCAGCTGGTTGTAGGTGTCGATCAGGATGATGTTGTTGTTCACCACGATGCCGGCCAGGGCGATCAGGCCCATGCCGACCATGACAATGCCGAACGACTGGCCATTGACCAGCAGGCCCATCAGCACCCCGGCGGTGGACAGCACGATGGCCGAAAGCACCAAAATCGCCTGGTAGATGCTGTTGAACTGGGTCACCAGGATGATAAACATCAGGAAGATCGCCACGCCGAAGGCGGTCATCAGGAAGGTGGCCGCCTCGCGCTGGTCGGCGTCCTCGCCGGCGAAGGTCACCTGCACATCGCCAGGTACCTCGCCCATGGCCTGGCGCAGGGCCTGCAGGCGTTCGTCCAGGCGTGCGCCCTCGGCCATGTCGGCCTGCAGGGTAATGGTCCGGCTGCCATCGACCCGGCGCAGGGTGCCGACCTTGGGGGCCTGCTGCAGGTCGACGAAGTTCGACAGCGGCACTTGGCCGCTTGGCGTGTTCAGGGTCAGGCGACCGAGCTGATCGAGGGAGCGCCAGTTGCCCGGCAGGCGCACGCGGATGTCCACCTCGTCGGTGGCGTCTTCCGGGCGGTAGGTGGCCAGCTTCAGGCCATTGGTGATCATCTGCACCGCGTTGCCCACGCTCAGCACATCCGCGCCGAAACGCGCGGCGGCCTCGCGGTCGACCTTGATCCGCCATTCGATGCCGGGCAGGGCGCGGTCGTCCTCGATGTCCTTGAAGCCGCCCAGGCGTTGCATGTTCGCGCGCACCTGCTCGACCCACTGCTCGGCCTTGACCGGGTCCAGGGCGCTGATCTGCAGTTTGACCGGCTTGCCGCCGCTGGGGCCCTGTTCCTGTTCGCGGAACTCCAGCACGATGCCGGGAATATCCGCCGTGCGCTCGCTCATATCGGCAAGTATGCGGCTGGCCGGACGTCGCTCATGCCATTCGACGAACTGGAATTGCAGGGTGCCGATCACATCCGCCCCCAGCTGTCCGTCCGGCTGGGCCAGGGAGCGGGCATACAGGGCCTTGACCTCGCTCATGCCGAGCAGGCGCTTTTCCACCTGTTGCAGCAGGCTGTCCTTTTCCAGCACCGACAGGTCGCCGCGGGCGCGCAGCCAGATCTGCGCGTTTTCCGGTTCGACCTTGGGGAAGAATTCCACGCCATGGTTGAAGCGGCCGTAGGCGGTGTAGATCAGGGCGATCAGGGCCAGCATGCCGAGCAGGGTCAGACCCGGGCGCTTGAGCAGCCGGCCGAGCAGGCGGCGATAGGCCTGGGCGCTGCGGCTGGCCTGCTCGGGCTGGGCCGCGGGCTGGCCGCCGGTTACCGCGCCGAGCACCGGCAGAAACACCAGGGCCATGGCCAGGGAGGCGAGCAGGCAGACGATCACCGTGGCCGGCAGGTACTTCATGAATTGGCCGACCACCCCGGGCCAGAACAGCAGCGGCAGGAACACCACCAGGGTGGTGGCGGTGGAGGCGATCACCGGCCAGGCCATCCGCGTCGCGGCATTGGCCCAGGCCTGGCGCGGGTTCTGCCCCTGGTGCAGGTAGCGGTCGGCCAGTTCGGAGACCACGATGGCCCCGTCCACCAGCATGCCGGCGACCAGAATCAGGCTGAACAGCACGACGATATTGAGGGTGAAACCGAGCATCCAGATCAGCAGAATGCCGGTCAGGAAGGCCCCGGGAATGGTCAGGCCGACCAGCAGCGCCGAGCGCATGCCCATGCTCGCCACCACCAGGATCAGCACCAGGACGATGGCGGTCATCACGTTGTTGAGCAGGTCGCCGAGCATGCCCTTGACCTCCTGCGACTGGTCCATGATGTAGCTGACCTGCAGGCCTTCGGGCAGCAGCGGTTGAGCCTGGGCCATCAGCGCCTTGACCTGCTCGATGGTCTCGATGATGTTGGCCCCGCTGCGCTTGGCCACTTCCAGGACGATGGCCGGCTGGCCGTTGATCCGCGCGTAGCCCGTGGGGTCCTTGAAGGTACGGTGGATGGTGGCCACGTCGCCGAAGGTGACCACGCTGCCGTCCACCACCTTGACCGGCATGCTCAGCACGTCTTCGAGGTTTTCGATCACCCCGGGCACCTTCAGGCTCATGCGCCCGGCACCGGTGTCCAGGCTGCCGGCGGCGACCAGGCGGTTATTGCGCGTGACCAGGTTGAACAG
>JBFJZW010000430.1:0-2425 GCA_041621875.1 Pseudomonas sp. | reverse complement strand
CTCAATGGCACCTGGGGCCTCGGCACCCTGATCTTCGCCCGCACCCTGCTGGCGAAACGCTAGGCTGCCGAAGCGCGCCCTGCGACCATCCCCGCCGCGCCGCCTACGGCGCTGGTGCTGGCATTGCGCGCCGATACATGGGGGCCTCCTTACTCGGGCTGCAAGGCAAATCCGACTCCGAAGCGATTCCAGGTATTAATGGTGCCGATGGCCAGGGTCAGGTCGACCACTTCCTTCTCGCTAAAGTGCTCGCGCAGCGCCTCGAACTGCGCCTGCGGTGCGCCCTTCTCGGCCAGCAGCGTCAGGCTCTCGGTCCAGGCCAGGGCGGCGCGCTCGCGCGGAGTGAAGAACCCGGTCTCGCGCCACACGCTCAGGCACTGCAGACGCTGCTCGGTCTCGCCGGCCTGGCGCGCATCGTTGCCATGCATGTTCACGCAATAGGCGCAGCCGTTGAGCTGCGAGGCGCGCAGGCGCAGCAGCTCCAGCAGGGAAAGCTCCAGGCCGGACTTCTCCAGGGCCTGCTCCAGGCCGAGCATCGCCTCGTAGGCCGCCGGGGACAGTTTGTACCAGTTGATACGGCCACTCATGGTCGATTCCTCTTCATTCCAGGGCTCGCCCCTTGCGAACCACGGCGCTACTCTAAGCCGCCCTTTGGCCCAGGCGAATAGCCAATTATTAGATTTTCCAGGTAACCAATTCAGTGGAACTGCACCTCGCCCTCGACGGCCGCCAGGATCTCGCCGGCCAGCTCTACCGGCAGCTGCGCGCAGCCATGCTCGAGGGTCGCCTGGCCGCCGGCGATCGCCTGCCGCCGACGCGCCTGCTCGCCGAACGCCTGGCGGTGTCGCGCAAGACCGTCGGCGCAGCCTACGAGCAACTGGCCGCCGAGGGTTTCCTGCAGGGTAAGGTCGGCAGCGGCACCTATGTCAGTAGCCACCTGGCGCCGGCCGAACGCCCGCCTACGCCGCCCGCCGCCCTGCAAGCCAATCCGCGCTGGCGAACAATCGCCGCCAACTGGCGCATGCCGGCGCAACAGCCGGCGCGCTACAGCTTCGCCGGCGGCACCACCGATAAACGCCGCTTCCCCTTCGACACCTGGCGCACCTGCCTGCAGCGCGCCCTGCGCTTGCAGGCGCGCAGTCCGGCCTTCTATACCGAGGCGCTCGGCTACCCGGAGCTACGCCTGGCGATCTCGCGCTACCTGGCAATCAACCGGGCGGTGCGCTGCGACTGGCAGGACATCCTGGTCAGCCAGGGCGCGCAGCAGGCCATCGACCTGCTGGCGCGGGTGATGCTGGCACCGGGGGATCTGGCCGTGGTCGAGGAGCCCGGCTACCCACCCGCGCGCATGGCCTTCGAGGCGGCCGGCGCCCAGGTAGTCGGCGTAGCGGTGGATCGCGAAGGGCTGCGCGTGGACTGCCTGCCGGCGCAGGCCAAGCTGGTCTACGTGACGCCCTCACACCAGTTCCCGCTGGGCCACGCGATGAGCCTGCCACGCCGTCTGGCGTTGCTGGAGTGGGCGCGCAGGCGCCAGGCGCTGATCATCGAAGACGACTACGATGGCGAATACCGCTTCGACGGCCGTCCGCTGGAGTCCCTGCAGAGCCTCGACCGCGAAGGCCGCGTCGCCTATATCGGCACCTTCTCCAAGACCCTGTTCCCCGAGTTGCGCCTCGGCTACCTGTTGATGCCAGCCGCCCTGCGCGGCGAACTCACGGCGGCCAAACAACTCGCCGACCAGCACAGTGAAAGCCTGCAACAGATGGCGTTGGCGCACTTCATCGGCAACGGCGAATTCGCCAAACACACGCGGCGCCTGCAACGCGAATACGCCCAGCGCCGTCAACGCCTGCTGAGCCGACTCGCGGGCGATCTGGCGCCCTGGCTGGAAGCCTTGCCGGCGGTAGCCGGCATCCACCTGGCCGCACGCCTGCGCCAACCGCTGGACGGCACCCGGCTGTGCGCGCAACTGGCCGAGCGCGGCGTACGGCTCCTCGACCTCTCGCCCTTCTACGCCGAAGGTCCAGGCATGCCGGGGCTGCTGTTCGGTTTCGGCGCCATCGAGGCGCAGGACATCGACCCGGCGCTGGATATACTCTTGGAATTGCTGCGCTAGGCGTAGGGCGGGTTAGGCACATGATCACGGGCTAGCTGGCTGATACCTAATCAGTTGCGCCGTAACCCACCAGGTGGGTCAGGCCGATCACCACTTGGTGGGTTACGCGGCGCACAAATTCCGCAGTAACTTCACCAACCCGTTTGTGCGCCACTAACCCACCCTGCACGCGCTACCTAGGCAAATTTCAGGTATCGAGTAGGGAGCGGGATTACTCCCGCCGCCCTCTCACACCACCGTACGTGCGGTTCCGCATACGGCGGTTCATGGGTGACACTGAAGGCGCCGCTGGGTATCCAGCAGCGAGAT
>JBFJZW010000429.1:0-2432 GCA_041621875.1 Pseudomonas sp. | reverse complement strand
GCATGGCCCTGCAGCTGGCCACCGCCGAGCGCTGGCAGCAGGTCACCGGCTGCGCCATCTGCGAGGGGTACGGCATGACCGAAACCAGCCCGGTGGCATCGGTCAATCCAATCAGCAATATCCAGATCGGCACCATCGGCATTCCGGTGCCGTCGACCCAGTGCAAGGTGATCGACGACGAAGGCGTCGAGCAGCCCCTGGGTTCGATTGGCGAACTGTGCGTCAAGGGCCCGCAGGTGATGAAGGGCTACTGGCAGCGCCAGGAAGCCACCGACGAAATCCTCGACGCCGAAGGCTGGTTGAAGACCGGCGATATCGCGGTGATCCAGGAAGACGGTTATATGCGCATCGTCGACCGCAAGAAGGACATGATTCTGGTGTCCGGCTTCAACGTCTACCCCAACGAGCTGGAAGACGTGCTGGCCACCCTGCCGGGCGTGCTGCAGTGCGCCGCCATCGGTGTGCCGGATGAGAAGTCGGGCGAAGCGATCAAGATCTTCGTGGTGGTCAAGCCGGGTGAAACCCTGACCAAAGAGCAGGTCATGGAGCACATGCGCGCCAACGTCACCGGCTACAAGGTGCCCAAGGCCGTGGAGTTCCGCGACGTACTGCCGACCACCAACGTCGGCAAGATCCTGCGCCGCGAACTGCGTGACGAAGAGCTGAAGAAACTGGGCAAGAAGTAAACGCCCAGCTAAACAAAACCCCGCCTAGGCGGGGTTTTTTGTGTCTCTTTGAAAACCGGTCGTTGAAAACGTAGCGAGCGATGGCTAGGCAAGGCGGAAGTAGCCGAAAAAGCGGAGTGTACGTCTGTACATGAGCATTTTGAGGCTGCTTCCAACGCAGGATAGCCGAGCGCAGTAGTTTTCAGCGGTCGGTTAACCGGTGCGCCAGGTGATTTCCTCTACCCCATCGGCGCTGATGCGCATCCAGCGGTCGGCCTGTTCGTCGCTTTCTTCTTCCTGCCAGCCGCCGGGTGCGCAGCGTACTTCCACATTCAGCGCGGCGAAGGCGGCCTGGGCGCAGGCCAGGTCGTCGGCCCAGGGCGTGGCGTCGCTTTCCAGGTACAGGCTGTGCCACTTGCCCACGGCTTTCGGCAGCCAGGTCACGGGTACCTTGCCGGCCAGGCATTTGTAGGTCTGGCCCTTCTGTTGCCAGGGCGTGCAGCTGCCCAGGGCCTGGCTCAGCCATTCGCCGATGGCAGTGTGGTCGGCGTCTTTCAGGTAGATCTCGATATCCGGTTGGCGCATGGTCATAGTCTCTCGATCCAGTCGTAGCGGATGGCAACGGTCACTGCGCAGGGTTCGGCGATCACCGCAGCGCGCTTCTCGGCGCTGGCTCGCCAGCCGTGCGGGGTCATGGCCAGCAGGTCGGCGCGGGCCTGGCTGCTGTCCAGTTGCAGGTTGAAACTCAGGGTTTCGCTGTGGGCCAGGCGCATGCCCTCGGGGATCCGCTCCAGGTGCTTCTGATCATCATAGTCGCGCACCTCGTCATAGAGCTTCTGCCGCAGCTGCATCAGGTGCTCGCGGGTCGGGCCCATGCGCAACAGGCCGCCGCCGGGGGCGAGCAGGCGTCTGGCTTCCTGCCAGTCGAGGGGGCTGAATACGCTGGCGAGCAGTTGGCAGCTGGCGTCCGCCAGGGGTACCCGGGCCATGCTCGCCACCAGCCAGCTCAGCTGGGGCGCACGTTTGCAGGCCCGCTTGACCGCTTCGCGGGAAATATCCAGGGCATAGCCGTCGGCCTGGGGCAGGGCGGCGGCGAGCTGTGCGGTGTAATAACCCTCGCCGCAGCCGATATCCAGCCAGCGCGCGGGCTTGTAGCTGGCCGCGAGCTGCGCCAGGCGTTCTGCCAGCGGTGCGTAATGACCACCGTCGAGAAAGCGCCGGCGCGCCTCGACCATGGCGGCGTTATCGCCGGGGTCGCGGCTGTTCTTGTGCTGCACCGGCAGCAGGTTCAGGTAACCCTGGCGCGCGCGGTCGAAACGATGGCCGGCCGGGCAGACCACGCTGTTGTCGACGGCGCTCAGCGCACCCTGGCAGATGGGGCAGATGAGCATTACGAGAGCAATTTCACGAGGGTCTGGTAATAGATTTCGGTCAGCACATCCAGGTCGCTGGCCAGTACCCGCTCGTTGATCTGGTGAATGGTGGCGTTGACCGGGCCGAGCTCCACCACCTGGGTGCCGAGGGTGGCGATAAAGCGCCCGTCGGACGTGCCGCCGCTGGTCGAGGGCTGGGTGTCGCGGCCGGTGACCGTCTTGATGCTGGCGGCCACGGCGTCGAGCAGGGCACCCGGCTCGGTGAGGAAGGGCAGGCCGGACAGTGCCCACTCCAGGTGGTAGTCCAGGCCGTGCTTGTCGAGAATGGCTTCGACGCGCTTCTGCAGGCCTTCGACCGTGGACTCGGTGGAGAAGCGGAAGTTGAAGATCGCCT
>JBFJZW010000428.1:0-2435 GCA_041621875.1 Pseudomonas sp. | reverse complement strand
GGCGGGTAGGCGATCATCGCGATGGTGCTCAGCGCGGTCACGCTGATCACGGTGAAGATGGTGTTGCGCTCGCTGTCCTTGTTCTGCGGCAGTACCGCGCTAATCGCCAGCGCCGCCGAGGCACCGCAGATGCCCACGCTGCCGCCGCTGAGAATGCCGAAATCGCGTGACTGGCCGAGTAGCCGAGAAAGGAGGATGCCGAAACTGATGGTCAAGAACACTGCACCGATCACCACCGCCATCAGCGTGCCACCCAGCGAGAGAATCTGCTCAAGGGTGATACGCATGCCCAGCAGAGCCACGCCGATCCGCAGGATGGTGCTGGAGGTAAAGCGAATACCCGCGACCGCACGCCCTTCCTCGGAAAGGAAACCCAGCGCCATGCCCAGCAACAAGGCCATCAACATCACCGGTGCACCGTAATGCTCGGAGAGGAAAGAGGCACTGGCGGCGACTATCGCCGAGGCGACGATACCCGGCAGTAACAGGTTGAGTTTCTGTTTGCGGCGTATCAGCCAGGACGCCGACGGCTGCGCCTCGTCCAGCGACTGGCTGTGCATGGGCGGGATTGTGTGGTGCTGTTTTATTGTCATGTGCTCACCTACACCCTGTGGCTATGAAATCACTGGGTTTCGATGCTAGAGAAAGCTCCGCCGCCCCATTAGGACCACCCCGGCACCGTCGTAGGGTCCAGCCGACGCCGGCACACGTGGCCCAGACAGAAGCCGGCAGCTGGTGCTAATCCGCCCAGGGGGATCGCCCTATAGTGATGCGCGCAGCGTCTTCTGGCCTGAGCGGCGGGACTGCGGGCCAATCAACCCTGAGGGCGTGCCAAGTCACGCGGAGATACACATGACCCTGGATAACCTGCGCCTCGTCCAGCTCGGCGAACGCCTGCGCCAGGCCTGGCAACAGCCACATCCGGCGTTTGCCTCGGGCAGGGATGTGCGCAGCAGCGAGAATGCCCTGTTGCTGCAGTTCTATGGCAGCCTGGCCAAGGCCGCCGGCTGCGGCTGGCAAAACGCCGGACGTACCCTGGTCGACAAGACCTACCTGCGCATCCTCAAGGACTGCTCCGAGCTAGATTTTCAGGGGTTGAGCGTGGATGAACTGGCCGCGCGCCTGGATGGCTTCATTCGCCAGGAGCTGGTGCCGCGCTGGGCGAAAATCAGCGAAAGCCGAGGAGCCGAGGGACTGCCGTTGGCCACAGAGCTGCTCGATGCGTGCAGCCTGGCGTTGTTCGCCAGCGAGCGAGTGCACACGGCAACCCGGCAGTTGCTGTTCTACCTGTGCCCACAGTTGCCACTCCTGCCCTGCCCCAATGCCCCTCGGCAAAGCATCGACGAACAGCTGCAGGCCTACCAGACCTTGCTCCCTCGGCTACCGGTATTGCCGCGCCCGCAACAGTTCGCCGGTGACGCGCAGCAGCAGGCGCTGATCCGCCAGCTGATCGAAGGCAGCGACTGGTGGCGGCGGCGAGTACTTGCCGCCTGGCAGGTTGAAATGGCTCACGCGCACTAGGCCACCACGCGCTGAAGACAAAATCAGCAGCCGGAGGTAATCCGCAACGGGGTCAGCAGCGTTCCCGGATTGCATCCAGGCTACGCCGTGACCGAGGTACGCCTGTAGGCCGGGCTCAGACCTAGGTCTGCTGCAGGCGCTGGCGCGTTTCGGGACTGTAGTGCACGGCGGCCACTGGAATTCGGTCGTCGATGGCTACGCGGATCTGCGCGACTTCGGCCTTGGTGAAGGCACCGCACAGTTCGATCAGTTGCACATGCCGGGTCAACATTTCCTGCGCGACCAGCACCGCCTCCTCGACCCCCGCCACGCCACACAGGGTCGCCGCGAAGGTGTCGGACTCGAGGCACCCGTTGTGGGTGAGGAACTGCATGCCAGGTGCTTTGAAAATAAAGCCATAACGTTGCACAGCCATCGTGGTTCTCCTTGGGTCGCAGGGTTGCTTAGCCAGTCAGCGAGCGGCAGCGCGACTGCCGACAATGATCGATAAAAATGGACGCCATGGCGCAGGACGCCAGGCGCGCCTCCAGCGGGTCGGCGCGCGAGGTGAGAATGATCGGCACCCGCGCGCCCAGCACCAGGCCGGCGGCCGTGGCACTCATGAAATACACCATCTGTTTGAACAGAAAATTGCCGGCTTCCAGGTTCGGTACCAACAGGATGTCGGCATTGCCCGCCACCTCGCCGCCGATCCCTTTGATCCGCGCCGCCTCCAGCGACACCGCGTTGTCGAAGGCCAGCGGTCCTTCGACGCAGGCGCCGCGCAAGGCACCGATCGCCGCCAGTTTGACCAGTTCGGCGGCATCCTGGCTGGACGGCATGCTGCGCGTCACTTCCTCGGTACCGGACAGCACCGCCATACGTGGCATCTCATAGCCCAGAGCGTGCATCAGATCGATGGCATTGCGGGCGAT
>JBFJZW010000427.1:0-2451 GCA_041621875.1 Pseudomonas sp. | reverse complement strand
TTGGAGCCGTTGAAGATGACGTCGGTCATCGACTCGCCACGGAGGTTCTTCGCCGAACTCTCGCCCATCACCCAGCGCACCGCATCGATGATATTCGACTTGCCGCAACCGTTGGGCCCGACCACCGCCGCCATATTACTGGGGAAGGTCACCGTGGTGGGGTCGACGAATGACTTGAAACCCGCCAGCTTGATGCACTTGAGCCGCATGGGCAGTCTTCCTCAGGATTCGGCCAGGGCGGCCAGCACCAGCTGACAGTTATGCTCGCCATAGCCGAGCAATACCTCGCGAATACGCGGGTGATCGCGGGCGATGATCGCCTGCAGCAACAGGGCGAAGGTATTGAGAAACTGGCCCATTTCGCTTTTTCGCCGCTCCAGCGCCAGGTGATAGGTGCGACTGATCGCCGGCAGCAGATTCTCCACGGTTTCCTGCAAATAGGGGTTATCGGCGAAGGGAAACGCGGCGCGCATGATGTCGAAGCTGCCTTCCACGAAGGCGTTGATGTCCTCACGCTGCAAACTGTCCATCAGCCGTTGCTGGATAACCAGGAAGGGGGCCAGGTCGTCCTCCACCTGCCAGGCATCGGCCACCGCCTTGCCCAGCAGGATGTACAGCTCCATCACCAGGGCATACAGGCTCTTGACCTTGTGCGGGGTCAACTCGGCCACCTGGGCACCGCGCCGCGGCGGAATCACCACCAGGTGACGACGCTCGAGAATCAGCAGCGCTTCGCGCACCGAACCCCGGCTGACATTCAGCGCCTGGGTGACCTTCTGTTCCTGAATCCGCTCACGGGCCTGCAACTCACCACGAATGATGCGTTCGGCCAGATGGTGGGCGATCTGCTCGGCGAGGCTGTCCGGTGCCTTGAACGTCATGATGATCCTTAGGCTCTACTGACCTATTGGGGCAAGCGATATTGATACTGAAACCCCCGCCAGGCTTGGCGTGGGCAGGTATGCGCAGGGCGCGAGTGTAACACAGGGTGTTACCGGGCCAAGGGCACAGGCGGGGCACTTTCAGGCCAAAAGGTAGGCTCCCTGCGGCTGTTGCCGAAAACGCATTGTCCTACAATCCTACTAGCGCTATCGCCCAAGAATAAGAATACGGAGCCCCCCCCCCTATGTTCGAACGACTTCCCTCCAACTGGATGCTGGCCATCAAGAGCATTGGTTACTGGTTCTGGCTGATCCCGGTACTGGGTATTCCCCTAAGCTATTACTGGTCCCAAGGCAGCGACCATGCCAATGCCTGGGCCTGGATGGTGATACTGGTGGTGTTCGGCGTGATCCCGCTGCTGGACTTTATCGTCGGCCGTGACCCGGCCAACCCGGACGAAGCCGTGCAGGTGCCGCAGATGGAGCAGCAGACCTACTACCGTCTGCTCAGCCTGGCCACAGTGCCCTTCCTGCTGGGCATGCTCGGCTGGGCCGGCTGGGTCTTCGTCGATTATCAGGCCTGGAACTGGCTCGGTCAGCTGGGCTGGGTGCTCTCGGTGGGTACGGTCACCGGTGCCATCGGCATTACCGTGGCCCACGAACTGATCCACAAGGACCCGAAACTCGAGCAGAACGCCGGTGGCCTGCTGCTGGCGGCGGTGTGCTACGGCGGCTTCAAGATCGAGCATGTGCGCGGCCACCATGTGCATGTATCAACCCCGGAAGACGCCAGTTCCTCGCGCTATGGCCAAAGCCTGTATGCCTTCCTGCCCCACGCCTACAAGCACAATTTCCTCAATGCCTTCGCGCTCGAGGCCGAGCGCCTCAAGCGCAAGGGCCTGCCCGCCCTGCACTGGCGCAACGAGCTGATCGTCTGGTACGCCATCAGCGCCCTGTTTCTGCTCGGTTTCACCCTGGCCTTCGGCTGGCTCGGCGCACTATTCTTTATTGGCCAGTCGATCGTCGCCTTTACCCTGCTGGAAATCGTCAACTACGTGGAGCATTACGGCCTGCACCGGCGCAAACTGGACAACGGCCGCTATGAACGCACCAATCCGACCCACTCCTGGAACAGCAACTTCCTGCTGACCAACCTGTTTCTCTTCCACCTGCAGCGCCATTCCGACCATCACGCCTATGCCAAACGGCGCTACCAGGTGCTGCGCCACTTCGACGACAGCCCGCAACTGCCCAACGGCTATGCCGGAATGATCGTTCTGGCGCTGTTCCCGCCACTGTGGCGAGCAGTAATGGACCCACGCGTGCGCGCCTACTATGCCGGCGAAGAACACCAACTGACCGACTCGCAACTCGCCAGCCACTAAAACCGGCCTTCACTTAAAAGCCCCAACGGCATCCGCCCTTGGGGCTTTTTGTTGCGTGCCCGAGCGCGGCACCACCCGTGCCAGCCTCCTGCCAGCGGTGCGCACGGCGCACCCTGCGCCCTTCCCGCGTTAGTCGCCCACCCAGCCCCAGAGGCGCTGTTGGCATAAAACCGGCTAGCCTTCAG
>JBFJZW010000426.1:0-2462 GCA_041621875.1 Pseudomonas sp. | reverse complement strand
GAGGTCGGCGCAGCGGTAGAGTTCGTCGGCGCTGCGGCCATCCACGGGCCATTCGGCGAGGCCGAAGGTGGCGGACAGGGGGATGCTCTGCCCGGCGTACTGCAGGGGGCTGGCATTGATCTGCTGGCGCAGGGCTTCGACCAGGGGCTCGGCCCCGCGGCGGTCGGTATTGCGCAGCAGCATGCCGAACTCTTCGCCACCCAGGCGGCCGAGGCTGTCGGTCACCCGCAAGCGCTTGCCCAGGCTGTTGCAGATCTGGCGCAGGGCCTGGTCGCCGGCGTCATGGCCCCAGCGGTCATTCACCGTCTTGAAGTGGTCGACGTCCATGATCACCAGCACCAGCCGGCTCTGGCTGCGCTCGGCTTCGCGGATGCTCTGTTCCAGCGCTTGCTGGAAACTGCCGCGGTTGGCCACGCCGGTCAGCGCATCGGTACGCGCCATGCGTTGCAGCTGCCGGTGCGCGGCGGCGCGGCGGGTTTCGTAGAGGTGCATAAAGACCATGATCAGCAACCCGCAGAACAGCGCATTGCCCAGGTCGATCAGGCCGCTGCTATCGAGCACCACCTGGTACTTGTACAGGTACAGCAGCGTGGCCAGCAGCACAAAGGGCAGGGTCAGCAGGCCGCCGCGAACGCGCCCGAGCAGCAGGTAGGCCAGCACGGGGATGATGTAGACCCAGACGAACGCCGTCTGCGAGGCCTGCGGCATGACCATGATGTACAGCAGAAAACTGAAGGTCGGCAGCAGGTAGAGGTAGATCCAGGGCAACAGATTGCGCACGCCGACGATCCGCCACGCGCCCCAGAACAGCAGCAGGGTCAGCGCCAGTTCGAGGCCGGCAAACAGGTAGTTGCCGCCGAGAAACTGCAGCACGCTGAACAGCCCGAGGGTGATTCCGGTGGTGGCGAACACCATGCGCATCAGCGAGTGCTGGCCGATATCCTGCAACGCGGCGGAGCTGCGGCTGCCAGATGGCTGACTTCGAACAGAGGGCTTGAAAAACATGGCGATCCCACTGGCAAAGGGCCGCTTAGACACGGCACTGTCCCGACTCTAACCAGTTTTGCCAGGTGGACACAGGCTTACGGACTGATGGCGTAAAGCCAGCGCACGAACGGTCGATTTCGCCGGACTAACGGCATATGCCGCGGCGGCAGACCGCGGCTTGCCGCTGGCCCGCGCACCTGAGCATAATCGGGGCCCTTGTTGCGACGGAACCCCTGGGCCATGGCCATCTCCCGCGACGACCTCGATCAGCACGGCCTGATCATCGGCGTCTCCCCCGAACGCTTTCGCGCCGTGGCCATGCCCCTGCTGTTCGACCACCTCAACGCCCAGTGCGAGGGCACCATCGCGGTCAACCGCCAGGCGCGGATCGTCTGGATCAACGACAAGTACGCCGAAAAGGTCGGCATCGCCGACCCGCGCAGTGTGCTCGGCAAGCAGATCGAAGAGGTGCTGCCGGCGAGCAAGCTGCGCGAGGTGGTGGAGAGCGGCCAGCCGAGCATGCTCGACCTGATGGCCTTCGGCAGCGAGCACTTCGTGGTCACCCGCATTCCCCTGCGCGACGCGGACGGCACCCTGGTCGGGGCGCTGGGCTTTGTCCTGTTCGACCGTGCGCGCCACCTGAAACCCCTGATGGCCAAGTTCAACCTGCTGCAAAGCCAGCTAGTGGCCACCCAGCACGAGCTGGCCAAGGCGCGCCGGGCGCGCTACACCATCGCCGGCTTTATCGGCGCGAGCAGCGCGGCCAGCGAGGTCAAGCGCCAGGCTCGGCGCGCCGCGCAACTGGACGCCACGGTGCTGCTGCGCGGCGAAACCGGCACCGGCAAGGAGCTGCTGGCCCAGGGCATCCACAACCTGTCGCCGCGGGCCAACGGCCCCTTCGTCGCGGTCAACGTGGCGGCCATCCCGGAAACCCTGGTCGAGGCCGAGCTGTTCGGCACCGCCCCCGGGGCCTTTACCGGCGCGGACCGCAAGGCGCGTATCGGCAAGTTCGAAGTGGCCAATGGCGGCACCCTGTTTCTCGACGAAATCGGCGACCTGCCCCTGCCGCTGCAGGCCAAGCTGCTGCGCGTACTGCAGGAGCAGGAGGTGGAGCCGCTGGGCTCGAATCAGGTCAAGCCGCTGAATGTGCGGGTAATCGCCGCCACCCATATCGACCTGGAAGCCAACGTCGCCGCTGGCCAGTTCCGCGACGACCTCTACTACCGCCTCAACGTCCTGGCCCTGCGCGTACCGCCGCTGCGCGAGCGCCGCGAGGATATTGCCGCGCTGGTCGAACACCTGCTCGACGATATCGCCAACCGCTCCGCCCAGGCCCCGCTGGAAGTGACCGACGCCGCCCTCGCCCTGCTCAGCGCCCAGCCCTGGCGCGGCAACGTGCGCGAGCTGCGCAACCTGCTGGAACGGGCTCAGCTGGCCGGCGACGGACGCCTGGATGGCGAAGCCCTGCGGGCGCT
>JBFJZW010000425.1:0-2476 GCA_041621875.1 Pseudomonas sp. | reverse complement strand
GCTAAACGCGCCACAAGCGGCGCAGACCCAGCAGATCTTCGGGGCGCGTCACCTTCAGGTTGTCCCCCCGCCCCTCGATCAGGCGTGGCGCATGCCCCGCCCACTCCATGGCCGAGGCCTCATCGGTAATTACCACACCCGCCAGCAGGGCATCCGCCAGGGCTCGCTGCAATTCGCCCAGGCGAAACATCTGCGGCGTATAAGCCTGCCAGATCGTCGCCCGGTCGACGGTTTCCCGCACCCGCCCATCCGGGCCCGCACGCTTGAGGGTATCGCGCGCCGGCACCGCAAGCAGGCCGCCGACCGGATCAGCGGCCAGCTCCGCGAGCAGCAGATCCAGGTCCGAGCGAGCCAGATTGGGCCGCGCGGCATCATGCACCAGCACCCAATCGCCGTCCCGCGCGCCCAGCTCGCTCAACCGCAGCAGGCCGTTAAGCACCGAGTCGGCGCGTTCGCGGCCACCCTCGGCGCGCTGCAGGCGTGGCTCAGCGGCGCAGGCCAGATGCGGCCAGTAAGGATCGTCGAGTGCCAGGCTGACCACCACCCCAAGTAACTGCGGGTGGTCGAGAAAGCACGCCAGGCTGTGTTCAATAATGGTCTTGCCGGCCACTTCCAGGTATTGCTTGGGCCGGTCGGCCGCCATCCGACTGCCGATGCCGGCTGCCGGGATCAGGGCCCAGAAAGGGGGTAATTCGGGGGTATTCATTCGGTCAGCTGATAGAGGGTTTCGCCCTCTTTGAGCATGCCCAGTTCATGACGGGCGCGCTCCTCGACGGTTTCCATGCCGCTTTTCAGCTCCAGCACTTCCGCTTCGAGAATACGATTGCGCTCCTGCAGCTGCTTGTTCTCGCCCTGCTGCTCGGCAATCTGCTGCTTCAACTGGGTGGCCTGGGCCAGGCTGCCATCGCCCACCCACAGACGGTACTGCAGGCCAGCCAGCAGCAGGATCAGAACAAGCAGCAACCAATAAGGACTACGCATGACAGGAAAAACGTCCGGACGAAAAAGGGGCGACTCGCGCCGCCCCTCTTTTAACACGATTGAGCTCAACCACGGAACTCGGCGCGGCCTTTGTAAGGTGCCTTACCTGCCAACTGCTCTTCGATGCGCAGCAGCTGGTTGTACTTGGACACGCGGTCCGAGCGGCACAGCGAACCGGTCTTGATCTGGCCAGCAGCAGTGCCTACGGCGAGGTCGGCGATGGTGCTGTCTTCGGTTTCGCCCGAGCGGTGCGAGATCACGGCGGTGTAACCGGCGGCCTTGGCCATCTGGATGGCTTCCAGGGTCTCGGTCAGGGTGCCGATCTGGTTGAACTTGATCAGGATCGAGTTGCCGATCGACTCGTCGATGCCGCGCTTGAGGATCTTGGTGTTGGTCACAAACAGGTCGTCACCGACCAGCTGCACCTTGTCGCCGATCTTGTCGGTCAGGACTTTCCAGCCAGCCCAGTCGGACTCGTCCATGCCGTCTTCGATGGAGATGATCGGATAACGCTCGGACAGGCCGGCCAGGTAGTCGGCGAAACCAGCAGCGTCGAAGACCTTGCCTTCGCCAGCCAGGTCGTACTGACCGTCCTTGAAGAACTCGCTGGAGGCGCAGTCCAGGGCCAGGGTGACGTCGTCGCCCAGGGTGTAACCGGCGTTAGCTACGGCTTCGGCGATAGCAGCCAGAGCGTCTTCGTTGGAGGCCAGGTTCGGCGCGAAGCCGCCTTCATCACCGACCGAGGTGCTCAGGCCGCGGGCCTTCAGTACAGCCTTGAGGTGATGAAAAATCTCGGTGCCCATGCGCAGAGCGTCGGCGAAGGTCTTGGCACCGACCGGCTGCACCATGAATTCCTGGATATCGACGTTGTTATCGGCGTGCTCGCCGCCGTTGATGATGTTCATCATCGGCACCGGCATCGAGTAGACGCCCGGCGTGCCGTTCAGGTCGGCGATATGTGCGTACAGCGGCACGCCCTTGGCCTGAGCGGCTGCCTTGGCCGCGGCCAGGGACACGGCGAGGATGGCGTTGGCACCCAGGGTGGCTTTGTTTTCGGTGCCGTCGAGGGCGATCATCGCCAGGTCGAGGGCTTTCTGGTCGGTGGCATCCTTACCCAGCAACAGGTCGCGGATCGGGCCATTGATATTGGCAACGGCTTTCAGCACGCCCTTACCCATATAACGGCTCTTGTCGCCATCACGCAATTCCAGCGCTTCACGCGAACCGGTGGAGGCACCGGACGGCGCGCAGGCGCTGCCCATGATGCCGCTGTCGAGAATTACATCGGCTTCCACAGTCGGGTTACCACGGGAATCGAGAACCTCACGGCCTTTGATGTCGACGATCTTTGCCATTGCGTGTAGCACTCCAAAAAGTTGACGAAAAGGGTAGTACCGAGCTGCACACTCATTGCCCGCTGGAGGTTACTCCGGCGCACAATATGTACCGACTATTTAGTCAGATTGTATACAAAAGGCACTTTACCGCAGAATTG
>JBFJZW010000424.1:0-2490 GCA_041621875.1 Pseudomonas sp. | reverse complement strand
GTGGCTCGGGCCGGGGTCGAGCGGGCGACGCTGGAACAGCGGGTCGAACGGCTCAAGGTCCGCCGGCAAACCGCCTTGGCCTGGATCTCGGCGCTCGCCGTCGAGGAGAAGCTGGCGCTGTTCCAGACTCTCTACGGCGAGAACGATCTGCTGGCCAAAGCGGTGCGCGCGCGCCTGGCCGGTGGCCGTGGCCAGCCCGCCGACAGCGTCGGCCCCAAACAGGAAGCGGCGCTGCTGGCCGAACAGGAGGACCAGCTGCTGCAAAGCCGGGCGCAACAACGTGCGGCCCTGCGCCGCTGGATCGGCCCGCGCGCCGATGAAGCCCTGACCGGTCGCCTGCCGAACTGGCCGGTGGATGCCGAGCACTATCGGCACAGTCTGCAACGCCATCCCGAACTGGTGCTGTTCGATCCCATGACCGATGAAGCGCAAGCCGAGGTGCGCCAGGCCGTGGCGGACAAGCAAGCCGACTGGAGCTGGCAGCTGGCCTACCAGAAGCGTGATGACGCCTTCGGCGACATGATGAGCGTGCAGTTCAGCTTCGACCTGCCGCTGTTTCCGGGTTCGCGGCAGAACCCCAGAATCGCCGCCAAGCAGGCCACGCTCAGCCAGTTGCACGCCCAGCGCGAAGCCGCCCAGCGGGAGCATGCGCAGCAATTGGCCGATGACCTGGCCGAGTACCAGCGCCTCGACCGCGCACTGCGCCGCAGCCAGGACAGCCTGGTGCCGCTGGCCGAGGAAAAGGTCGCGCTGACCCTGGCCGGCTATCGCGCCGGTAACGGCGAGCTGGCCAGCGTGATCGCCGCCCGGCGCGAACTGATCGAGGCGCGCCTGAAACATATCGACTTCGAACAAGCGCGGGCGCTGACCAGCGCCCGCCTGCATTTCGCTTATGAAGAGGTGAGCCCATGAGTGCTCGATTGGTAAAAACCATGCTGTTGGCCACGCTGGTGCTGGGTATAGGGGCGGCGGGGGGCTACTGGTTCGCCCGGCAATCGATAAGCCTCGGGCCTGAGGCCGCTCACGCGCAAACGCAGGCCAGTACGGTAGACGAGCGCAAGGTGCTGTACTGGTACGACCCCATGGTGCCGCAGCAGAAATTCGACCAGCCGGGCAAGTCACCCTTTATGGACATGCAGCTGGTGCCGCGCTATGCCGACGAGGGTGGCGACAGCGCCGCCGTCAGCATCGATGCGAGCATCACCCAGAACCTCGGCATGCGCCTGGCCCCGGTGACCCGCGGGGCGCTGGCCAACAGCCTGGAAGTGGTCGGCAACCTGACCTTCAACAGCCGCGATATCGCCGTGGTCCAGGCGCGTACGGACGGTTTCGTCGAGCGGGTCTATGCCCGTGCCCCCGAGGACCTGCTCGAGGCCGGTGCGCCCCTGGCCGACCTGCTGGTGCCCGAATGGGTCAGTGCCCAGGAAGACTACCTGGCCCTGCGCGATGCCGGCGATCCCGCCCTGCTGGCCGCGGCGCGCCAACGCCTGCGCCTGGCCGGCATACCGGCGGCGCTGATCGCCCGGTTCGAGCGCAGCGGCAAGGTGCAGGCGCTGTGGACGGTGACCAGTCCGATTGCCGGCGTGTTGCAACAACTCGAGGTACGTGAAGGCATGAACCTGATGGCAGGGGACACCCTGGCGACCATCAACGGTTTGCGCAGCGTCTGGCTGGACGTGGCGGTGCCCGAGGCCGAAGCCCTGGGGTTGCATCAAGGCCAGGTGGTCGAGGCGCGGCTGCCGGCGTTTCCCGGCGAAGTGCTCGACGGCAGCATCGAGGCCATTCTGCCCCAGGCCAACCTGGACAGCCGCACCCTGCGCGTACGGGTCGAACTGGATAACCCCGATGGCCGTCTGCGTCCGGGCCTGACCGCCCAGGTGCGGCTGGTTCGCCCGGCCCAGCACGATGCGCTGTTGGTGCCGAGCGAGGCGGTGATCCGCAGCGGTCGCCGCGCCCTGGTGATGCTCGCCGAGGGCGAAGGGCGCTACCGCCCGGTGGAGGTGCGCCTGGGCCAGGAGGCGGCGGGTAACACGCAGATTCTCGAAGGGCTGGAGGAGGGCCAGCAGGTGGTCGCCTCCGGGCAGTTCCTGCTCGATTCCGAGGCCAGCCTGCGCGGCATCCTGGCCCAGGAGCTGGGCGCGCCGGCGGCGGAGGTCACACTGCAGCCGGCCCTGCATGAAGCCGAAGGGCAGATCGATGCCATCGAAGACGATGGCGTGATGCTCACCCATGGCCCGTTCAAGACCCTGGGCATGCCGGGCATGAGCATGCTGTTTCCGGTCGCCGATCTGGCGCTACTGGAAGGCTTGAAACCCGGCGACCGGGTCCGGGTCGGGGTGCGCGCCGATGACCAGGGGATGCAGATCGAGCGCATCGAGCGCCTGGCGCCCGTGCCCGAGGAAAATAGCAGCCACGATGGCCATCAGGAGGCGCAGCCATGATCGCCGCGCTGATCCGCTGGTCGGTGGCCAACCGTTTCCTGGTGCTGCT
>JBFJZW010000423.1:0-2507 GCA_041621875.1 Pseudomonas sp. | reverse complement strand
TGGGACGGCGACGCCGAAGCGGTGATCACCGCCTGGCTGGTCGGCGACGGAGCCGAGGTCGGCCAGGGCGACCTGGTCGCCGAGATCATGTCTGAGAAGGCCCAGTTCGAGATCGAGGCCCCCTGCGCCGGTGTGCTGAAGATCCTCGAGGAAGAAGATGCGGTGATCGCCAAGGGCGCGACCATCGGCCTGGTGGAGTAGCCCATGACTGCCATGACACAAACCGCGGATTGCCTGCCGGGCACGACTACGCTGCCGCTCAAGGGCATGCGCAAGATGATCGCGGCGAAGATGCACGAGAGCCTGCAGAGCGCCGCCCAGCTCACCCACCACGCCGAGTGTGAACTGACCGCGCTGCAGGCCCGTCGCGCGCGGCTGAAGGCAGCTGGCAGTGCGGTGTCTTTGCAGGACCTGCTGCTGCACCAGATCGTCCAGACCCTGGGCGCACACCCGAGCCTCAACGCCACCCTGCAGGACCAGCAGATCACCCGTTACCAGGCCGTGCACCTGGGCCTGGCCATCCCGCTGGCCGGCGACCTGCTGGTGGCACCGGCGCTGTTCGACGCCGAGCGCCTGGATGCCGAACAGCTGGCCGAGGCGCGCCGCGCCCTGGTCGACAAGGCCCAGGCCGGCAAGCTGTCGGTCAGGGAGCTGACCGGTGCGACCATCACGGTATCCAACCTGGGTCTGTCGCGGGTACGCTTCTTTACCCCCATCCTCAATGTGCCGCAGGTGGCGATCATCGGCATCGGCGGCAGCCAGCGGCGCTTGCAGCGCGAGGCCGACGGTACGCTGGTGGAGCGGGACTTTATCGGCCTGTCGCTGACCTTCGATCACCGCGCGGTGAACGGCGCGCCGGCGGCGGACTTTCTCGATGATTTGTGCAGACGACTGGAATACAGCGAGGTGACATGACCCCGATACAGCGACTGCCGGTCGAAGCCGGCCTGGATGCGGAACGGCAGTTGCTGGACCGGGTGCATGCCGGTGCCCTCGACTGCGGCCTGCTGTTCTGGCGGCCGCAGGATGCGGCGCTGGTGATGCCGCGCCGGCTGGGCCGCCTGGACGGCTTCGCGGCCGCCCAGGCGGCCTGCGTGGCGCAGGGCTGGCCGGTGGCCCTGCGCGACACCGGTGGCGAGCCGGTGCCGCAGTCGTCGGCGGTGCTCAACGTGGCCCTGGCCTACGCCGTACCGGCGAGCGACGACGAACAGAAACGCATCGAAACCGCTTATCTGCGCCTGTGCGAACCGCTGCGCGCCTGGCTGCGCGGCCTGGGCCTGGACCCTGGCCTGGGCGAAGTGGACGGTGCCTTCTGCGACGGCCGCTATAACGTCACCCTGGAGCAACGCAAGCTGGTCGGCACCGCGCAACGCTGGCGGCGGCGGCCGAGCGACGGCCGTCACATATGCCTGGCCCACGCCGCGGTGCTGCTGGAGAACCAGCGCCAGTCGATGGTCGAGGTGGTCAATAGTTTCTATGCTGGCTGCAACCTGCCGAGCCGTTGCCGGGTCGCCAGCCATATGGCGCTGGACGAACGGGTCGAGGATGTCTGGTCGGCTACCGATAACCTGCTCGATTGCTACCGGCAGCAGCTTCAGGCCGCAGGGCTGACGCTTTCCCCGTAGGGTGCGCCGTGCGCACCATTGCCATCTGTCCTGGTGCGCACGGCGCACCCTACGGCCCCCTTCACTCTAACCCTCTCCTAGCCGGCCGCCTCCAAAGGGGCGAGGGAACTAATCAGCATAAGCCCTGCAATCTATGGGAGCGGTCCATGACCGCGAAAGTGTCTGGCCTCGCGAGGTTCGCGGGCATGGCCCGCTCCTACAAGGAATTGCTGCATACAACAGCTAACTGGTACAGAGCCTAAAAGAACCCGATCCGTGGCCAAGCCTGCGACTCACTCCCATGCCTTCGGCGGCACGATGTTGTAGACCTTCATCCAGCGGTAGATGGTCGGCCGCGACAGCGACAGTTCACGCGCCGCGGCGCTGACATTCCAGCGGTGCCGGCGCAGGGTTGCCTCCAGCTGCGCAGCCGGATCGGCGCTCAGGGTGCGGGCCTGCTCTGTCGGCGCAGGCAGGCGCGGCCCCGGGCTGGGCAGGCACTGCTCGGGCAAGTCGTCGACGGTGATTTCGTCGCCTTCGCAGGTGGCCAGGGCGTACTGCAGCGCGTTGCGCAGTTCGCGGATATTGCCCGGCCAGGCATAGCCCAGCAGCGCACTCATGGCATCGCCGCGCAGGCGTGGCGGACGCTGGCGCTGCTCGCTCAGCTCGATGAACAGCCGCTCGATCAGGTAGCCCTTGTCGGCCCGCTCGCGCAGCGCCGGCAGCTTCAGGGTGGCACCGTTGAGGCGGTAGTAGAGATCTTCGCGAAACTGTCCGGCCTCGATCATCTGGCGAATGTCGCGGTGGCTGGCGGCGATCACCCGGATGTCCACCTTGATCGGCTTGTCCGCGCCCAGCGGCATCACTTCCTGCTCGGCCAGCACGCGCAGCAGACGGGTCTGC
>JBFJZW010000422.1:0-2551 GCA_041621875.1 Pseudomonas sp. | reverse complement strand
CGGCCATTTCAAAGCCGAGACCGCTGATTACCGCCTTGGGTTGCAACCGCGAATACAGTGCCACGCCACCTTGGCTTGGTACTTCGGCATCGCAGATATAGAGGAAATAGCCATCCAGTTGGAGGGCTTGGTCGTCCAGTTCAAAGGCGGAGGCGCGGGTGTCCTGCAGACAGATGACGTCGGCATTCTGTGCTTGCAGCCAGCTGAGCAAACCGCGCTCGACTGCAGCATGAATACCATTCACGTTCACACTGATGATCCGCATAAATGGCCCCCAAAATCACGTGCGTGTATGATACCCGAGCTCACCTCTAATTAGCTAAATTCCTAGCAGATCCGTGTTGTCCGGGGCTTTTTCATGCAAGCGTACCAGCGCGATTTCATCCGTTTTGCCATCGAGCGTGGGGTCCTGCGCTTTGGTCAGTTCACCCTGAAGTCCGGGCGAATCAGCCCATATTTCTTCAATGCCGGGTTATTCGACAGTGGTTCGGCCCTGGCTCAGCTGGGGCGTTTCTATGCCGCTGCGGTGGTAGACAGCGGAATCGCCTTCGACGTTCTATTCGGCCCGGCCTACAAGGGCATTCCGCTGGCGGCGACCACCGCGGTGGCCCTGGCCGAGCATCATCAGCGCGACCTGCCCTGGTGTTTCAACCGCAAGGAAGCCAAGGACCATGGCGAGGGCGGCACCCTGGTGGGGGCACCGCTGACCGGGCGGGTGTTGATCGTCGACGATGTGATCACCGCCGGTACGGCCATTCGCGAGGTGATGCAGATTATCCAGGCCCAGGGCGCGCAGGCCGCCGGCGTGCTGATCGCACTGAACCGTCAGGAGCGGGGCAAGGGCGAGCTGTCGGCGATTCAGGAAGTCGAGCGCGACTATGGCATGCCGGTGGTGAGCATTGTGTCACTGCAGCAGGTGCTGGAATACCTGGCAGGCGACGCGCAACTCAAGCAGTATCTGCCGGCGGTAGAGGCTTATCGCGCCGAATACGGCATCTGATCTCTTGAAATAAAGGTACTGCATCGATGCGCAAAACCATGCTGATCCGCTGTTCGCTGCTGTTGGGCCTACTGCTGCCGGCCATGGCGAGTGCGGTCGAGCTGTACCGCTATACCGACGAGCGCGGTACCACGGTGCTCAGTCGCCAGGGCGTGCCGCCAGAGCATATCGCCCGGGGCTACGAAGTGCTGAACGAGCAGGGGCGGGTGATCCGGGTGATTCCCCCGGCCCCTACTGCCGAGGAACTGCGGCGTATGCAGCTGGAGAAGGCGCAGGCGCTCTCCGATGTGCAACTGCTGCGCCTCTACAGCACCCCGGAAGACGTCGAGCGGGCCCGGCAGCGCAAGCTGGCCGAGCTCGATGGCCTGATTGGCGTGGCGCGGGGCAATCTGCAGTCGGTGCGTACCCAGCAGGCCAACCTGCAGAGCCAGGCCGCCGAGCATGAGCGCGCCGGCCGCGAAGTGCCCGCCCATTTGCTGGCCCAGATCAATAACCAGATTGCCGAGCAGGCGCGCCTGAAAGGCGATATCGAGCGCTACCAGGCGCTGCGTGAGCAGGCGGATGCCAATTTCGACGCCGACCTCGATCGGCTCAAGCAGTTGACCGGCCGCTAGCGCCGTAACGCTTCGGCCAGCTCAAGGGCTGGCCGGTTCGTCTTGCCGGGGCCGATCAGGGCCGTTTGCGGTTGCAGATCAGGGTGCCAACGCCACTGTCGGTGAAGATTTCCAGCAGCACCGCATTGGGTACCCGGCCGTCGATGATATGGGCGCTGTTGACGCCACCCTGCACCGCTTCCAGGGCGCAACGGATCTTCGGCAGCATGCCGCCGTAGATGGTGCCATCGACGATCAGGCCGTCGACCTGCTCGGTGGTCAGGCCGGTAAGCACCTCGCCCTGCTTGTCCATCAGCCCGGCGATATTGGTCAGCAGCATCAGCTTCTCGGCCTGCAGCGCCTCGGCCACCTTGCCGGCCACCAGGTCGGCGTTGATGTTGTAGGACTCGCCGTCCGGGCCGACGCCGATGGGCGCGATGACCGGGATAAAATCACCCTTGACCAGCATGTTGAGCAGCTCGGTATTGACCCCGGTGACTTCGCCGACATGGCCGATGTCGATGATTTCCGGCTGGGTCATCTCCGGGGTCTTGCGGCTGACCTTGAGCTTCTTGGCGCGGATCAGCTGGGCATCCTTGCCGGTCAGGCCGATGGCGCTGCCGCCATGCTGGTTGATCAGGTTGACGATGTCCTTGTTGACCTGGCCGCCGAGGACCATCTCCACCACGTCCATGGTGGCCGTGTCGGTGACGCGCATGCCGTCGATAAAATGGCTCTCGATGGACAGGCGCTTGAGCAGGTCGCCGATCTGCGGGCCGCCGCCGTGCACCACCACCGGGTTGATGCCCACCGCCTTCATCAGCACGATATCGCGGGCGAAGCCGGTTTTCAGCTCGTCGCTTTCCATGGCGTTGCCGCCGTATTTCATCACCAGGGTCTTGCCAACGAAGCGGCGAATATAGGGCAGCGCTTCGGACAGTACCTTGGCGACGTTGGT
>JBFJZW010000421.1:0-2590 GCA_041621875.1 Pseudomonas sp. | reverse complement strand
CTGCAGCGGCCACGCTGAGTCGCATGCCCAGCCTTTGGGATGAACATGGTGCGGCGAAGTGGGGGGGGCCGGGTCAGGGCAGCAGGCGGTGGATCGAGGGCGGTGGCATATAGCAGCCGCCGACATAGGCCTGGCAGGTGGGCTGGCTCGCCACTCGGTAGGCGGGATGGGTCAGCAGCAGGCTCAGGGCGGCCGCGCTGGCGACGCAGATGAGCAGCAGCAGAACTATCGCGGGGTTCTTCATGGCGCACCTCGGCTTCCACGGGCCGCCGCAGTCAGACGGTTTTTGCCACTTGCGGCTGGCGCTGGGTTTTGTTGTTGTGCGATCACATTAGGCGGCGGGTAGGCGGCGGGCTTCGTCCAAATGGACTAGGCCCGGAGGCGGACGATCAGTGGCACTTCGGCAGAGCCTCAGCCGCGCCGGGCGATGGCGTTCAGGGCCATGAACAGCGCGGCGATGGCGCGCGCCTCGTGCAGTTCGCCACGGCCCACCAGGTCGCCGATCTGGCTCAGCGGCAGGCGGATCAGGTCCAGCGGTTCGGGTTCGTCGCCGGGCAGGAAGCAGGGACTCAGCTGTTCGGCGAGTATCACCTGACAGCTGTGACACAGGTGGCCGGGCGCCAGGGTCAGTTCGCCCAGCTCGGTGAGGCGCTCGGCGCGCAGGCCAACTTCCTCGATCAGCTCGCGTTGCGCCGCCTGCAGGTAGCTCTCGTGCGGTTCGGCGCCGCCCTTGGGCAGGCCGAGCACCTGACTCTCCACGCCCACCGCATACTCACGCACCAGCAGTACATGCTCCGGGTCGGGCAGCGCCACCAGCATCACCGAGCGGTAGCCGGTGCCGCGCAGGCGTTCGTAGACCCGTTGCTGGCCGTTGCTGAATTGCAGGTGCAGGGCCTCGATCTGGAAGTAGCCGCTTTCGGCCAGCAGTTCGGTTTTCAGGATGGTCGGACAGCTGCGCATGGTGTGGCCCCTGTGCGTGGGGAGGGTGTCTCGGTAAGGACACTCTGCGCGCCGCCGCCCACCCCGCCATCGTCCATGCGGACTACGGGCGACCCGTCTGGTTAATTGGCTTACCTAGGAACCTGTAGGCTGGCGTAGAGCGCAGCGAAACCCAGCGAAACCCAGCGAAACCCAGCGAAATCCAGCGAAATCCAGCGACGTCAGTGTGGCCACGCTGGGTTTCGCCAAAAAGCGGCTCTACCCAGCCTACACCGCGTCGCGGCCTTCAGCCTCCGCCCCTCGGTGCTGGCAACCCGCGCCGCCCGACCTCGTGCATTCATGCAGTGGTCTCCCAACGGAGGAGACAGGAACTTTCTCGCTCGGGTTCAAGTTGCCGGACTCAGCCAACAGACCACTAGTGGGTTCAGCCCAGGGTCGCCACGCTACGCAGAATCAAGCGCACCAGCATGGTCTGGCGGGTCACCCCGGTCTTCGAGAAGGTCGAGCGCAGGTGCGCGCGCGCGGTGTTGCGGCTGATGCCGAGTTCTTCCGAGGCTTCATCGAGGGTCAGGCCGTTGGCCAGCAGCATGGCCAGTTGGGTCTCGGCCGGGGTCAGGTCGAACAGCGCGCGGACTATCTCCTGGGGGGCGCTGGACTGTTGCTCCGGGTCGCTGATGAAGATCACCACCGCCGGGCACTGCTTGCCCTCGCTCCAGGCCGACAGCGGCACCGAACGCACGATGATGCCCAGGTCCGCGCGGCCGGATGGCCGCTGCACGCGCAGGGCTTCGACCACCGAGGGGTGGCCGCTCTTCTGCGACAGCAGCGATTGTTTCAGCAGCCGGCGGAATTCTTGGGTGTCGCGGGCGGTGCCGACCTGCAGGCCGTCGTTGACCTGCTTGAGGCCGTCCTTTTCCAGCAGCAGGCGGTCGGCGACCTGGTTGGTTTGCAGCACCTTGCCGGCTTCGTCGAGGATGATGGTGCCCACCGCCATCTGGTCGACCGCGCCGGCATACAGGTTGCGTTCGGTCTCGATGCGGTTGAGCTGCATATGGATCTTGATCGAGCGCTCCAGGTGGCCGATGAATTGCGTCAGCAGCGCCTTGTCGGTGTCGTCGAAGGCCGGGCTGGCGCGGCCGCGGCTGATGCGGATACGGCATTGCGCGCCGTCGCTGGTGTTGATGTCGGCGCCGAGGATATGGAACACGTCCACCGGCTCGAGAAAATTCTTGTAGAACTCGGAATTCAGCCAGTCGTCGGCAGGGACGACTTCGGCGAGGGTGACGACCTGGCGGTTGGGCAGGTCGACGAAGGGGTCGAGGGTAAAGAAGTGCTGGTTGTAGGAGGCGGTGGCCTCGGCCGAGGTGCCGGTGGTGTTGACCATCAGGCCGGCGTCATGCTGGCTCGGCGGACGCAGGATAAAGGTGACGTACTTGCTGTCCAGGTGCAGGTTGAGCTGGTTGAGAAAGCTGGCCCAGGGAATAGTCTCCAGTGGTCCCTGGTAGAGGTTGCCGAGTATCTCGCTGAACGTCTCGAGGCTGAGGGCGTGTGCCATAAGGGAGGTACCCTGGTTATTGTTATGCGGTGGCGGACCCCGAGCATAAACGGCGCCTTCTGCCGAGTGCAACGCCCAGGCTAGAGGGCAGGGGGG
>JBFJZW010000420.1:0-2597 GCA_041621875.1 Pseudomonas sp. | reverse complement strand
CTGCAAAAGAGCCTGCGCGATGCCGGCGTCGGTATCGGCGACCGGGTCGCGGCCTTTATTCCCAATACCTGGCAAACCCTGGTCGGCATGCTCGCCGCCAGCAGCCTGGGGGCGACCTGGTCGAGCTGCTCGCCGGACTTCGGCACCCAGGGGGTGATCGACCGTTTCGGCCAGATCGAACCCAAGGTGCTGATCGCCGCCGCCGGCTACCGCTACGCCGGCAAGAATCTGGATCTGACCGCCAAGCTGGGTGAAATTCTCGAGCGCCTGCCCTCGCTTGAACAGCTGATTGTGGTGCCCTACTCCAATGTCCAAGCCAAAGCCGCCGACTTCCACTCGGCAGCCAATGTCACGCTGTGGCAGGACTTCTACCAGGCCGGTGGCGAGCCCGAATTCACCCAGGTCGCTTTCGATCACCCGCTGTATATCCTCTATTCCAGCGGTACCACCGGGGTACCCAAGTGCATCGTCCATGGCACCGGCGGCGTGCTGCTGCAGCACGTCAAGGAACTCGGCCTGCATACCGACCTGACTACCGAGGACACACTGTTCTACTACACCACCTGCGGCTGGATGATGTGGAATTGGCTGGTCTCGGGCCTGGCGCTAGGCGCGACCCTGGTGCTGTTTGACGGCTCGCCCTTCCACCCCGGTGCCGAACGTCTGATCGACCTGATCGATGCGGAGAACATCAGCATCTTCGGCACCAGCGCCAAGTACCTGGCCGCCCTGGAGAAGGCCGGAGCCAGGCCGGGAAGCACGCACAAACTTGCACAGTTGAAAGCCATACTCTCCACCGGCTCGCCGCTGTCCCACGAGAGCTTCGAGTACGTGTACCGCGAGATCAAAGCCGATCTGTGCCTGTCGTCGATCTCCGGCGGCACCGATATCGTCTCCTGCTTCGCCCTCGGCAACCCGGTGCTGCCGGTCTGGCGCGGCGAGCTGCAGTGCAAGGGCTTAGGCATGGACGTGCAGGTGTGGAACGATGCCGGCACAGCTGTGACGGGCGAGAAAGGCGAACTGGTCTGCGCGCAGCATTTCCCAAGCATGCCGGTGGGTTTCTGGAATGACCCGGACGGCAGCAAGTTCAAGGCCGCCTACTTCGAGACCTTCCCCGGTACCTGGGCCCAGGGTGATTACGCGGAGGTCACAGCCCACGGCGGCCTGGTGATTCACGGCCGCAGTGACGCGGTACTCAACCCCGGCGGCGTGCGCATCGGCACCGCGGAAATCTACCGCCAGGTGGAAAAGGTCGAAACCGTGCTGGAATCCATCGCCATCGGCCAGGAATGGGACGACGACGTGCGGGTCGTGCTGTTTGTGCGCCTGCGCGAAGGCGTCGAATTGACCGATACGCTGCAAAGCCAAATTCGCCAGGTGATCCGCGCCAACACCACGCCGCGCCATGTGCCGGCCAAGATTATTGCCGTGGCGGATATCCCGCGCACCATCAGCGGCAAGATAGTCGAGTTGGCGGTGCGCAACGTGGTGCATGGCAAACCGGTGAAAAACACCGATGCCCTGGCCAACCCCCAGGCCCTGGAGCTGTACCGCGATTTGCCGCAGTTGCGCGATTGAGCACAGAACGGCAGCCCTTCCGGGTTGCCGTCAGCTCTTGCACTGGCTCATCCATGGCGAGCTAGAATGCCTGCCTCTCGCCACTGAAAAGGAACTTCCCATGGCTGGCCGTTACCCCGACAAGATCAAATCCCTGCCCCTGTACGATGGCCGTTTCGACGCCTACAAGCTGGCCGCCGTCGGCAGCGACGTGCTGTTCGCCTCCTACCCGGCCGGCACGTCGATCCCGCCCCACGTGCATGACACCGACAACTACGGGGTGATCACCCGGGGAGCCCTGCAACTGAGCATAAATGGCGTTACCACCACCTATCGCACCGGCGACTGGTATCAGGTCCCGGCCGGTGTGCTGCATGCGGCCGAGTTTGCCGAGGAAACCGACGAAATCGAGTTCTGGTTCAAGGCCGAAGGCCAATAAACCAGCAGCCTACTCCATCCCGGAGCGTCTACCAGCCCATTGGCGAACGCCCGGCGTGCCCCTGATCGCGGCGGCCGAGCAGAACGATTCAGGCCCCCGGACGGCCCGGGTCCTCGGCGGGGTCCGCTTCGATTTCTTCGAGTTTCAACTCCAGGGCCCAGTCGCCGCTGCTGGCGGGCTTGGCCACTGGAGCCGGGCTGGGTACCGCCACCGGGGTCGCCTGCGCCTCGGCATTGGCCGGGTTCTCCCGATACAGCTTGAGCTTGAGCCGGACATTGTTGGCCGAATCGGCATTCTTCACCGCCTCGTCCTCGTCGATAACCCCGCCATGCACCAGGTCGATCAGCGCCTGATCGAAGGTCTGCATGCCGATGTTCTTCGACTTCTCCATGATCTCCTTGATATCGCCGAAATCGCTGCGCTTGATCAGATCGCGAATGGTCGGCGTGCCGAGCAATACTTCCACCGCGGCGCGGCGCTTGCCGTCAACGGTCTTGACCAGGCGCTGGGAGACGAAGGCCTTGAGGTTGTTGCCCAGGTCGTTGAGCAGCTGCGGACGGCGTTCTTCGGGGAAGAAGTTGATGATGCGGTCCAGCGCCTG
>JBFJZW010000419.1:0-2601 GCA_041621875.1 Pseudomonas sp. | reverse complement strand
CCCCCAACCCCTGGTACGCCATCTACCAGGCGGAGACCCGCGCGGGGCCCAAGGGCGTGCTCAATCGCGACGAGGGCCTGGGCCGCGAGAGCATGTTCTACGCCTACACCATCAACTCGGCGCGCGCCATCGGCCTGGAACGGCAGATAGGCTCGCTGGCCCCCGGTAAGCAGGCCGACCTGATCCTGCTCGATCGCGACGTGTTCGACGTCCCAGCTGCCGAGCTACGCGATACCCAGGTACTGAAGACCTTCTTCGCCGGCCGCGAAGTCTACTCGCGCGCCGACTAACCCCAGCTCCACCCGTCCCGAGCAACCCCAGCCCCGCCCGCCACAGGCCCGCTCCGCCCACTCGGAACGGGCCGGGCGGAGCCTTGCCCGCTGTCACCCAAAACAAGCACAACAAAGGAGAACCCCGATGCATTACCGCACCCTGCTGGCCCTCGCCGGCCTGGCCCTGGCACCGTTAAGCGCACACGCCTTGCCACTGAACGACGACTTCAGCCTACAGATCGATTTGGCCGCGCTCAGCGACTTCCGCTCTCGCGGCATCTCCATGACCCTCGGCGATCCGGCGGCCCAGGCCGGCGCTACCCTGCTGCACGGCAGCGGCCTGTATGCCGGCGCCTGGACCTCCAATGTCGACTTCGGCTTCGACTTCAAGACCCGCCAGGAGATCGATCTCTACGCCGGCTACTACTGGCAGATCAGCGACGCCGTCAGCCTGGACCTCGGCTACACAACCTACAGTTACCCGAAGGAGAGCCAGTTCAACCAGAGCGAGCTATACGCCCTCCTCGACGCCTACGGCATCCAACTCGGCGCCTACTACTCCAACGACACGCCCAGCCTATTCGGCGAAGACCAGGACACCTTGTACAGCTATGTCGGCTACCAGACCCGGCTGCCAGCCAAACTGGACCTGACCCTGCGCTATGGCCGGATGGACTATAAGGATCCGCTGATCTGGAGCCGCAACGGCGCCAGCAGCGAGTCCTATAACGAGTGGGAGGCCAAACTGAGCCGCGACCTGCTTGGCGTCACCTGGGGCCTGAGCTACGTCGACAGCGACCTCTCGCAGAGCGAATGCAGCAGCCTCTACGGCTTCACCGACATCTGCAGCGCCACCCTGGTCGCCAGCCTCAGCAAAACCTTCTAATCCAGCGCGCCTGCTCAACCGAGCCGCAGCGGCTCGAACGCCGGCGCCAAGCCTCGCATCCTCGCATCCTCGCATCCTCGCGACTGCGGGACCTTCTGCCCCTTGAGCATGGCGCAAGCCATTCAGGCCAGGCCGCGCGCCTCGAACAAGTTCTCCAGATGCTCGATAAAGGCCTGCACCTTGCGCGTGGCCCGGCGGTGGCTGGGGTAGACGGCGAGAATCAAAGGGCCGAAGGCGTCCGGGTCGAAATCGTAGTCGCTCATCAGCTGCAACAACTGCCCGCTCTCCAGATAGGGTTTCACGCTCCACAGCGGACAGGCATGCAAGCCGGCGCCGCTCAGGGTGTTGGCCAGCAGCAGGTCGTAGTTGTCACTCTCCAGGCGGGCCTGAGGCTGCGGGATGCGCAGGCGTTTCCCGGCCAGGGACAACCACCAATAGTTCGAGTCCAGGGCCGGATGCCGGTAGATCAGCCACTGATGGCACGCGAAGGTCTCCGGGCACACCGGCGTCGGCTTGGCCGCCAGATAGGCCGGACTGGCGCACAGGACGATGCGGTTCTGCCCCAGGGGTTTGGCGATCAAGCCCGGCAGGTCGCTACGGCCCTCGCGCAACGCCAAGTCATAACCGCTCTCGGCCAGGTCGATAAATGCATCGCACAGATCCACCCGCAGCTTGATCTGCGGGTGGGCAGCCAGAAAACCGGCACAGGCCTCGTCGAGAAAGGCCCGACCGAAGGCCAGCGGAGCGGTCACCCGCAGGCTGCCATGCAGGCCGTGCTGCAGCTGCGCAAGTTCCTCGCCGGCGTCATGCAGGCGCTGCAACACCTGGCGGGCGGTCTCCAGGTAGAGCCGGCCGGCTTCGGTCAGCGCCGTCCGCCGGGTGCTGCGTTCGAACAGTTGCGCGCCCAGCTCGGCCTCCAGGTGACTCACCGCCTTGGTCAGGGCCGAGGGGGTCTTGCCCAGCTGCTCGGCCGCGCGGCTGAAACTGCCGTGCTCGGCGGTGGCGACAAACATGCTCAGGGCGCCGAGCTTGTCCATGATGTTTTTCCTATTAGGCAAAAGGGTTTTGCGCGCCAGCAGCGTTCTGCCGGCCCAAGCGTTCCGCTAGTCTCGCGGCTTATCCAATAAAAACAAGAGAGGTTTACGATGCAACGGTTTCTCCCGAGCCTGTTGACCGCCGCGCTGAGTTTTTCCTCGTTGGAAGCCATGGCTGCCGCCGATCTGGTGCTGTTCAACGCCAAGGTATTCACCGCCGAACCCGGCCAAGCGCTGGCCCAGGCGGTGGCGATCGAAAACGGCAAGATCCTCAAGGTCGGCAGCGACGCCGAGATCCAGGCCCTGGCCGATGCCCGGACACAACGCATCGACCTGGCCGGCAAGGTGCTGATGCCGGGCATGATCGACACCCACAGCCACCCGGTGATGGCCGCTCTCGACAGCATGG
>JBFJZW010000418.1:0-2628 GCA_041621875.1 Pseudomonas sp. | reverse complement strand
GGACAGGTTGTTGATGTCTTCGCTGGTGCAGGCGAAGTGGATAAATTCGCTGACCTTGTCCAGCTCCGGCAACTTGGCCGCCTGTTCCTTGAGCAGGTACTCCACGGCTTTGACGTCGTGGTTGGTGGTGCGCTCGATTTCTTTTACGCGCTCGGCGTGCTCGACGGCGAAGTTATCGGCCAGCTCATTGAGCACGGCCTGGGCTTCTGCGGAGAAAGGCGCAACCACAGTGACGCCTTCGTGGGCGGCCAGGCGCTGCAGCCAGCGCACTTCAACCAGGACGCGGAAACGGATCAGGCCGTATTCGCTGAAGATCGGGCGCAGGGCGCTGGTTTTGCCGGCATAGCGGCCATCAACGGGGGAAACCGCGGTGAGCGAGGAGAGCTGCATAGGGGCGTTCTCGGACAGTCGGGCATTGAAAAGGGCGCATATCATACATGAAATCGCCAGCTTTATTGCGATTGGCTGCGACCGTTCAGCCGCGCTTGCTTCGGGCAATCGACAGCAGACTGGCGCTGAAAATCAGCGCCGCGCCAATCAAGGAAGTCAGGTCCGGCGTCTCGCCCCAGCGCAGCCAGGCGAGCACCCCGGCGAAGACAATCGCCAGGTAGGCGAAGGGCCCGATCAGGCCCGGTGGTGCCAGGCCGTAGGCCTTGGACATGATGATCTGGCTGGCGGTGGCCAGCAGGCCGATAAACAGCAGCAGCTTGAGTTCGGCGATTCCCAGCGGTTGCCAGGCCCAGGCCAGGGGAATGGCGGCAATCAGCGCGCTGAACAGCGAGAAATAGAAGACGATGCGAAAGGCCGGCTCGGTGTCGCTCATCTCGCGGATCGATACGAAGGCGAAAGCCGCCAGGATGCTCGCTGCCATGCCGATCAGGGTCTGGCTGTCGATCAGGGCGGCGGAGGGTTTGGCCACCAGCAGCACGCCAAGCAGGCCGACACTGGTGGTCAGCAGCATACGTCGGGTCAGGGGCTCCTTGAGCCACCACCAGGCAATCAGCGGGGTAAACAGTGGCGCGGAGTAGGTGAACAGCATGGCGTCGGCCAGCGGCAGGTGGGCGATGGCGTAGAAGAAACAGTACATCGCCGCCAGGCCATAGCCGGTGCGCCACAGGTGTGACTTGAGGCGAGTGGTTTTAAGCGGTCGGACGCCCCTGAGCAGGAGCAGCGGCAGAAAGAACAGCACGCCCACCAGGCTGCGGAAGAACACTATCGACTCGGTGTTGACGCTGGTGGACACTTCGCGGATGGCGACGCCCATCAGGGCGAACAGCAGGGCAGACAGGGCCAGCAATATGGCCCCTTGCAGTGGTTTTACCGAACGACTGGTCACCCGCGCAGCAGCGGGTAGAGTTCCTTAAGCAGCTTGCTGCGGCTGAACACCAGCTGCCAGCGGTGCCCGCCCAGCTGTCGCCACAGGCGCGCCGAGCGGATGCCGGCCAGCAGCAGGGCGCGGATCTTCGCCGCATTGTTGGCCTGCTGCAGGTGGCGCGAGTCGCCCTGAACCTGGATGCGTTGGCGGAAGGTGCTGATGGTGTCCTGGTACAGGCTGCCGCAGTTGGCGATGACATTCTCGTGGGTCGGGCCGAAGTGCTCGACCTGCTGTTGGATCTGGTCCAGGCGGCTGCCCATTACCTGCAGCATGTCGTCGCGCTTGTTCAGCTGCCGCTCCAGTGCCAGCAGCGCCAGGGCATAGCGCAGTGGGTCGCGCTGCAGGCTGGCCGGGTCGCGCTCCAGGGCGCTGACCAGGGCGCGGTAGCCGTCGCGCAGGTTGAGGTCATCGCCACCGTACACATCCAGGGTGCTTGGCGGGTTGCGCACCAGCAGGCTGCCGATCAGGCAGGCCACCGCGGGCTCGCTCACCTGGCCGGTGCGGGCCAGCTTGTCGACCAGCACGGCAGACTCGAATACCGCGCCCAGCGCGACCAGTTGCTCCTGGGTCGGGCTCATGCTTGCGGCTCCTTGCTGCTCCAGGGCTCGGCCACTTCGATCACGCCGCCGCCCAGGCACACCTCGCCCTCATAGAACACCACGGATTGCCCGGGGGTAACCGCGCGCTGCGGCATGGCGAAGACTGCGCGATAGCCGCTGGCGGTCTTTTCCAGGGTGCAGGCCTGGTCGCCCTGGCGATAGCGCACCTTGGCGGTCAGTTGGCGCGGGCTGCTCAGGTCGACGGGGTTGACCCAGTAGATCTCCGAGGCGAGCAGGGCGCGGGAGAACAGCCAGGGGTGTTCGTTGCCCTGGCCGACCACCAGTACATTGCGCTCGAGGTCCTTGTGCAGCACATACCAGGGCTCGTCGCTGGCGTCTTTCAGGCCGCCGATGCCCAGCCCCTGGCGCTGGCCGATGGTGTGGTACATCAGGCCGTGGTGGCGGCCGATGACTTCGCCTTCGGTGGTTTCGATATTGCCCGGTTGGGCCGGCAGGTACTGCTTGAGAAAGTCGCTGAAACGCCGCTCGCCGATAAAGCAGATGCCGGTGGAGTCCTTCTTCTTTGCGGTGGCCAGCTCATATTTCTCGGCAATGGCCCGCACCGCCGGTTTTTCCAGCTCACCGACCGGGAACAGGGTCTTGGCGATCTGTTCGCCGCCCACCGCATGCAGGAAGTAGCTCTGATCCTTGTTC
>JBFJZW010000417.1:0-2646 GCA_041621875.1 Pseudomonas sp. | reverse complement strand
TCGGTAAACGTTGTTCCTGTAGGCGCAAGCGTGCTCGCGCCTACAGGCTTGTATGGGGTGCGCTGCTCAGCACTCGATAATGTTGACTGCCAAACCGCCGCGGGCGGTTTCCTTGTACTTGTTGTTCATGTCGGCACCGGTCTGCCGCATGGTGCGGATCACCTTGTCCAGCGAGACGAAGTGTTGACCGTCGCCGCGTAGGGCCATGCGCGCGGCGTTGATCGCCTTTACCGAGCCCATGGCGTTGCGTTCGATACAGGGCACCTGAACCAGGCCGCCGATGGGGTCGCAGGTCAGGCCGAGGTTGTGTTCCATGCCGATTTCGGCGGCGTTTTCCACCTGGTTGACGCTGCCGCCAAGCACTTCGCACAGGGCACCGGCGGCCATCGAACAGGCCACGCCGACCTCGCCCTGACAGCCGACTTCGGCACCGGAGATCGAGGCGTTTTCCTTATAAAGGATGCCGATGGCGGCGGCGGTGAGCAGAAAGCGCACCACACCGTCGTCGTTGGCACCGGGGATAAAGCGGCTGTAGTAATGCAGCACCGCCGGCACGATGCCGGCCGCGCCATTGGTCGGTGCGGTGACCACGCGGCCGCCGCTGGCGTTTTCTTCGTTGACCGCCAGGGCGTAGAGGTTGACCCAGTCGAGCACGCTCAAGGCGTCGCGCAGGCTGGCCTCCGGATGCTTGCACAGCTGACGGTGCAGGTCGGCGGCGCGGCGTTTGACCTTGAGGCCGCCGGGCATGATGCCCTCGTTGCGGCAACCGGCTTCGACGCAATCCTGCATCACCTGCCAGATATGCAGCAGGCGCGCGCGGGTTTCGGCCTCCGGTCGCCAGGCGGTCTCGTTGGCCAGCATCACCTGGCTGATGGAGAGACCATGCTCGGCGCACTGGGCCAGCAACTCCTTGGCGGTCTTGAAGGGGTAGGTCAGTGGCGTCTGGTCTTCGACGATGCGGTCGGCCCCGGCGGCCTGTTCATCGACCACGAAGCCACCACCCACCGAGTAGTATTCGCGCGAGCGGATCTGCAAACCGGCGGCGTCGAAGGCGCGGAAGATCATGCCGTTGGGGTGGAAGGCCAGGGGTTTGCGGATCATCGCCAGGTGTTGCTTCTCGACGAAGCGGATGGCTTTTTCGCCCAGCAGCTTGAGCTCAAAGCTGCTGCGGATCACCGCCAGGCGGGCGTCGACGCTGCTGGTGTCGACTGTGTCCGGCTGTTCGCCTTCCAGGCCCAGCAGCACGGCCTTGTCGCTGCCATGGCCCTTGCCGGTGGCACCGAGGGAGCCGTACAGCTCCACTTTGATGCTGTCGGTAGCGACCAGCAGATCATCGCGGCGCAGGCCTTCGGCAAAGCGTAGGGCGGCCAGCATGGGGCCGACCGTGTGCGAGCTGGACGGGCCTATGCCGATCTTGAAGAGATCAAAAACGCTAAGTGACATGCTTGCTCCGACTGCGTGTTTTGCTGCCGCCCTTGTGGGGCGGCGGCGATGCGGCGCGCTGGGTAACCACGCCGATAGTGGCAAAAACTGCGTACCCTTCTAGTTAGCGTAGACCGGGAAGGTGGCGCATAGGTCCGCGACCTGACCACGAACGCGTTCGATCACCGCTGGGTTGTCCAGCTTATCGAGGATGTCGCAGATCCAGCCGGCCAGGGTGCGGCACTCACTCTGCTTGAAACCACGGGTGGTCACCGCCGGAGTACCGATGCGAATGCCGGAGGTGACAAAGGGCGACTGCGGATCATTCGGCACGGCGTTCTTGTTGACCGTGATATGCGCCGCGCCCAGGGCGGCGTCGGCGGCCTTGCCGGTGAGGCCCTGCTTGATCAGGCTGACCAGCATCAGGTGATTGTCGGTGCCGCCTGAAACCACGTCATAACCGCGGGCAACGAACACCTCGGCCATGGCCCGGGCATTGTCGATGACCTGCTGCTGGTAGACCTTGAATCCTGGCTCCAGTGCCTCCTTGAAGCACACGGCCTTGGCCGCGATCACATGCATCAGCGGGCCGCCCTGAGCACCGGGGAACACCGCAGAGTTGAGCTTTTTCTCTATCTCGGGATTGGCCTTGGCCAGGATCAGGCCGCCACGCGGACCGCGCAAAGTCTTGTGCGTCGTGGTGGTGACCACGTCGGCATAGGGCAGCGGGTTGGGGTACAGACCGGCGGCCACCAGGCCAGCGACGTGGGCCATATCGACAAACAGCAGCGCTCCGACCTGATCGGCGATGGCGCGGAAACGGGCGAAGTCCAGGGTGCGCGAATAGGCGGAGAAGCCGGCGACTATCATCTTCGGCTTGTGCTCCATGGCCAGGTGCTCGACCTCGGCGTAATCGATCAGGCCGTTCTCGTCGATGCCGTACTGCACGGCGTTGTACAGCTTGCCGGAGGACGACACCTTGGCCCCGTGGGTCAGGTGGCCGCCGTGGGCCAGACTCATGCCGAGGATGGTATCGCCGGCATTCAGCAAGGCCAGGTACACCGCGCTGTTGGCCGAGGAGCCGGAATGCGGCTGGACGTTGGCGTAGTCGGCGCCGAACAGCTGCTTGGCGCGCTCGATGGCCAGCGCTTCGACCACATCCACATGCTCGCAACCACCGTAGTAGCGCTTGCCCGGATAGCCTTCGGCGTACTTGTTGGTCAG
>JBFJZW010000416.1:0-2692 GCA_041621875.1 Pseudomonas sp. | reverse complement strand
GCCGCAGCGCTATCGGCCGCTCGGGCAGTTTGCCGCCAGTGGCCTGGCCGTCCGTGAGGACAAGCTGGCCATGCAGCGTCAATGCGTCGAGCAACTCAGCCTGGCGGGCTATCGCTATGTCGGCATGGGCCTGTTCGCCCTGGCGGACGATGACCTGGTCATCGCCCAGGAAAACGCCAGTTTGCAGCGCAATTGCCAGGGCTTCAGTCGGCACGCGGGCTGCGACCATATCGGCCTGGGCGTCGCGGCCATCAGCCAGATCGACGGCCTCTACGTGCAGAACAGCCGCGATCTGCAGGGCTATCAGGCCCAGCTCGACAGCGACCAGCTGGCCAGCTGGCGCGGCTTTCGCTGCGGCCCTGACGAGCGTCTGCGCGGCGAGGTGATCGAGCGCCTGATCTGTGACTTCGGCCTGGATCTGCGGCGCATCGAGGCGCGTTTCGGCCTGCTGTTTCGCGAGTATTTCGCCGATGTCTGGCCGGCCCTGGAGCAGATGCAGCGCGATGGCCTGATCAGCCTCGACGAGGCGTCCATCGCCATTCTTCCCGCCGGGCGTTTGCTGGTGCATGCGGTGTGCCGGTTGTTCGATCGCTACAGCGGGGCAGCGCGGATGCAATCCGTTTCCCGGGCGGTTTAAACGGCTGCGACCCCGGGTCGCAGGTGCTGCAAGAGCGTCAGCAAGCCCCGGGCCATAAGGGCTTGAGGCCGGCGCAGGGCGTTCTGCTCCCTGGGGTATACCTCCAACGAGGAATGGGCTGTAGCAAAGTACCGGTGCAGTCTGCGGCCAGACATTCTACGGAGGCTTCCAGCATGGCTCATCTGTCCCGCACCGATTTCCAGGCATTACGCATCGCCGTCCTGACCGTCAGCGACACCCGCACTCTGGCTACCGATAGCTCGGGGCAGACCCTGATCGAGGGGCTGGAGGCGGCGGGTCATGCGCTGGTCGAGCGGGCGCTGGTAATCGACGATATCTGGCAGATCCGCGCGCGGCTCTGTGCCTGGATCGCCGACCCGCTGGTGCAGGTGGTACTGATCACCGGCGGCACCGGTTTCACCGCGCGGGACAATACCCCGCAAGCCGTCGCGCCCTTGCTGGACAAGCAGGTCGATGGTTTCGGCGAACTGTTTCGCCAGGTCTCGCTGGCGGAGATCGGCACTTCCAGCCTGCAGTCGCGTGCCGTGGCCGGGATCAGCAATGGCGTGCTGATCTGCTGCCTGCCCGGTTCGCCCAACGCCTGCCGCACGGCCTGGGAGAAGATCCTCCGCGAGCAACTGGACAGCCGCACCGGGCCGTGCAACTTCGTCGCCCACCTCAAACGCCTGGCCGATCAGCCGCAGGCCGTCCTCTGCGGAGCCCGCTCATGAGTGCCTGCGGCTGCGACGGCAACAACCTGCGCCCGGTTGACCAGGCCATCGCCGAACTGCTGGCGCGCGCACCGGCACCGCCATCCGTGGAGCGGGTCGCCCTGGGCCAGGCCCTCGGTCGGGTGCTGGCCGAGCCGCTGCATGCACCGTTCGCGGTGCCGGCCTGGGACAACAGCGCAATGGACGGTTATGCCCTGTGCGCCGCCGATCTGCCGGCCGCCGGTGGTTGCCTGCCACTGGCCGGACGCATCGCCGCCGGTGATACGGCGGCCCAAGCCTTGCCCGCCGGCCATGCGGTGCGCATCTTCACCGGCGCGCCATTGCCGCCGGGTGCCGACAGCGTGGTGATGCAGGAGCACTGCCGGCTCGAAGAGGACCGGGTGTGGTTGCCGCCGGTACAGGGCGGCGAACATGTGCGCCGGTGTGGCGAGGAACTGGCTGCCGGTACTCAGGTGCTCAATGCCGGGCAACGCCTGCGCCCCCAGGAGCTGGGCCTGCTGGCCAGTTTCGGCGTCGACCGGGTGGCGGTCTATCGGCGCTTGCGAGTCGGTTTGCTCAGCAGCGGCAACGAGCTGCGTGAGCCGGGGGAGGCGCTGCAGCCCGGGCAGATCTACAACGCCAACCGCTACAGCCTGGCGGGCGTGCTGAGCAGCCTGGGCCTGGAGGTCCACGATTACGAGATCATGGCCGACGAACTGGCGGCCAGCCGCGACGCCCTGAGCCTGGCGGCCTCGGAGTGGGACATGCTGATCACCTCCGGCGGCGTATCGGTCGGCGAGGAAGATCACCTCAAACAGGCGATCCGCGAACTGGGCGAGTTGCACCTGTGGCGTCTGGCGATCCAGCCGGGCAAGCCGCTGGCCTTCGGCGAAGTGGGTGGCAAACCCTGGATCGGCTTGCCGGGCAATCCGGCGGCGGCCCTGATCACCGCGCTGGTGGTGGCGCGGCCTTTTCTCCTGCGCGCCCAGGGTTGCCAGGACGTACTACCGCAGCCGCTGCGCCTGCCGTCTGGCTTCGCCTGGCGCAAGGCCAACGGCCGCCGCCAGTACCTGCGCGCGCGACTGGAACAGCAGGACGGTCAGCTGCGCGTATGCCTGCACCCGCAGCAGGGCTCGGCCATGCTCACCTCGGCCTGCTGGGCCGACGGTCTGGCGCTGGTCGAAGTGGGGCAGACCCTGGAGACGGGCGATCTGCTCGACTACCTGCCGTTTAGCGCGCTGCTGCATTGAGTGACGTAGGAGGGCGATCGCTCTTATCAAATACCCCCCTATGTCATTGATTTTATGGGGTATGACATTTTTTGTAGGAGCGGACCATGCCCGCG
>JBFJZW010000415.1:0-2696 GCA_041621875.1 Pseudomonas sp. | reverse complement strand
GTACTCGGCAAGGTCGGTGCCACCGGCCGCGCCACCGGGCCACACCTGCACTGGAACGTCAGCCTGAATGACGCCCGCGTCGATCCGGCGATCTTTATCGGTGCATTCAAGCCCTGAAGGGATTGCGCCTGGGTTCACAGCCTCCGCTTTGTTATGGTCTGCCCCTGCAAGCGGCGAGCCCGGTGCAGGCCACTCGTCTTCAATCGTCCGTACTAGGGAGCTTGATATGCCGCAAGCGCTTGCCTCATGGCTTGACTGGCTGCAGCAACACGCCGAGATTTTCACCCTGATTAGCGCGAGTTTGCTCCTGCTGAGCGCCTGGCTGAGCAACTGGCTGGTCAAGCGGATACTCGTCCGCGCCGTGTGCCACCTGATCGACGCCACCGCCCTGGGGCGTAACGCACAGAACCTGGATAACGAACTGATCAAACGCCTGGCCAACATTGTCCCGGCACTGCTGATCAGCGCAGGCATCGGGCTGGTCCCCGGCCTTCCGGAAGGCCTGGTCAGCGTGACACGCAACGTCTGCAGCGCCTTTATCGTGCTAACCGTTGCGCTGGCCTTGAGCCTTTTGCTGGATATTGCCAACACCCTCTACAACCGGCGTGATGACGCGCACCTGCGGCCGATCAAGGGCTACCTGCAGGTGCTGAAAATCGGCCTGTTCGCCGTCGCCGCGATCCTCATGATCGCCACGCTGATCGACCGTTCGCCGCTGATCCTGCTGTCGGGCCTGGGGGCCATGGCCGCCGTGCTGATGCTGATTTTTCAGGACACCCTGCTGTCGCTGGTGGCCAGCGTGCAAATTTCCTCCAGCGACATGGTGCGTGTTGGCGACTGGATCGAAATGCCGCAACTGAACGCCGATGGCGATGTGATCGATATCGCCCTGCACACCGTCAAAGTGCAGAACTGGGACAAGACCATCAGCACCATTCCAACCAAGCGCTTCATCAGCGACCCATTCAAGAACTGGCGCGGCATGCAGGAGTGCGGTGGGCGGCGGATCAAGCGTAGCCTGCTGCTCGACCAGACCAGCATCGGCTTCCTCAGCCCGGAACAGATTGCCCGCCTGCAGCGCTTTCTGCTGCTCGGCCAGTACCTGAGCAGCAAACAGAGCGAGCTGCTCAGCTGGAACACCGCACTGGCCGAAGCCAGCCAGGAACCGGCGAATACCCGTAGGGTCACCAACATCGGCACCTTCCGCGCCTACGTCGAACACTACCTGCGTCAGCATCCGGGCATCCACCAGGAGATGACCCAGCTAGTCAGGCAACTGCACCCGACAGCGGATGGCCTGCCGCTGGAGCTGTACTGTTTCACCAACACCATCGCCTGGGCACGCTACGAAGCCATCCAGTCGGATATCTTCGACCACCTGCTGGCGATTCTTCCCGAATTCGGCCTGCGGGTTTTCCAGCACCCCAGCGGGGCCGATATGCGCGAACTGAAAAACAGCCTGCTACCTGCCACCCAGGACTGAGCGAGTTGCGGGTGACGCCCCAGCATTGCCACCCGCAATCCGCACAAAGCCCGGCGGCATTTTTTGATATTAAAATCACCAAAAACCTAATAAACCGCACAATAAAACCAATTTTTCCGCATTGCTTGCCAGCTTTGACCTCAAGGATTAGGGTTGACGCCATGCACACCCATCACACCCTTATTCTGCTGCGCCAGCACGCCAACCTCTGCTTGGTCAGCCAGCGACTGCGTGGCTAATTCTTACGCCCACGCCCTGCCTTATTTTTCAAATTCCGCACGGCTCGTCGATTGCCGCCGCGCTAAAAGGATTGCCCCATGAGCATGCTCAAAGACCCGTCCAGCAAGTACCGCCCCTTTACCCAGATTGCCATCCCGGACCGCACCTGGCCGGACAAGATCATCGACAAGGCACCGATCTGGCTGTCCACCGACCTGCGCGACGGCAACCAGTCGTTGATCGAGCCGATGGACGCCGAGAAGAAGATGCGCTTCTTCAAATGCCTGCTGGCCGTAGGCCTGAAAGAAATCGAAGTAGGCTTCCCCTCCGCCTCACAGACCGATTTCGACTTCGTCCGCGAGCTGATCGAGGGCGGCCATATCCCGGATGACGTGACCATTCAGGTGCTGACCCAGGCCCGCGACGACCTTATCGAGCGCACCTTCGAGTCGCTCAAGGGGGCCAAGCGCGCCATCGTCCACTACTACAACGCCTGCGCGCCGAGCTTTCGCAAGATCGTCTTCAACCAGGACAAGGCCGGGGTCAAAGCCATCGCCGTGGCCGCCGGCAAGACCATCAAACGTCTGGCCGACGCCGCGCCCGAGACGCGCTGGGGCTTCGAGTATTCGCCGGAGGTGTTCAGCTCCACCGAAATCGACTTCGCCGTCGAGGTGTGCAACGCGGTGATCGAGGTGTTCCAGCCGACCCAGGCGAACAAGCTGATCCTCAACCTGCCGGCGACCATCGAGTGCGCCACGCCGAACAACTACGCCGACCAGATCGAGTGGTTCGGCCGGCATATCGACCAGCGCGATAGCGTGCTGCTCAGCGTGCACACCCACAATGACCGTGGCACCGGCGTCGCCGCCTCCGAGTTGGCCGTCATGGCCGGCGCGGACCGCGTCGAAGGCTGCCTGTTCGGCAATGGCGAGCGCACCGGCAACGTCTGCCTGGTGACCCTGGCGCTGAACCTCTACACCCAGGGCGTCGACCC
>JBFJZW010000414.1:0-2747 GCA_041621875.1 Pseudomonas sp. | reverse complement strand
GCCGCATGGCGACGATGGCGGCCACCGGCGCGCACACGCTCGCCACAAAACGCCCGTCGACATCAGAAGATGAAACCGTGCGTAGAGACAGCTCACGTAATGAAAAAAAGGAATCCCCAGTCCTTTTTCAATCAGAAGAGTCCTTCCATACGTACCTGCTGCTCCGCCGCGCGAGACGCGGACACATCGCGTGCGCATGTGTTGCATAGGACGCTCGGCTCGCGCGACGCTGAATCAAGTCCAAATCGTCTTTGCGCCGCTTCAGACAGGTCGCTGAGGTAACAACGACGCTGTTCCTTGGTGTCAAGCCAGCGGCGACAGTCAATCGCCGCGCATTGCACTTTAGGCATCGTGCATGCGACAGCGTCGGTGCACCGTCACGCCGAAAGCGCGCCTGCGGGCCGTGGCTAGGCGACGTAAAAAGTTGTTCCCGGCAATTTGTTGCCCGCCAGAAAAGTAAAAACCCGCACAAGGCGGGTTTTTAGTCTGCAGTCCGGTAAGCCTGGTACTAGCGCTCCAGATACTGCAGCTTGTCCTTCACGCCATCCCACTCTTCGGCATCGGGCAGGGACTCTTTCTTCTCGGTGATATTCGGCCAGATTTCCGCCAGGTCGGCATTGAGCTCGATATATTCCTGTTGATCTTCCGGCACTTCGTCTTCGGAGAAGATGGCCTGTGCCGGGCACTCGGGCTCGCAGAGTGCGCAGTCGATGCACTCGTCCGGGTGGATCACCAGGAAGTTCGGGCCTTCGTAGAAGCAGTCCACCGGGCAGACTTCCACGCAGTCGGTGTATTTGCATTTCACGCAGTTGTCGGTAACAACGAAGGTCATTTCTGATTCTCTCCTCGGGCGCCAGCCTGCACCGTTCTATGCGGGCTTTAGCAGGCTGGGGTTAGTGGCCACGGCTCAGGCTTTAAGTCGGGCAATGGTAAAAATGCGCGCGATTCTAACAGTTCGCGCGGGTAAGCGTTAGAAGCGTGTCTTCCATGTATATAACAGTTCCAGCGCTTTGCGCGGAGTCAGATCATCCGGGTTGATCTTGCGTAATTCCTCCAGCAGGGGGTGTGGCAGGCTGGCGAACATGTCGCTTTGCATCGGTGCGGCTGTCTGACCGGGCTGTACCGGCGGTAGTTCGTGGGGCAGGCTAGTGGTTTCCAGGCGCGCCAGGTGCTCGCGGGCGCGCAGAATCACTTCATTCGGTACGCCCGCCAGCTGTGCCACGGCCAGACCATAACTCTGGCTGGCAGGGCCGGGCAGCACATGGTGGAGGAACACGATGCGCTCATTGTGCTCGGTGGCGTTGAGGTGCACGTTGGCCACCAGCGGCTGGCTTTCCGGCAGCACGGTCAATTCGAAGTAGTGGGTGGCAAACAGGGTGTAGGCACGCAGCTTGGCCAGCTGTTCGGCGGCGGCCCAGGCCAGCGACAGGCCGTCGAAGGTGCTGGTGCCGCGGCCCACTTCGTCCATCAGCACCAGGCTGCGTTCGCTGGCGTTGTGCAGGATATTGGCGGTCTCGCTCATCTCCACCATAAAGGTCGAACGGCCGCCGGCAAGGTCATCGCTCGAGCCGATACGGGTAAAGATGCGGTCGACCAGGGATAGCTCGCAGCTTTTCGCCGGTACGAAACTGCCGATATGGGCCAGCAGCACGATCAAGGCGGTCTGGCGCATATAGGTGGATTTACCGCCCATGTTCGGCCCGGTGATGATCAGCATGCGCGTGTCATCGTCCAGGCTCAGGTCGTTGGCCACGAATGGGGTGGTCAGCACCTGCTCGACCACCGGGTGACGGCCCTGGTCTATACGCATGCAGGGCTCGTCGACAAAGCGCGGGCGATTGAGGTCCAGATTCAGAGCGCGCTCGGCCAGGTTGCTCAATACGTCCAGTTCGGCCAGGGCCGAGGCGCTGTCCTGCAATGGCCCCAGGTGACTGATCAGACGCTCCAGCAACTCGTCATAGAGCATCTTCTCGCGAGCCAGGGCGCGGCTCTTGGCCGACAGCGCCTTGTCTTCGAACTCTTTCAGTTCGGGGGTGATAAAGCGTTCCGCACCTTTCAGGGTCTGCCGGCGAATATAGTCGGCAGGAGCCGACTCGGCCTGCTTGCTCGGCAGCTCGATAAAGTAGCCGTGCACACGGTTGTAGCCGACCTTGAGGTTGGCCAGGCCGGTACGGGCCTTCTCGCGGGTTTCCAGGTCCATCAGGTACTGGCCGGCGTTCTCGCTGAGCGATTGCAGCTCGTCCAGCTCGGCGTCGTAGCCGGTCTTGAGCACGCCGCCATCGCGGATCACCGCAGGCGGGTTATCGATAATGGCGCGGGCCAGCAGGTCGGCCAGTTCCGGGTAGGTACTGACTATGCCCGCCAGGTCGGCCAGGTGCGGCGCTTCCAGATTGGTCATGGCCATCTGCAGCGTCGGCAGGGCGGCCAGGGCGTCGCGCAGGCGTGCCAGGTCCCGCGGCCGGGCGTTGCGCAGACCGATCCGGGCGAGGATACGCTCCAGGTCGCCGATTTCCTTGAGTTGCGGCTGCAGGGTTTCAAAGCGGTAGCGCTCCAGCAGGCAGGCAATCGACTCCTGGCGTGCTTCCAGAATGGTCCGGTCACGCAGCGGCCGATTCAGCCAGCGGCTGAGCAGGCGACTGCCCATGGCCGTCTGGCAACGGTCGACCACCGATTGCAGGGTGTTGTCGCGACCGCCAGCGAGATTCACGTCCAACTCCAGATTGCGCCGGCTGGCGCCATCGAGAATC
>JBFJZW010000413.1:0-2762 GCA_041621875.1 Pseudomonas sp. | reverse complement strand
CGCGAGCCATGGACGGTGGATAACGGCTGCATGACCCCGACCATGAAGATTCGCCGCAACGTACTGGAAGCACGCTTTGTCGATCAGCTAAGCGCACTGGATGCCAAGCAGCCGCTGCATTGGCAGTGAGGCGTGTGCTTTTGTAGGAGCCAGCTTGCTGGCGAGCAATTGCCATACAACAGCAGCGCCAGCGATTGATTTGTTCAGGACCGTAGAATGGGTTGAGCGCAGCGATACCCATCGGCATTAACGATTACCCCAAGGAGCTGTTATGTCTGGCCCGCTGTCGTCACTAAAAGTGCTGGATTTCTCCACCCTGTTGCCGGGGCCCTTCGCCTCCCTGCTGCTGGCCGATATGGGCGCGCAAGTGCTGCGGGTCGAGTCGCCCAGCCGTATGGATCTGGTGCGTGTATTGCCACCCCATGAAGGTGGCGTATCGGCCAGTCACGCCTATCTCAATCGCAACAAGCGCTGCATCGCCCTGGACCTGAAACAGCCCGAGGCGGTGGCGATGGTCAAGCAGCTGGTGGCCGAGTACGACATCGTCCTGGAGCAGTTTCGCCCTGGGGTGATGGACAAGCTCGGCGTCGGCTACGAAGCGCTGAAGGCGATCAACCCCAGGCTGATCTATGTGTCGATCACCGGCTACGGCCAGAGCGGGCCGTACAAGGACCGCGCCGGCCACGACATCAACTATCTGGCCCTGGCCGGTATTGCCAGCTACACCGGGCGGCGCGATACCGGGCCGCTGCCGCTGGGCATTCAGGCGGCGGATATTGCCGGCGGCTCGTTGCATGGAGTGATCGGCCTGCTGGCGGCGGTGATCCAGCGTCAGGCCACGGGGCAGGGCCAGCAGGTGGACATCAGCATGACCGACTGCGCCTTCAGCCTGCACGGCATGGCCGGCGCGGGCTATCTGGCGGCTGGCGTGGAGCCGGCGATGGAAAACCAGGCGCTGAATGGCGGCAGCTTCTACGACTACTACCGCACCCGCGACGGCCGCTGGTTCTCGGTCGGCAGCCTGGAGCCGCAGTTTATGCAGCAGTTCTGCGCCGCTATCGGCCGCCCGGAACTGGCCTCGCGCGGTCTGTCGCCCAAGCCCGAGGATCAGCAGGCGCTCAAACGCGAGATCGAAATCGAGTTCGAAAAACGCGATTTCGCCGAGTGGGGCCAGGTATTCGCCGGCCTGGACGCCTGCGTGGAACCCATGCTCAACCTCAGCGAAGCGGTCGAACACCCGCAGCTCAAGGCTCGCGGCCTGGTCACCGAAGTGCCGCGTGCAGGCAACGCCCCGCAGACGCAGATCGCCTGCCCGATAAAATTCTCCAGCGGCCTGCCTGCGCCCCGCCATATCGGCGCGGCATTGGGCGCGCATACCGAGCAGGTGCTGGCCGAGCTGGGCTACTCGGCCGAACGGATTGCCGAGCTAAAGGCCAACAAGGTCGTGGCGTAAGCGGGGGGCGGCCGGCGACCGCATAAGTCTCGCACCGGCCGCCGAGCGTGCCTTCTTAGAACACCTGCAGCAGTCGGATATTCAGCCGGCTGTCCTCGCGAAAGCCGTGCTCCACTGCGATATCCCGGCCGACAGTGGCCGCCAGCTGGGTGCCGGGCAGGAAGAACCAGGCGAAGCCCGCCGACCACTTGCTGCTGCGCTGGCTGTCGTCCAGCCAGCTCTGTTCCATGCGGTTCTCGCCGCCGCTCTGGTGAGACAGGCCGACACGCAGGTCGAGGTTGTCGCGCAGCGGATAGCGTAGAAAGCCCTGGTACTGGTAGCTGGGCTTCTGCCGATGAGTCCATTTGTGCGCGCCGTAGCTGTGGTTACGCCCGTAAAAGGTCACATCGGCTGCCAGATCCAGCGCCAGCTTGTCGCCGATACCCGTGACATAGCCGGCCTGCAAGTTGAACTTCCAGCGATTCTCGCCGAGGTTCAGCGCCCGGTCGTGGTCGTAGCTGCCGAGCGGGATAAACAGGTAGGGCGTGATGCCGAAGAAGCGGCGTTTCTCCGGCTGGTTGAGCAGCCAGATCGGCATCGCCAGGATCGGGTCGGCCATGCCGCTGCTGTCGCCCAGTGCGCCGCCATCGTGGCGACCGTCGAGGCGGCCGAATGGCAGCAGGATCTGCGGGGCGATGCGGTAACCGCCCAGGTCGGTGTAGTGCACCAGGCGCAGGATGCCGATCTGCGAATCCAGCCCGGCTGAGCCGGCCTGCTTGTCGCCGTTCCGATAGAGGTGGTCGCGCTCCGCGTACTGCAGGTAGAGCAGCCCCAGGGTGGTGTCGGCAGCCGCGGGTACGTAGTCACCGGCATCCAGGTCCAGGGCTTGCGCGGGCCGGCCCCAGGACAGCAGCGCGCCCAACAGCAGCAAGCCCCAGAGCGCTATCCAGATTTTCGCATCGACTTGCCTGCCAGGGCGCAGCGGCATTGGTGTATTTGGCAGCATCTTGATTCCTCGTTTTCTTGTTTGATGTGAGCGGTGCAGGTCTCGCCGGCGGCTGGGCTGCCGGGGCTATTGCTGCGGATGGCGTGGGTCCCACAGCAGCCGATTCAGCCCCCGCTCGTACTGCATGCCGCGGGGAAAACTCACCAGCTCCAGCTGCAGGCCCCAGGGGGCCAGGAAGTACACCCAGGTCAGGCCGGCTGCCGGGCCTTCACTGAAGGTGCTGGGCGTATCGAGCACCCGCACCTGCTTCGATTTCAGGTAGGCGATCGCCGCGTCCATGTCGTCCACGTAGAACGCCAGGTGGTGGCCGCCGATGTCGCTGTT
>JBFJZW010000412.1:0-2774 GCA_041621875.1 Pseudomonas sp. | reverse complement strand
GCGGACAATCCCCTGGTCGGGCAGGCTGGGACCGCCCCGGAGATCTACAGCCTGGGTCATCGCAATGTTCAGGGCATCTATTACGATGCCCGCCTGCAGCGCCTCTACAGTCACGAGCATGGCCCCCGCGGCGGCGACGAGCTGAATCTGATCGAGCCCGGCCACAACTATGGCTGGCCGCTGATCACCTATGGGGTGGATTACACCGGCGCGCAGATTTCGCCCTACACCGAGCTGCCCGGCCTGCAGCAGCCGCTGCTGCACTGGACGCCTTCGGTGGCCCCGTCGAGCCTGACCCAGTACCGCGGCGCGCTGTTCCGGGAATGGCGGGGCGATCTGTTCGCCTCGACCCTGGCCGAACGTAGCGTGCGGCGCATCCGCATGCTGCACGGCAAGCTGGCGGGCGAGGAGGTGCTGTTCGAAGAGCTGGAGGAGCGGATTCGCGATGTGCGCAGCGGCCCGGACGGTGCGCTTTATCTGCTCACCGACAATGCCGAGGGGCGGGTGCTGCGGGTAGTGCCGGCCGAGTAGCCTGCTGCAGGGCGCTGCTTGAACTGCGGCGGTTGTTGCCGGGACAATCGCGCCCTGGCTGAACAAGGATCCCTGCCATGGACGAACGCAATCCCTACGCGGCTCCGACCGCAAGCCTGGACACAAGCTGCCGCGTCAATCCGCCGGGCTATGGGCTGTACCTGGGCTGCAATCTGCTCTATGCCCTGCTGATGTTGGGCAGTCTGGCGATTCTGCTGCTGGGCGGGCGGATTGCCCTCGAATGGTCGCATCTGCTGGTGATCGGGATCTTTCTGGCACCACTGGTCAGTTGCCTGCTGGTGGTGGGCGAGTACTCACGGCTGTTCGCGCGCTGGCGCTGGCTACAGGGGCTGCTTTGCGCGGTGCTGTTGCTGTTCTGCCTGCAGGACCTGGCCCGCGTGGCGTTGCTGGGGATCGGCGTGTTTATGACCCTGGTGAATCTGTTCTCGCTGCTGGCGAGCAGTCATTTCCAGCGGCTGCGGCAAGAGGCACGCAACCCGCCTTGGCCGGGCGGGGGCGAGTGAATGCGTATTTGCGCCCGGCAATGCCTTGGTTACACTGCGCGGCCATCGGTTGTCCGTCGCTGTCCGTGCCCATGTCGTCGCTGAAATACCTGCAAGGCTACCCCGTCGAACTTCAGGACAAGATCCGTCAGCTGATCGCCGAACAGCGCCTGGGCGATTACCTGGCGCGTTCCTACAGCGGCAAGCATGACATCCAGAGCGACAAGGCCCTGTATGCCTATATCCAGGGCCTCAAGCAGGAGCACCTGCGCAATGCCCCGGCCATCGACAAGGTGCTCTACGACAACCGCCTCGACCTGACCCACCGCGCCCTCGGCCTGCATACGGCGATTTCCCGGGTGCAGGGCGGCAAGCTCAAGGCGAAGAAGGAAATCCGCGTCGCCTCGCTGTTTCGCGAGGCCGCGCCGGAGTTTCTGCAGATGATCGTGGTGCACGAGCTGGCGCATTTGAAGGAGGCCGAACACAACAAGGCCTTCTACAAACTCTGCGAATACATGCTGCCGGGCTACCACCAGCTGGAGTTCGACCTGCGGGTCTACCTGACCTGGCGCGAGCTGACCTAGGGCTGCGGTGTCGATGGTTTTCGCAGGTGCAAGCCTGGCCATCGTAGGGTGCGCCGTGCGCACCAGCCCTGTCCGCGGGTTCTTGGTGCGCACAGCGCACCCTACGACAAGGTTGCCCGGCCCGCCTGCAGTGCAGGCGATGCCGGTGCGCGGGGCGGCTCAGTCGCGCAGCAGCAGGTTGAGCTGGTCGACCACCTCGGCCCAGTCGGCGTCCTCGAGGATTTCCTCGCGCAGAAAATCCGCCTGGGCCTTGTCCCAGAAGGGGGCGTCGGCCAGCTGGCAGCCTTGGCTCAGCGGCGAGTGCTGTTTGATAAAGCGGTCGATGGAGTCCGGGTCGTCGGCCAGGCCGAGTTGCTTGAACAGTGCGGAAAGGCTGTGGGTGGGCGCTTGCATGCTGGTCTCCCTGGAGAGGACGGGGATGATTCCCTGAGCCTTAAGTGATAACACCTTTAGCAGATCATTGAAAAACTACCTGCGTTGCCGATACTGCGTTGAAAACAGGCTCAAAATGCGCATTTACAGCACGTAAACTGCGCTTTTTCGCCTGTTTTTGCCTTGTCTCGGCTGCCTCGCCTACATTTTTCAACGACCTGTCAGTCGACCGACAGAAGCTCGAACAGTTGCACGCCGCTGGCGATCTGCAGGGCAACCTGATCGCCGCTGCCCTTGCCGAGCAGGGCGCGGCCCAGGGGCGCCTGGGGGCCGATGACCTGCACGCTGTGGCCGTCCTGTTGCAGTTTTATCGCCGCGCCGTCCGGGCCGAGGAACAGGCACTGGCGCTTGTCGTCCTCGTCGGCCAGCCAGACCAGTGCGCCGAGCTGCACGCCCAGGCGCTCGTCGAAGGGGCGTAGGACCAGCTGCTTCCAGGTGCTCAGGGTGTGGCGGATGGCCTGCGCGCGACGGGCCTGGCCGGTGGCCAGGTAGGAGGCCTCCAGACCCAGGGTGTCGTATTTGTTCTCGGCGATGTTTTCTTCGTCGGTGGCCGCCTCGTAGGCGGTCTGGGCCGCCTGCTGCGCCTGGCTCAGGGCGGTTTCGAGATGGGCGATGACCTGATGCAGCAGCTGCGCTTTGTTTATGGTCGGCATGATTTCGGCTGAGGCTGGGTGAAGGGGTGAGATTAGCGGAAAACCGCCCCCTCGGGGGGGGGGGGGGGGCG
>JBFJZW010000411.1:0-2776 GCA_041621875.1 Pseudomonas sp. | reverse complement strand
GGGCCGCTTTACGCGAATTTCTCGATGAGTTGGCCAGATGCAAGCAGTCAAACCAGGCCGGGTGCGTTACTCCATCCTGCTGATGCTGTTCCTCGTCACCACGGTCACCTTTGCCGACCGCTCCAGCCTGTCGATTGCCGGTGCCGCGCTGCAGGCGGACCTGGGCATCGATGCGGTGATGCTCGGCTATATCTTTTCCGCCTTCGGCTGGGCCTATGTGATCGGGCAGATTCCCGGTGGCTGGCTGTTTGATCGCTTTGGTGCCAAGCGCGTCTATTTCATCACGCTGCTCTGCTGGTCGCTGTTCACCCTGTTGCAGGGCTTTGTCGACATGCTACCGCTGGCCTGGGCCATCATTACCCTGTTTGGTCTGCGCCTGGCGGTAGGCTTTGCCGGTGCCCCGTGTTTTCCCGGCAATGCACGGATCATCGCCGCCTGGTTCCCGACCCGCGAGCGGGCCACTGCCACCGCCATGTCCACGTCGGCGCAGTATGCCGCCACTGCGGTATTTGCCCCGCTGATGGGCTGGGTGGTGCAGGACATGGGCTGGCAGTATGTGTTTTACGTGCTGGGCGGCCTGGGCCTGCTGCTCTGTGGCGTATGGCTCAAGCTGATGCACGGCCCGCGTGAACATCCACGTCTGGGCGCGGCCGAGTTCGCCCATATCGAAGACGGCGGCGGTTTGATCGACCTGGCCCCGCGCCCTGCCGGTGCGGGCGGCTCACAGTGGCGCTCTCTGAAACTGCTGCTGACCCAACGCACGCTGATCGGCCTGTACCTGGGCCAGTACTGCAACAACGCCATTACCTATTTCTTCCTCACCTGGTTTCCCGTCTATCTGGTGCAGGCGCGCGGCATGACCATTCTCGCCGCCGGTTTTGCCGCCTCGCTGCCGGCCATCAGCGGCTTTGTCGGCGGCGTGCTCGGCGGCCTGGTGTCGGACGGTTTATTGCGCCGCGGCTATTCCCTGACCCTGGCGCGCAAGCTGCCCATTGTCGTCGGCATGCTGCTGGCGAGCTGTATCGTGCTGAGCATCCATGTCGAGAGTGATAGCGCAGTGATCGCCCTGATGGCCCTGGCGTTTTTCGGCAAGGGCTTCGGTTCCCTGGGCTGGACGCTGGTGGCCGACACATCGCCGCGGCAGATCGTTGGCCTGTCCGGTGGGCTGTTCAACACCTTCGGCAACCTGGCGGCCATCACCACGCCTATCGTGGTCGGTTACCTGGTCAGCCACACCGGTTCGTTCGATGCGGCGCTGATCTATGTCGGTGCCAACGCTGTGCTGGCGGTAATCAGTTATCTGTTTATCGTCGGTCGTATTCACAGGATCGAGCTGAACGATCCGCCAGCCCCGGCTGTTAACGCCGCCGTTGCTGCGCCCAACTCGACACCCTGACCCGTATTTAGAGGAGAGCATGTCCATGCAGTTGATTCCCCATCAGGATTCGCCTCGCTATATCCGCCTGCACCCGGCCGACAACGTCGGTGTTGTGGTCAACGAGCAGGGCGTGGCCAAGGGCGGCCGCTTTGCCGATGGTTTGGAGGCTGTCGAGGGCATTCCACAGAGCCACAAGGTGGCCTTGCAGGACATCGCCTTGGACGGCGAAGTAGTGCGCTACGGCGAGGTCATCGGTTATGCCCTGGAACCCATCGCCGCCGGGCGCTGGGTCACCGAGGCGCAACTGCGCATGCCCGAGCCGCCGGCCCTGGACAACCTGCCCAAGGCGACCCTGGCCGCCGCGCCGGTCGAGCCGCTTACCGGTTATACCTTCGAGGGTTTCCGCAACCCGGACGGCAGCGTCGGCACGCGCAATATTCTCGGCGTGACCACCACCGTGCAGTGTGTGGTCGGGGTGCTCGACCACTGCGTGGACCGGGTGCGCAAGGAGCTGCTGCCCAAGTATCCCAACGTCGATGACGTGGTGGCGCTGTCGCACAGCTATGGCTGCGGCGTGGCGATCAACGCACCGGATGCGGTGGTGCCGATCCGCACCCTCTATAACATCAGTCGTAACCCCAACCTCGGCGGTCAGGCGCTGGTGATCAGCCTCGGCTGCGAGAAGCTGCAGGCCAGCCAGTTGATGGATGGCGATCAGCTCACCAACGGCATGGACGAGGAAGACTGGCTGTTCCGCCTGCAGGACTCCAGCAACGGTTTCGCCGGCATGGTCGAGCAGATCATGGCGATGATTGAGGCGCGCCTGCAGGTGCTTGATCGGCGTCGCCGCGAGACGGTGCCGGCGTCTGAATTGTCCGTAGGTATGCAGTGTGGCGGCAGCGATGCCTTCTCCGGTATTACCGCCAACCCGGCCCTCGGTGTGGCCGCCGATCTGCTGGTGCGCGCCGGGGCCACGGTGATGTTCTCCGAGAACACCGAGGTGCGTGACGGCATCCACCTGCTGACCCCGCGCGCGGCCTCGGTAGACGTTGCCGATGCGCTGATCCGTGAGATGGACTGGTACGACCGCTACCTGCAGCGCGGCATGGCCGACCGCAGCGCCAACACTACGCCGGGCAACAAGAAGGGCGGGCTGAACAATATCGTCGAAAAGGCCATGGGCTCGATTGCCAAGTCCGGCTCCAGCCCCATCACCGGGGTGGTGTCGCCGGGCGAGCGGGTGCGTGGCAAGGGTCTGTGGTTCTGCGCCACGCCGGCCAGCGACTTTATCTGCGGCACCCTGCAGATCGCCGCCGGGATGAACCTGCACATTTTCACCACCGGCCGCGGCACGCCCTACGGCCTGGCCATGGTGCCGGTGATCAAGGTCGCCACCCG
>JBFJZW010000410.1:0-2822 GCA_041621875.1 Pseudomonas sp. | reverse complement strand
TATTTACAAGGTGATTTTCCTCAATCAGGGCCAGGTGTACGAGATGTACGCCAAACAGATCTTTCAAAGCGATTTGTGGGGCTTTCTGGAGGTGGAGGAGTTCGTCTTCGGTGAGCGCACCCAGGTGGTGGTCGACCCCAGTGAAGAAAAGCTCAAGGCCCAGTTCGACGGTGTAGTGCGCAGCTTTATCCCCATGCATGCGGTGATTCGCATCGACGAAGTCGAGCGCCTGGGCACGCCGAAGATCAGCGAGGCCAAGGGGGGCGGCAATGTCATGCCCTTCCCCATGCCGATGCCGGATAAATAAGAGTTTCGCCTGGTATGTGGGCGTAGGGTGGATGTCGCTTTTTACATCCCCCACTCGTTGTCAATGCGGTGTTTCGTTTAAGACTGCTTGGTGGAAAACGCTTCGCGGTTTTTCACGGGGTGGCCATCCACCCTACGGCAGTGGGGCGAACGGCGAGGTAAGGGCGTCGGCGTTCTGCAATTCCAGCAGGTAGCTGCGAAAGATCTGCCCGAGTATCTGGCTGGCGATTTCCAGTTCTTCGCGGGGCATCTGCGCGGCGATCAGGTCGGCGCTGTCCATCGCCTCGTCCGAGCCATTCACCGCCGCCATCTTCAGCACGATATAGGCCTGGACGTTGTTCGCCGGCACGCCTTCGCCGCGGAAGAACATCATGCCCAGGCGGTATTGCGACTGGGCGTGGCCTTGCAGTGAGGCCAGTTCGAACCATTTAAGCGCCTGGTCCAGATCGCGCTCGGTGCGCTTGCCGTCGTAATAGAACTCGCCCAGCTCATACTCGGCCTGCAGGTCGCCGTTCTGCGCGGCCTGCTGGCAGGCGGCGAGGGCGTCGGGCAGGTCTTCGGGGGCGGTATTCAGCGAGCAACTGCCAGGCGCAGGGATCAGCAGGGTATTGCCTCCCGCCAGTGCGAGCAGGGGGAGCAGAAGCAACAGGCAGCCCAGGGACAGGGTGCGGCCGGTGCGTTTCATGAAAATCCATTTACCTCGAGTGCAGAGCAGGCGGTGTGCCTGGCCGACGAAGCGCGTCGGCCGTCACATTATGAAATAAGCAGCGGCGATCTTACAAAGTCTTTACCGGGTTTTCTCCCTGGTCAGCTGTTTTGGCGCTGCCGGGCAGGCTCAGCAGCAGCCAGGCCAGCAGCGGATAAGCCGGTGTCAGCAGGCCGTGAAACAGGTCGACGCGGCGTAGCGGACCGATAAAACCCTCGGTGCCGACTGCCAGCCCCGCCAGCAGGAACAGGCCTACCACCCCCGTCGCCGTGGCGACGGGCAGGCGGCGTGGCCATTGCACTGCGCCGGCATAGAGAATCAGCAGCAGGGTCGCCAGGTTGAGCAGCAGACGGTAGTCGTCGAGCTGGTTCATCTGCCGGAACAGCTCGAAAAAGGCGCACAGGCCCAGCACGATGCGGCCCCAGTTCGGCCGGCTCCAGGCCCAGCCACGACCCAGAGCCAGGGCGGCGGCCCCCAGCAGCGGCAGGGCGAGAAAGCTGCTGGCCTGGCTTAGCCACAGGTGCGCGGCCTGCCAGTCGGGGTCGACGCCGTAGCGCATCACGCCGACCGACGCGGCTGCGGCCGGCAGGAGAAACCCCAGCAGGGCGCAGAACAGCGCCGGCTGGTCGCCTTCGCCATAGCGCCTGCGGGCTGTGCCGATAGCCACGGCGCAGGCCAGGCAGGCCAGAGCCAGCAGGGCGTCGGACAGTGCGGTGCTGTACTGCATCAGGCCTTCTGCAGCTCGGCGAAGGCGCGCTCGGCGGCGTCCAGGGTGATCTTCAGCTCGGTTTCGCCGTGGGCGATGGAGGTGAAGCCGGCCTCGAAAGCACTCGGGGCCAGGTACACGCCGCCATCCAGCATCAGATGGAAGAAACGCTTGAAACGCTCGGCATCGCTGGCCATCACATCGTCGAAGGTGACGATATCGTCGGCCCCACTGAAATACAGGCCGAACATGCCGCCGGCCTGGGTGGTCACGAACGGGATGCCAGCGGCATCGGCGCGATCCTGCAGGCCTTGCAGCATCAGGCTGGTGTAGTCGCTGAGGGCGGCATGGAAGCCCGGCGCGCTGATCAGCTTGAGGGTGGTCAGGCCGGCGGCCATGGCCAGCGGGTTACCCGACAGGGTGCCGGCCTGGTAGACCGGGCCGAGCGGGGCGATGCAGGACATGATTTCGCGCTTGCCGCCGAAGCAGCCCACCGGCATGCCGCCGCCGATGATCTTGCCGAAGGTGGTCAGGTCCGGGGTGACGCCGTAATGGGCCTGGGCACCGCCGAGGGCGACGCGGAAGCCGGTCATCACTTCGTCGAAGATCAGCACCACGCCATGTTTGTCGCACTGCTCGCGCAGGCCCTGCAGGTAGCCCGGAGCAGGCGGCACGCAGTTCATATTGCCGGCCACCGGCTCGACGATGATGCAGGCGACGGTCGAACCGACTTCGCTGAGCATTTGCTCAACCGCCGCCAGGTCGTTGAACGGCAGGGTCAGGGTGTGTTTGGCGAAGGCCGCCGGCACCCCGGCCGAGCTCGGCACGCCCTGGGTCAGCAGGCCGGAGCCGGCCTTGACCAGCAAGCTGTCGGAGTGGCCGTGGTAGCAGCCTTCGAATTTGATGATGCTGTCGCGGCCGGTGAAGCCGCGCGCCAGGCGGATCGCGCTCATGGTCGCTTCGGTGCCGGAGCTGACCATGCGCACCATGTCCATGGACGGCACCAGGGCGCAGACCAGGTCGGCCATCTCGGTTTCCATGGCGGTCGGTGCGCCGTAGGACAGGCCGTGCTCCAACTGGCGGCGCACCGCATCGAGCACGTCC
>JBFJZW010000409.1:0-2850 GCA_041621875.1 Pseudomonas sp. | reverse complement strand
TTAGAAATTGCTCCCGGCAATTTTTTCGTCCTGAAAAAAGTGTCCGCAACCATGGTCGTAGAGCGTTAAGACCATGGTCGAATGGCTCAAAGGTGGGGTCGTGGATACAAAATGCACCATAGAACAACAACTACCCACCGAGGTATTTCCAATGAGTGCTGCGTCCCTGTATCCCGTGCGGCCCGAGGTGGCGGCTCAGTCGTTGACCGATGAGGCCACCTATAAAGCCATGTACCAGCAATCGGTGATCAACCCCGATGGTTTCTGGCGTGAGCAGGCCAAGCGCCTGGACTGGATCAAACCGTTCACCAAGGTCAAGCAAACCTCCTTCGACGATCACCATGTCGATATCAAGTGGTTTGCCGATGGCACCCTCAACGTTTCCTACAACTGCCTGGACCGTCACCTGGAAGAGCGTGGCGATCAGGTGGCGATCATCTGGGAAGGCGATGACCCGTCCGAGCACGAGGAAATCACCTACCGTCAGCTGCATGAGCAGGTGTGCAAGTTCGCCAACGCCCTGCGTGGCCAGGACGTACACCGTGGCGACGTGGTGACCATCTATATGCCGATGATCCCGGAGGCGGTGGTGGCCATGCTGGCCTGTACCCGTATCGGCGCGATCCACTCGGTGGTGTTCGGCGGCTTCTCCCCCGAAGCCCTGGCCGGCCGGATTATCGATTGCCAGTCCAAGGTGGTGATCACCGCCGACGAAGGCCTGCGCGGCGGCAAGAAAACTCCGCTGAAAGCCAACGTCGACGACGCCCTGACCAATCCGGAAACCGCCAGCGTGCAGAAGATCATCGTGTGCAAGCGCACCGGTGGCGATATCAAGTGGCACCCGCATCGCGACATCTGGTACGAAGACCTGATGGCGGTGGCCGGCAGCGTCTGCGCGCCGAAAGAGATGGGGGCCGAGGAAGCGCTGTTTATCCTCTACACCTCCGGCTCTACCGGCAAGCCCAAGGGCGTGCAGCACACCACGGCGGGCTACCTGCTGTATGCCGCGCTGACCCATGAGCGGGTGTTCGACTACAAGCCCGGCGATATCTACTGGTGCACCGCCGACGTCGGCTGGGTTACCGGCCACAGCTATATCGTCTACGGCCCGCTGGCCAATGGCGCGACCACGCTGCTGTTCGAGGGCGTGCCGAACTACCCGGATATCACCCGGGTGTCGAAAATCGTCGACAAGCACAAGGTCAATATCCTCTACACCGCACCGACCGCGATCCGCGCCATGATGGCCCAGGGTGATGCGGCGGTGGCCGGGGCCGATGGCTCCAGCCTGCGTTTGCTCGGTTCGGTCGGCGAGCCGATCAACCCGGAAGCCTGGAACTGGTACTACAAGACCGTCGGCCAGGAGCGCTGCCCGATCGTCGACACCTGGTGGCAGACCGAAACCGGCGGCATCCTGATCAGCCCGCTACCGGGTGCCACGGCGCTCAAGCCGGGTTCGGCGACCCGTCCGTTCTTCGGCGTGCAGCCGGCCCTGGTGGATAACCTGGGTAACCTGATCGAGGGCGCTGCCGAAGGCAATCTGGTGGTCATCGATTCCTGGCCGGGTCAGGCCCGTACCCTGTACGGCGACCACGACCGTTTCGTCGACACCTACTTCAAGACCTTCAAGGGCATGTATTTCACCGGTGACGGCGCGCGCCGCGACGAAGACGGTTACTACTGGATTACCGGCCGGGTCGACGACGTATTGAACGTGTCCGGCCACCGTATGGGCACCGCCGAAATCGAAAGCGCCATGGTTGCTCACCCGAAAGTCGCCGAGGCCGCCGTGGTCGGCGTGCCGCACGACATCAAGGGGCAGGGCATCTATGTCTACGTCACCCTGAATGGCGGTGAAGAGCCTTCCGAACAGTTGCGCCAGGAGTTGAAGAACTGGGTGCGCAAGGAAATCGGTCCGATTGCCTCGCCGGACGTGATTCAGTGGGCCCCAGGCCTGCCGAAAACCCGCTCGGGCAAGATCATGCGCCGCATCCTGCGCAAGATCGCCACCGCCGAATACGATGCACTCGGCGATATCTCCACGCTGGCCGATCCTGGCGTGGTGCAGCACCTTATCGACACCCACCGCGGTATGCAGGCCGCCTGACCCCGGTCCGGCCCCTGCAGGCAACGCCCCAGTTCGGCCACAAGCCGGCTGGGGCGTTGTGCGTTATGCGCCTCTCGGGCAGTGGCAGTCGGACTGAAATCCGACTTTTCGACTGTCACTGGTCGGTAACGTTGGTGCACCGCGCTGGGGTGCATGGAAACGTTCTGCCTTGTTTAGGGGGCGTTTCGAAGCTGCCCGGCAAACCGGAAATCCTGCTTAAGGCCTTTAGATAAAGGGCTTTATCAGAGTGGGCGCGTTAATTGCTTTATCTATGGGTTAATCGTCTTTTCTGTCTGCCCATATTTAAGGGTGGCTGTCAATATCCTCGCGTTGCCCGTCCGGGCCTTTTGTAATTACTTGTCGCATTGAAGAAATATCGACTTTCGAGCTGTCGCTAGAATGCCGCTCACCCGGCTGGAGCCGCTTGTGGTCTGCATATGACGCAGCTTTGCGGCGACTCACTACAATTTATCCATGGCTGGATGCTTGCCCCACACTTACTGCCACCCGATGCCATTCCCATTCGAAGGAGTCACAAAATGAAGAAGATTGCACTTCTCGGCGCACTGGCGCTGTCCATGCTGTCGCCGCTGGTCATGGCTGAAGAAGCCAAGCCGCTGCGTATCGGCATCGAAGCGGCTTACCCACCGTTCGCGTTCAAGACTCCGGAAGGCAACATCAGCGGCTTCGACTACGACATCGGCGTCGCCCTGTGCGAAGAGATGAAAGTGGAATGCAAATGG
>JBFJZW010000408.1:0-2860 GCA_041621875.1 Pseudomonas sp. | reverse complement strand
CCGAAGCCCAGCTCGACCGCTTCCTGATGCACGTCAAGATCGGCTTCCCGGATGCCAGCGTGGAACGCAAGATCCTCGCCCAGGCCCGCGGCGAGGCACTCAATGGCGAAACCAAGCCCGAGCAGCGGGTCAGCCAGCAGGCGATCTTCGCCGCGCGCCAGGAAATCCTCGGCCTGTATATGGCCGATGCGGTGGAGGAATACCTGGTGCAACTGGTGATGGCCTCGCGCACCCCGGCCAAGTTCGACCCGGAGCTGGCCGAGTGGATCGCCTACGGGGCCAGCCCACGCGGCTCCATCGCTCTCGATCGCTGCGCCCGCGCCCACGCCTGGCTGGCCGGGCGCGATTTCGTCAGCCCGGAAGATATCCAGGCGGTGCTGTTCGACGTGCTGCGCCACCGCATCATCCTGTCGTTCGAGGCGGAAGCCGCCGGCATCGACCAGGACCGCGTGGTGCAGCGCATTCTCGACGTCGTGGCGGTCGCCTGATCGCCATGCACGACCAACCGCCCCAACCCGGTGTGCGCATCAGTCTCGGCGAGCTGATCGAGATGCGTCACCGCGTGCGCGAGGTGCAACTGTTTTCCACCCCGGCGCAGCGCAGCCCGCTGATCGGCCTGCACCACTCCAAGCTGCGCGGCCGTGGCGTCGACTTCGATCAGGTGCGCGCCTACCAGGCCGGCGACGACGTGCGCAGCATCGACTGGCGGGTAACCGCACGCACTCAGGAGCCGCACACCAAGCTGTTCCACGAAGAACGCGAGCGACCGATCTATATCCTGGTCGAGCAGAGCGCGCGGCTGTTTTTCGGCTCGGGCCTGGTGTTCAAATCGGTACTCGCCGCCCAGGCCGCCGGTCTGATCGGCTGGGCCGCCCTGGGCCATAACGACCGCATCGGCGGCCTGGTGTTCGGCGACCTGGAACAGCATGAAATCAAGCCGCGGCGCAGCAAGCAGAGCCTGCTGCAATTGCTCAACCGCCTGGTGCGCGCCAACCAGGCGCTGTCCGGCAACGCCGCCGGCAACCGCGACAGCCTGGCCCTGGCCTTGCGCCGCGCCCGCGAGGTGCTGCGCCCCGGCAGCCTGGTGGTGCTGATCTGCGACGAGCGCACCCTGGGCGACAACAGCGAACAGCAGCTGCAGCTCCTGGCCCGGCATATCGACCTGCTGCTGCTGCCATTGTCCGATCCCCTCGATCACGCCCTGCCCGCCGCCGGCCTGCTGCGCTTTGCCGAGCAGGGTGCGCAGCTGGAGCTCGACAGCCATGACGCCGACCTGCGCCAGGCCTATCGCAGCCTGGGTCAGGCGCGCCAGGCACGCTGGCAGCGTCTGGCGCAAAAGCTCGGGGTGCCGCTGCTGGCCTTGAGCACCCAGACGGAAATGATCGAACAGCTGCGCGAACACCTGAACGCCCAGCGCCCGAGGAAAACCCAGTGACCGCGCTGGAACGACTCGAACCGCTGATCGCCCCGCCGGCGATCGGCTGGTGGCCGCCGGCACCGGGCTGGTGGCTGCTTGCGGCACTGCTGCCCCTGCTGTTCTGGGGCGCGTTCAAGCTGCTTAAGCGTCTGCCGCGCAAGGCCGCTGCCGAGCAGGGCGAAGCCCCCCTGGACCCGGTACGCCAGGCCGCGCTGGATGAACTCGCGCAGCTGCGCAAACCCTACGACGGCGTCGATGCCGGCCCCTGGCTGCAACAGCTCAATGCCATCCTCAAGCGCCTGTGCCGCGAACGCTACCCGCAAGGCAACAGCCATACCCTGAGCAGCCGCGCCTGGCTGGCCTTTCTCGACAGCCGCTGCCCGGCCGCCGGCCTGACCCGCTGGATGATCCTGGTCGAGGGCACCTATCGGCCGCACTGCACGCTCGACGACAAGGCCATCGCCGGCCTCGACCAGGCCGTGGCCATCTGGATTCGCAAGCATGTTTGAATTCGCCTGGCCCTGGGTTTTCCTGCTCGCCCCGCTGCCCTGGCTGTTGCGCCGGCTGCTGCCCGCGGCCGACAGCGGCGAGGCGGCCCTGAACATCAGCTTTATCGCCGAACTGCAAAGCCTCACCGGACAACGCGCCCGCGCCCGTCTGCCCAGCTGGCGGCAGCAACTGCCGTTTGTCCTGCTCTGGGGCCTGCTGCTGCTGGCCACAGCGCGCCCGCAATGGCTCGGGGCCCCGCTGCCCATGCCCGCCAGCGGACGCGACCTGCTGCTGGCGGTGGATGTGTCCGGCTCCATGGATTACGCCGACATGCGCTGGGAAGACCAGCAGATCAGCCGCCTGAGCCTGGTCAAGCAGCTGCTCGGCGACTTTATCGAAGGCCGTCAGGGCGACCGGGTCGGCCTGATCCTGTTCGGCAGCCGCGCCTACCTGCAATCGCCGCTGACCTTCGACAGGCAGACCGTACGCTTCTGGCTGGACGAGGCGCAGCAGAATATCGCCGGGCCGCAAACCGCCATCGGCGACGCCATCGGCCTGGCCGTCAAGCGCCTGCGCCAACGCCCGGCGGACAGTCGGGTACTGGTGCTGGTGACCGACGGGGCCAACAACAGCGGCGAACTCGAGCCCCTGCTCGCCGCCCGCCTGGCGGCCGACGAGCAGATCCGCATCTACACCATTGGCATCGGGGCCGACCCGCAGGAAGATGGGGTACTGGGCATGTTCGGCTTCAACCCGAGCCTGGATCTGGACGAAACCAGCCTGCGCGCAATTGCCGAGGCCAGCGGCGGCGAATACTTCCGCGCCCGCGACAGCCAGGAGCTGCAACGCATAGAGGCCACCCTCGATCGCCTCGAACCCGTCGCGCAGAACCCCACCCTGACCCGCCCGAGCCTGCCGCTGTACCCCTGGCCCCTGAGCGCGGCTCTGCTCTTG
>JBFJZW010000407.1:0-2975 GCA_041621875.1 Pseudomonas sp. | reverse complement strand
GCCTTGGCCAGCGCCTGGACCACGCCCTGCAGGTCTCGCGCAGCGGTTGCCGCTGCGCGCCGATCCGCCAGCTGATCGACCAGCGTCTGCCCTTGGGACAGGTGGCCTAGGGTGGAACTGCTGTGGGCACCCTTCGTCGAATTCGCCTTTATGCGCCGTGCCCTGCTCGGCGGCGTGGTGCTGGCATTGAGCGCCGCGCCGCTGGGGGTGTTTCTGATCCTGCGCCGCCTGAGCCTGATCGGCGACGCCATCGCCCACGGCATCCTGCCCGGTGCCGCGGTGGGTTTCTGGCTGTTCGGCCTGAGCCTGCCGGCGCTGACCCTCGGCGGCCTGGTCGCCGGCCTGGGTATGGCCGGCCTGGCCGCCTGGATCACCCGCCACACCGGCCTGCGCGAAGACGCCAGCCTGGCGGCCATCTACCCGATTTCCCTGGCCAGCGGCGTACTCCTGCTGGGCTTGGCCGGACGCAAGCTGGACCTGCTGCACCTGCTGTTCGGCTCGGTACTGGCGGTCGATCAGAGCACGCTCAACGGCATGCTGCTGGTGTCGCTCGGCAGCCTGCTGGTGCTGGCGCTGATCTACCGCTGGCTGCTGCTGGACAGCCTCGACCCGCTGTTTCTCGCCAGCGTCAGCCGTTTCGGGCCGCTGGCTTATGGGCTGTTTCTGACCCTGGTGGTGCTCAACCTGGTGATCGGCTTCCAGGCCATCGGCGCACTGATGGTGGTCGGCCTGATGATGCTGCCGGCCGCCGCCGCGCGCTTCTGGAGCGGCCACCTGCCCTGCCTGTTGCTGCTCGCCGCACTCACCGGCGCGACCTGCGTCTGGCTCGGCCTGCTGTTGTCCTACTACGCCAACCTGCCCAGCGGCCCCTGCATCGTATTGCTGGCCGGCCTGGCCTATGCCCTTTCCGTGCTGTTCGGCCCGCTCAACGGCCTGCTGCGCGGGCACACCGCTTTATCACCGTCCACTTGAGGAACAACCATGCGCGCCCTGATTGCCCTGCTGACCCTGAGCCTTGCGCTCTGTGCAAACGCTGCAGAAAAACTCAAAGTCGTCACCAGCTTCAGTATTTTGGCCGACATTACCCAACAGATTGGCGGAGATAAGCTCGAACTGCGCAATCTGGTCGGTGCCGATGCCGACGCTCACGTCTACCAACCCAGTGCCGAAGACGCCAAGGCCGTGCTCGATGCCGACCTGATCATCGCCAACGGCCTGGGCTTCGAGCCCTGGCTGCAGCGCCTGATCGCCAGCAGCGAGGCCCCCGGCACCCGCCTCGACGCCAGCACCGGGGTGCTACCACTGATGCTCGATGAGGACGGCGACAAGGTCCCCGACCCGCATGCCTGGCAGAACCTGGCCAATGCCGAGATCTATGTGCAGAACATCGCCAGGGCGCTGAGCCAGGCCGACCCGGCCAACGCCGCGCATTACGCCAGCCGCAGCGAGGCTTACCTCGGCCAGATCCGCGCCCTGCTCGGCGAGGCGCGCCAGGGTCTCGGCCAGCTGCCACCGGCCCAGCGCAGCATCATCACCAGCCACGATGCCTTCGCTTACCTGGGCCAGGCCTACGGCCTGAATTTCATCGCGCCTCAAGGGCTATCCACCGAAGACGAGCCTTCGGCCGCCGAAGTGGCCGCCCTGATCCGGCAGATCCGCGCCGACGGCGTGCGCGCGGTGTTCGTGGAAAATATCCGTGACCCGCGGCTGATCCAGCAGATCGCCAACGAGGCCGGGGCCAAGGTCGGCGGCACCCTCTACTCCGACGCCCTGGCCAGCGCAGGCCCGGCCAGCAGCTACCTGGGCATGTTCAAACACAACCTCGACACCCTGCTGGCCGCGCTCAAGCCATAAATCACGGCCGCTGCCAGTCGCCGATTTACCCGCCCTCGCCTGCCGGGTAACCTGCTGGCCTTCTCGTCGTGCAGGACTTACCTGATGTTCATCGGACAACTGGCCAAACTCACCGCCTGCACGCCCAAGGCGATCCGCCATTACGAAAAAATCGGCCTGCTTCCCGCGCCACTGCGCCAAGGCAGCTACCGCTGCTACGACCAGCACCACGTGACCCTGGTACGCATGATCCGCCAGGCCCAGGCCGTGGGCTTCAAACTGACAGAGATACTCCCGCTGATTACCGAAAAACTGCGTAGCCAGCGCTTTCCCCTCGAGCTGGCCAACCTCGGCATCGAACAAAAACGCATGCAACTACAGGCCGAAATCCAGGCCTTGCACCACCTCGACCAGCAACTGCTGCAGCTCAAGCAGGACATCAACCAGCTATTCGCCCCCCAATAAGGTGCAACCCGCGAGTGCTTGACCCTGCCCCTAGGGGCAAGGTTTAGCCTGTCTGCCGACAAGACAGCCGACGCCGTGCAGGGAGATCGCAATGGCCACTTTATGTTTGGTAACCGGGGCCAATGGCCATTTGGGCAACAATCTGCTGCGGGCCTTGTTGGCGCAAGGCCAGCGGGTGCGCGCCGGGGTGCGCGACCCGAACAATACCCAGCCATTCGCCGGGCTGGATTGCGAATTGGTATACGCCGAGCTTGAGGACAAGGCCGCACTGCTCAAAGCGATGGAGGGCGTCGAGGTGCTCTATCAGGTGGCCGCGGTGTTCAAGCACTGGTCAGCGGACCCTGAAGCGGAAATAGTCAGGGCCAATGTCGAAGGTACCCGCAACGTACTCGAGGCGGCGGTGCAGGCCGGCGTCAAGCGCGTGGTCTACGTCAGCTCGGTCGCCGCCGTCGGCCACAACGGCCAAGCCTTGGACGAAGGCAGCTGGAACCAGGACCTGAGCAACCCCTACTACCGCTCCAAGATCCTCGCCGAGCAACTGGCCTGGGAAATCGCCAAGGCCCATGGCCTGTGGATGGTGGCGGTGCTGCCTGCCGCCATGATCGGCCCCAACGCCTATCGCCTGACCGACACCATGGCTTTTATCGAGCGCATCTACAAAAAATCCGTGCCCATGG
>JBFJZW010000406.1:0-3003 GCA_041621875.1 Pseudomonas sp. | reverse complement strand
GGCGCGCCGAAACCGAAAGTGTCATAGCAACCAAGAATCACCGAGTGCGCCTGATTGGGCCTCCGACGACCTCCTGGACACTGAGAAAATCCCCCGGCAGTTGGTGGCCATCGCTTGCTGCGTTTTTACACGGTCTGGGCCCGTAGCAGACCGCCTGATGGGCGTCCCCCTTTTTTGATCAACCATCAACATCCCGGTCTCAACATTGGTTGAGCCCGGCACTGGGCGTAAGATGCCCCCATGACTACCCACAACCAACGCTTCTCCCTCGACCACCCGCGCCTGCTCGATTCCCTTCTCGCGACCGACAAACTGCTGATCATCCAGGACCTGGACGGCGTCTGCATGGGCCTGGTACGCGACCCGCTGACCCGCACCATCGAACGCCGCTACGTGCAGGCCGCGGCGCGTCTGGCCGGGTGTTTCCAGGTACTGACCAACGGCGAACATATCGGCAGCCGCGGGGTGAACGGCATAGTCGACAAAGCCTTCGACGACCCCAACCATGCCCGCGAACAGGGCCTCTACCTGCCGGGGCTGGCCGCCGGTGGTGTGCAGTTGCAGGATCGCTTCGCCAGGGTCAGCCACCCAGGCGTCAGCGAGGCGGAGCTGGCTTTCCTGCAAGGCGTGCCGGACAAGGCCACGCACTTTCTCGCCGAACTGCTGACCGCCCCGCCCTACGCCCTCGCCGCCACCGAGATCACCGCCCTGGTGAGTTCCAGCGTGCTGGATAACCTCGCCTCGCCAACCCTCAATCTCAACAGCCTCTACCAACGCTTCAGCGCCCAACCGGGGCTGTACCGGCAATTGCAGCAGGCGGTCGCCGACTTTATGAGCGCCTTGCAACAGCAAGCCAGACAGGCCGGCCTGGGGGACGCCTTCTTCGTCCACTACGCACCCAATCTCGGGCAAGACGCCCAGGGCCGCGAACGGCTCAAGTACAGCGACGGTGGCGATGCCGGCAGCACCGACTTCCAGTTCATGCTCAGGGGCGCGGTCAAGGAAGTCGGCGTGCTGCTGATCCTCAACCACTATTACCAGCAACGCACCGGGCACTACCCGCTGGGCGAACACTTCAACGCCCGTCAGGCCCCGCGTGACCAGGACGCGCTACTGCAATTGGCCCGCGAGCATTTCGACCCGGCGCTGATGCCGCGCATCCTCGGCGTCGGCGACACCGTCACCTCCAACACCCGCACTCTCGACGGCAGGCCGCAACAACTGCGCGGCGGCAGCGACCGCGGCTTTCTCAGCCTGGTGCAGCGACTCGGTGAAGCCTTCGACAGCAATAACACCCTGGCCTATATCGACAGCAGCAACGGCGAAGTCGCCCGCCCCGGCATCGATATCGCGCACCTGCAACGCAGCGCAAACGACCCCAACCTGCCACCCTGGCCAGCCTTCTCAGGCATCAGCGACAGCGCAGACCCGCTCCGGCTGGATGTGGTTTTTGCTGGCGGGCATAGGCAGTACGTGGAGTTTTTCTGTGCACTGGCTGAAGGGTACGTGGGGCGATAGGACGCTGGCTGCTGTTGAGGGTGAAATCCGAGGGCGGTCGTGGTCTGTTCCCGATTACCTCAACAGCCCTCAGGGAATAGCGATGGGCACGATTTCCATCCGGCCCGAATCGCGGGTCAGTTGCCCTTCTCGCCCCATCACCTGCAAACAGCCACTCACCCGCTCGATCAACTCGAACTCCATATCCAGTGCAACGGCTCAGGTGCCAGCGCCGGTTCGGCGATGGCGCGGCCGATGGATACTCGAAAGCCATGGCGTTCCAATGTCGACGGTTTAGCCCTTGCGCACGCCAGCCCGGAAACACCCAGGAGCGATGTCGAAGAATTCGCGGAAGCAGCGGCGGAAATGCGAAATGCTGACGAAGCCACAGGCAACGGCAATATCGGCAAGGGACTTGTTGGTCTGCTGCAACAACTGACGCGCGCGAGTCAGGCGCAACTCCAGGTAGTAGCGCGAAGGCGTGGCGTTGACGTGACGGCAGAATTGCCGCTCGAGCTGACGCACGGAGATCTCTACGCAGGCGGCGATCTCATCCACCTTCAGCGGCTCGTCGATATTGTTGTGCATCAGTTCCAGGGCCAGCTTCAGCGGCTGCGGCAAGGTCGGGTCGCGATCTACCGCCACCACCGACACGTCCATCACCTCCTGCAGCTTGTCGCAGCTAAGCACTTCTTCCACGGCTTGAACCAGGCTGTCACCACAGTCGCGCTTGACCACCGCAAGCATCATGTCCAGGGAACTGCTGGCACCGGCGCAGGCTATTCGCTCGCGATCCAACACAAAGGAATGTTTGGAAAGTCGCACCCTGGGAAACAGCTCAGTCATCATTGACCGGCCATCGGGATGAAAAGCACAGTCGTAGCCATCCAGCAGCCCGGCTTCAGCCAGAAAATAGGCACCGTTCCACAGCCCGCCGAGCATGGCCCCGGCATGGTCGGCCGAACGCAGCTTGGTCCTGAGCAGCGGGTGCGGCTGCAGCGGCACCCGCAAGCCACCGCAGACCACGATCAGCTGTTGCTGGCGCTCCTGCAACTCGGTCAGACGACAGTCCGCCGAAATGACGATCCCCAGGTCACTGACCACCACATCCTCGACACCGACCACCAGCACCTCGTACACCGGCAGCGCGCTCATCAGATTGGCCGTGACCAACGCATCCACGGCACCGGTAAAGGCCATCATCGAGAAATGATCCAACAACACGAAGGCGACTCGGCGCTTGGCCATCACCGGCTCGTCACGCCGCACTCGCTCGAGGTGCAGCCGGTTCTTGTCCTTCAGGACACTTTCGAACGAGGATCTCATCGGAGTGACACCTTGTACTGGAGAGTGGTGAGCACAGCTTTTTAGCCGCTAAACAACGTGGAAAATAACGCATCACAACTGGCGCAGCCAGGCAGTTCGACAACCACATGTTCGACGCTCGGCGCGGCCGCGAGCAACACCACCTCCTGTCGCGGGTCGTAGCCGGTCAGCCCCAGCTGG
>JBFJZW010000405.1:0-3006 GCA_041621875.1 Pseudomonas sp. | reverse complement strand
TCGGCGAAAGTGCCCTGCCCGAGGCACTGCCATGGGACAGCATCAAGCCGGCGATCAAACCCGAACTGGATCCGATCAAGCCGTTCCTGGCCGAGCTGCAGGCCCGCTATGAAAACCGAACGGCCAAGAATGCCGACTTCACCTTCGCTCGCCAGCGCCTGCAGCTGTCGCAGAAGCTGATGGAAGAAACCACCGTCAGCCTCAACGAGAGCAAACGGCGCGCCCAGCACAGCGACATCGAGGGTCAGCAACTGGCCATCGAGAACGGCCTACGCAAGGCCAAAGGCGAAGCCCTGCTGAGCAAGCTCAAGGTAGAAGACGAGGATGCATTGCCGGTCGAAGAGAAGAAAACCAAACCGGAAGACGATGCCTACCTCGCCGAAACCGGGCGTATCCTCCTCGATTACCTGGGGCTCGACACGCGCCTGGCCAAGCACTAAACAGCGAGCGTCATCAAAGGGTCATCAAACTGTCGTGAAATGCGAGGACCGGTAGCCATACCCGTCCTCGTTTTTTATGCCTACAGAGACCCGCCATGATCGTCACCGAGCAGTTGAGCGCGCTGGACACCCTCCTCGCCAATGGCGACCTGTATAGCCTGTTTCAACCTATTTTCTCGCTCTCCGAGCGGCGCATCCTCGGCTACGAAGCCCTTAGCCGCGGCCCGTCCAATGGTGCCCTGCACTCGCCTATCAACCTGTTTGCCGTGGCCCGCCATGCCGGCCGCCTGAGCGAGCTGGAACTGTTGTGCCGCAAGAACGCCTGCCAGCGTTTCAGCCAGCAGAAACTCGAGGGCAAACTGTTTCTCAACGTCTCCCCCGACTCCCTGCTGGCACCCCGGCACCAACCGGGGCGCACCCTGCAACTGCTGCAGTCGTTGGGTATTCCGCCGAGCCAGGTGGTGATCGAACTGACCGAGCAATCGCCGACCGAGGACTTCGCGCTCCTCGACACCGCCCTGCACCACTATCGCGCCATGGGCTTTTCCATCGCCCTGGACGACCTTGGGGCCGGCTACTCGAGCCTGCGCCTGTGGTCGGAGCTGCGCCCCGACTATGTGAAGATCGACCGCCACTTTATCGACGGCATCCACCTGGATGCGGTCAAACGCGAGTTCGTCGGTTCGATCCTGAAAATGGCCAAAGCCTCCCGCGCCCAAGTGATAGCCGAAGGCATCGAACTCCCCGAAGAGCTTGCAGTATTGGCGGAAATGGGCGTCGACCTGCTCCAGGGTTACCTGCTCTGTCGCCCACAGGAGCAGCCGCCGCGGGACGCCGCCAACCTGCTGCCCAGCGCAACCACCAACAGCCCGCTGTGCGAGGACGTCAGCGACCTGCGCGGCCTGCTCACCCCGCAGCGCGCAGTGGCCCTGAGCACCCCCACCAGCGAAGTGCTGGAAATGTTCCGCGCCCAGGCCAACCTGAACTCGCTGGCGGTACTCGACGACGCTCAGCAGCCCGCCGGCATCGTGCATCGCCACTCGCTGGCCGAAGCCTTGCTCAAGCCCTTCGCCAACGAACTGTTCGCCCGCAAACCCATCAGCCGCCTGATGAGTGATGATTACCTCGCGGTGGAGTCCAGCCAGTCGCTGCAGCAGGTCAGCCGCCTGCTCACCAGCCGCGCCCGCCAACGTATCGAAGAAGACTTCATCATCACCCTGGACGGTCGCTATCAGGGCCTGGGCCGAGTGATCGACGTACTCAAGCTGATCACCGAACTGAAGATCCAGCAGGCCCGCTACGCCAACCCGCTGACCCTGCTGCCAGGCAATGTACCGATCCAGCAGTGCCTGACCCGCCTGTTGCAGCAGAGCCGCGAAGCCGTTATCTGCTACGTGGATATCGACAATTTCAAGCCGTTCAACGATATCTACGGCTACGCCAAGGGCGATGAGGTGCTGCTCAGCCTGGCGCAGTGCCTGAATGAGCGGGTCGACCCGACGCGGGACTTTGTCGGCCATATTGGCGGCGATGACTTTCTCCTGGTACTCAGCTCGCAGGACTGGCGCGCGCGGCTCAATCGCCTGCTGGAAGATTTCCAGAGCCAGTGCCGACGTTTCTACCGTGAAGAAGACCTGCACGCGGGCTGCTTCGTCGCCCAGGATCGTAGCGGCAAACGCCAGGAGTACGCCCTACTGTCCTTGTCGCTGGGTGTGGTGCATGTGCACCCCGAGCACTGCGCCCAGCTGGATGCCAGCCAGCTCGCGGGGCTGGCCTCGGAAGCCAAGCGCCATGCCAAGGCGGTACCGGGCTACAGCCTGCATATCATCGATACCCAGGCCCTTTCGGCCGCCTGAGCTCGCGCTACAGACCGCTGAGCTGGCTGGCCCGGGCGGCAAACCGCGCAGCAAGCTCGGCATCGGCCGCCAGCCCCGGTGCGCCATCGCGATACAGGGTCGCCAGCCGCTGAGCCGCCAACGGGTGCCCGGCCTGCGCACCCAGGGTCCACCAGATAACGGCCTGCGCCGCATCCGGCGCATGCCGTGCATCGCCAGCCAGGCTCAGGGCTCCGAGCTGATAGGCCGCCTTACCATCGCCGGCATTGGCCGCCAAACCGAGCAAACGCCGACCCTCGTCGCGCGCCCCCAGGCCCTGGCCGCGAAACAGCAGAATATGCCCATAGAAGCTCTGCGCCTGGCTATCCCCCAGATTAGCCATACGGGAGAACTGCCCTTCCATCCAGCGCCAGGCGCGCGGCTGCTTGACCAGCCACGCCCAGTGGAACAGACGGCGCGCCAGCAGGTAACCGATGCGCGCGCGCAGCGCACCAAACATCAGGCGTCTTCCGGGTAGCTGAACTCGAACACCCGGGCCACTTCGGCGGCATGCCAGGACGCCGCAGCGATGCCATCGGAGGCTCCGCTGAAACGCCCCAGACGCGAGACGCACTCGAAGAACCCGGTGCGCGGCAGACGGCTGGCCCCCTGGCTGATCACCAAGGCACTGCGCAGCGGCCGCTCGGCTCGCGCGTCCATGGCTGCCAGATGCTCCAGCGCCGCCGCCAGGG
>JBFJZW010000404.1:0-3051 GCA_041621875.1 Pseudomonas sp. | reverse complement strand
TCGTTCAGCGCTTTCATGGTCAGCAGCATGCGGCGCACGTCCGGGTGCACGATGATCGGGTCGGCGGCTTTGTCCTTAGCCACCGGGCCGGTCGGCGCGCGGCTCTGGATACGGTCGCGGGCGTATTCCACGGCGTTCTGGTAGCTGCGCTCGCCCAGGGACAGGCCCTGGATGCCGACGCCCAGACGCTCGTAGTTCATCATGGTGAACATGGCGGCGAGGCCCTTGTTCGGCGCATCGACGATCCAGCCGGTGGCACCGTCGAAGTTCATCACACAGGTGGCCGAGGCCTTGATGCCCATCTTGTGTTCGATGGAGCCGCAGGACAGGCTGTTCTGCTCGCCCAGGGAACCGTCGGCGTTGACCATAAACTTCGGCACCAGGAACAGCGAGATGCCTTTCGGGCCCGCCGGGGCGTCCGGCAGCTTGGCCAGTACCAGGTGAATGATGTTCTCGGTCAGGTCGTGCTCACCGCCGGTGATAAAGATCTTGGTACCGGAAATCTTGAAGCTGCCATCGGCCTGGGGCTCGGCCTTGGTGCGGATGATGCCCAGGTCGGTGCCGGCGTGCGGCTCGGTCAGGCACATGGAACCGGCCCAGGTGCCGGCGTACATGTTCGGCAGGTATTTTTCTTTCAGCTCTTCGCTGGCATGGGCGTTGATCGACAGGCAGGCACCGGCGGTCAGCATCGGGTACAGGCCAAACGACAGGTTGGCCGAGTTGACCATTTCCTCGACCTGGGCCGAGATCGCCTTGGGCATACCCATACCGCCGAATACCGGGTCGCCGCCGACGCCCACCCAGCCGCCTTCGGCGTAGGTCTTGTAGGCAGCCGGGAAGCCGGCCGGGGTTTTCACCGCGCCACCTTCCCAGGAGCAGCCCTCCTCGTCGCCGCTGCGGTTTAGCGGGGCGATTACGCCACCGGTGACCTTGCCGGCTTCTTCGAGAATGGCCGCGGCGGTGTCTTCATCCACCACTTCGGCCAGGGCCGGCAACTGGGCCCACAGCTTGGAAACTTCAAACACTTCGTTGAGCACGAAGCGCATATCGCGCAGGGGAGCTTTGTAGTCAGCCATGGGGCAAATCCTCGGACGAACCAGCAGATGTAAAGATGTGCAGGGAGTCTAACCGAACAACTTTTTAGACACATAGCGTCGCGTTATGACCAAAAGGTCACCATCCGTTTGTTAGGCCAGCCAGCCCGCAGATAACGGCAAAACCCGCCGAATGGCGGGCTTTGGCAGAGCGACAACCGCTGGTCAGAGGGCGAAATGTTCGGCCGGCAGCTCCATCATGCAGGCGCTGCCCGCCTCGGCCGCGGCCAGGTGGGCGGCGGTGCGCGGCAGCAGACGCTTGAAGTAGAAGGCACAGGTCGCCAGCTTGGCCTGGTAGAAGGCCGCATCGCCCTCGCCCGCCGCCAGCTTTTCCTGAGCAACCACTGCCATGCGCAGCCAGAAATAGGCCAGGGCGACGTAGCCGGAGTACATCAGGTAATCCATCGAGGCCGCACCGACTTCATCGGGGTTCTTCATCGCCGCCAGACCGATCTTCTGGGTCAGCTCGCCCCACTGCTGGTTGAGCGTCGCCAGTTGAGCGACATAACCCTTGAGCTGCGGATGCTCGGCCTGGGCCTCACAGAACTTGTGAACGATCTTGGTAAAGCCGCGCAGCAGCTTGCCCTGGCTGCCGAGCACCTTGCGCCCGAGCAGGTCGAGGGCCTGGATACCGTTGGTGCCCTCATAGATAGGCGCGATGCGGCAGTCGCGCACCAGCTGCTCCATGCCCCACTCACGAATAAAGCCATGGCCGCCGAACACCTGCATGCCGTGGTTGGTCACCTCCAGGCCGGTCTCGGTCATAAAGGCCTTGCAGATCGGCGTGAGGAAGGCCAGCAGATTCTCGGCCTCCTCGCGTTGCTCGGCGATGTCGCCCCGGTGCGCCTGGTCGATCAGCTGCGCGGTGAAATAGGCCAGGGCGCGGTTGCCTTCGTTGAAGGCCTTCATGGTCAGCAGCATGCGCCGTACATCCGGGTGCACGATGATCGGGTCGGCGGCTTTTTCCGGCGCCTTGGGCCCGGTCAACGCACGCATCTGCAGGCGCTCGCTGGCGTACTTGATCGCGCCCTGGAAGCTCGCCTCCCCCAGACACAGACCCTGCATGCCGGTGCCCAGGCGCGCGTGGTTCATCATGGTGAACATGCAGTTGAGGCCCTTGTTGGCCTCGCCGATCAGGTAGCCGGTGGCGCTGTCGAAGTTGATCACGCAGGTGGCGGAGGCCTTGATGCCCATCTTGTGTTCGATCGAGCCGCAGCTGACGCCATTGCGTGCAGCGGCTTCGCCCTGCGCATCCGGAAGGAACTTGGGCACGATAAACAGCGAGATACCGCGGGTACCGGCTGGGGCGTCGGGCAGCTTGGCCAGCACCAGATGGACGATGTTCTCGCTCATGTCGTGCTCACCGGCGGAGATAAAGATCTTGCTACCGGTCACCGCATAGCTGCCGTCGGCCTGGGGCACGGCGCGGGTCTTGATCAGGCCCAGGTCGGTACCGCAGTGGGCTTCGGTCAGGCACATGGTGCCGGTCCAGCGGCCTTCGGTGAGCTTGCTCAGGTAGGTCTGTTTCTGCGCTTCGCTGCCATGGGCGTGGATCGCCGACATCGCGCCGTGGGTCAGGCCCGGGTACATGCCCCAGGAGGTGTTGCTGGCCCCGACCATCTCGCTGATCAGCAGACCGAGCGAATGCGGCAGGCCCTGGCCACCGTAGGCCGGATCGGCGGCCAGGCCATTCCAGCCACCCTCGACATACTGGGCGAAGGCTTCCTTGAAGCCCTTGGGCGTGGTCACCACGCCGTTATTGAACTGGCACTCTTCTTCGTCGCCGGAGCGATTCAACGGCGCCAGCACCTGCTCGCAGAACTTGGCACCTTCCTCGAGGATCGCAGCGACCATGTCCGGGGTCGCATCGACGGCGCCGAGCGCAGCGTAGCTGCTGGGAAAGTCGAAGACTTCGTCGATCAAGAAGCGCGTATCGCGCAGGGGGGCCTTGTACTCG
>JBFJZW010000403.1:0-3053 GCA_041621875.1 Pseudomonas sp. | reverse complement strand
CCATCTGCTAGAGCCAGGATGGCAGGTTTAAGGGCTGGCTTACTCAAGAAAACCTCCGAAGATCGAAACGTGAAGCAAACGCAGATTGTAAAAAAGCGGGATGACGTATCAACCGTCACCCCGCTTTTTTATCTGATTCATTCTGCGCAACTTTAGTGGACACACTAAAGCGGGAAGCTTACAGAAAAATGCCTTTTTGGTCCACCGCAAGATGCGAGCAACTCGCAAAAAGGCATCCGACGCCTGACAGGCCGCTTAATTGAGCCCCAGCACATCCTGCATGTCGTACAGACCAGGCTGTCGCCCTTGCAGCCACAGCGCCGCGCGCACCGCACCCTTGGCGAAGGTCATTCGACTCGAGGCCTTGTGGGTGATTTCCACCCGCTCGCCCTCGGCGGCGAACAGTACGGTGTGATCGCCCACCACATCGCCGGCACGCACGGTGGCGAACCCTATGGTCTCGCGCTCACGGGCACCGGTCTGACCTTCGCGGCCGTAGACCGCGACCTTTTGCAGGTCACGCCCCAGGGCACTGGCCACCACTTCACCCATGCGCAGGGCGGTGCCGGACGGCGCATCGACCTTGTGCCGGTGATGAGCCTCGATGATCTCGATATCCACCTCGTCGCCCAGCACCCGCGCCGCGGTGTCGAGCAACTTCAGACACAGGTTGACGCCGACGCTGAAGTTGGCAGCAAACACGATGGGGATCTGCTTGCCGGCCTCGGCCAGCAGCTGCTTCTCCTCCGGGGAGAAGCCGGTGGTGCCGATGATCATGGCCTTACCGGCCTGACGGCAAACCTGCAGATTTTTCAGGGTGACCGATGGATGGGTGAAGTCGATCAGCACATCGAACTGATCGAGCACCGCATTCAGGTCGCCCACCAGGGCGACGCCAATCTTGCCCTGGGCGATCAGCTCACCGACGTCGGCACCGACCAGGCTGCTATCGGCACGATCGATGGCCGCGCTCAGTTGCGCACCCTCGGCCTGCTGCACCGCTTCGATCAGGGTCTTGCCCATGCGCCCGGCGGCGCCCATTACTGCGATACGTTGCATAGCTATCAGCTCCAAGCTGTCGCCACAGGTTGCAGCCGCCGTTCAGCGACCGCACAACCTGTCAGCGAAATTTACAGGTCGCCAAAGAAGCGCTTTACGCCCTCGAACCAGCCATTGGCCTTCGGCGAATGCGAACTGTCGCCCTCCAGGGACATGCGGAACTCGTCCAGCAGTTCACGCTGACGCTTGTCCAGATGCACCGGGGTTTCCACCACCACCTTGCACATCAGGTCGCCGGCACCGCCACCGCGCACCGGGGCCACACCCTTACCGCGCAGGCGGAACATCTTGCCGGTCTGGGTACCTTCCGGGATCTTCAACTTGACCCGGCCATCCAGGGTCGGCACTTCCAGCTCGCCGCCCAGGGCCGCGTCGGCGAAGCTAATCGGCACCTCGCAGTACAGATGCTTGCCGTCGCGCTGGAAGATCGCGTGCTCACGCACATTCACCACCACATACAGGTCGCCCGCCGGACCACCCATGGCCCCGGCCTCGCCTTCGCCGGACAGACGAATGCGGTCGCCGCTATCGACACCCGCAGGCACCTTCACCGACAGGGTCTTGTGCTCTTCCACCCGGCCATGGCCATGGCAGGAGCCGCAGGGATCGGTGATCATCCGGCCACTGCCGTGGCAGCGCGGGCAGGTCTGCTGCACCGAGAAGAAGCCCTGCTGCATGCGCACCTGGCCAATACCGCCACAGGTGGTACAGGTCACCGGACTGGTACCCTTCTTCGCCCCCGAACCGTCGCAGGTCTTGCAACCCACCAGGGTCGGCACGCGAATGGTCACCGTGGTGCCACGCACCGCCTCTTCCAGATCCAGCTCCAGGGTGTAGCGCAGGTCACTGCCGCGCTGCGCGCCGCCCCGCTGACCGCCACGACCGCCGGCACCACCGAAGAAATCGCTGAATACGTCGCCGAAGATATCGGAGAAGTTGGCACCACCAAAACCGGCACCGCCGCCACCACCCATCTGCGGATCGACCCCGGCATGACCGTACTGATCGTAGGCCGAGCGCTTGCCGGCGTCGGAGAGGACCTCGTAGGCCTCGTTGGCCTCCTTGAACTTCTCTTCCGAGGCCTTATCGTCGGGATTACGGTCCGGGTGATGCTTCATGGCCAGGCGACGGTAGGCCTTTTTCAGCTCCGCTTCGCTGGCACCGCGCTCGACACCGAGCACCTCGTAATAGTCACGTTTAGCCATAAGTCTTCAATACCTTCAAATCGTCTGCTCCAGACACGCCAACGCGGGAGCAAGCTCCCGCGCGACGAAACATACCGGACGCGACTCGCGTCACGCCCGGCCAGAGCGGCATAAGCTCGCGCTTACTTGTTTTCCTTGACCTCTTCGAACTCGGCGTCGACCACGTCGTCCGCTGCGTCCTTGGCCTGTTCGGCACCCTGGGCTTCAGCGCCCGGCTGCGGCTGCTCGGCGTACATCTTCTGCGCCAGCGGCGTGGTGGCTTCGGACAGGGCATTCATCTTGGCGTCGATATCCGCCTTGTCGTCGCCCTTGATCGCCACTTCCAGCGCGCTCAATGCGGTTTCGATGGCGGCCTTCTCGTCGGCAGTGGCCTTGTCGCCCGCCTCGGTGATCATCTTGCGGGTGGCATGCACCAGCTGATCGCCCTGGTTACGCGCAGTGGCCAGCTCTTCGAACTTGCGATCTTCCTCGGCGTTGACCTCGGCATCGCGCACCATCTGCTGGATCTCTTCCTCGGACAGACCCGAGTTGGCCTTGATCACGATGGACTGAGTCTTGCCGGTGGCCTTGTCTTTCGCGCCGACATGGAGGATGCCGTTGGCGTCGATGTCGAAGGTTACTTCGATCTGCGGCACGCCGCGCGGAGCCGGTGGAATCTCGGCCAGGTCGAACTTGCCCAGGGACTTGTTCTGCGCGGCTTGCTTGCGCTCGCCCTGCAGCACGTGAATGGTCACCGCACCCTGGTTGTCGTCGGCAGTGGAGAACACCTGGGACTTCTTGGTCGGGATG
>JBFJZW010000402.1:0-3064 GCA_041621875.1 Pseudomonas sp. | reverse complement strand
CGACGGTGTAACCGCCTGTCTGGCCGACAACCACTTCCTGATGACCACCACCACCGGCGGTGCCGCCCGGGTGATGGAATGGCTGGAAATCTACCACCAGACCGAATGGCCGGAGCTCAAGGTGTACTTCACCTCGGTCACCGACCACTGGGCGACCATGACCCTGTCCGGCCCCAACAGCCGCAAGCTGCTGGCCGAGGTCACTGATATCGACCTGGACAAGGATGCCTTCCCCTTTATGACCTGGAAGGAAGGCCAGGTCGGCGGCGTACCGGCGCGGGTGTTCCGCATCTCCTTCACCGGCGAGCTGAGTTATGAAGTCAACGTCCAGGCCGACTACGCCCTGGGCGTGTGGGAAAAGATCGTCGAGGCGGGCAAGAAGCATGGCCTGACCCCTTACGGCACCGAGACCATGCACGTACTGCGCGCGGAGAAGGGTTTCATCATCGTCGGTCAGGACACCGATGGTTCGGTGACCCCGGACGACCTGGGCATGGGCTGGTGCGTCGGTCGCACCAAGCCGTTCTCCTGGATCGGCTGGCGCGGCATGAACCGCGAGGACTGCGTGCGCGAGAACCGCAAGCAGCTTGTGGGTCTTAAACCGGTCGATCCGGACAAGGTGCTGCCCGAAGGCGCGCAACTGGTATTCGATCCCAAGCAGGCCATCCCCATGGACATGGTCGGCCATGTTACTTCCAGCTACGCCAGCGCGGCGCTGAACCATTCCATCGCCATGGCCCTGGTCAAGGGCGGCCTCAAGCGCATCGGCGAGCGTGTATTCGCGCCGCTGGTGGACGGCAGCCTGGTGGAAGCGGAAATCGTCAGCCCGGTGTTCTACGACCCTAAAGGGGACCGCCAGAATGTCTAACGTCAACGTCTACAAGCAACGCCCGGACGCCGCCCATGGCGAGTCGCCACTGTTCCATGCCGGTCTCGACGAGCTGGTGCGCAAGGGCAAGAGTTCGGCAGGCATCACCCTGCGCGAGAAGAAGCTGCTCGGCCATCTGGTGCTGCGCGGCGACGCGAAAGACTCGGCCTTTGCCGGCGGCGTGCACCAGGCCACCGGCCTGGAGCTGCCGGTGGCCCTGACCCTGGTGGCCAACGAACACAGCTCGCTGCAGTGGCTGGCCCCCGATGAATGGCTGCTGATCGTGCCGGGCGGCACCGAGTACGAGGTCGAACAGAAGCTGCGTGCAGCCCTGGACCGCCAGCATATCTCGATCGTCAACGTCAGCGGCGGGCAGACCCTGGTGGAGCTGTCCGGGCCCAAGGTGCGCGAGCTGCTGATGAAGTCCAGCAGCTACGACGTGCATCCGAGCAACTTCCCGGTGGGCAAGGCGGTCGGCACGGTGTTCGCCAAGTCGCAACTGGTGATCCGCCACACCGGCGAGGAAACCTGGGAACTGCTGGTTCGCCGCAGCTTCGCCGACTACATCTGGCTGTGGCTGCAGGATGCCAGCGCCGAGTATGGGTTGGCGATCAAGGCCTGAGTTGTAGGGTGGACGACGCTTTTTTCGTCCACCAGAGGCCCGCAAAGGTGGATGGATGAAGCGCCATCCACCCTACGCCCGGCCCTCTCCCGATGGAGAGGGCAATCAACATCGGAGCACGCTTATGAGCCGCACCCCGGATACCTGGATTCTCACCGCCCATTGCCCGAGCGTGCTCGGCACCGTGGATGCGGTAACGCGCTTTCTCTTCGAGCAGCGTTGTTACGTCACCGAGCACCATTCGTTCGATGACCGCCTGTCCGCGCGCTTCTTTATCCGCGTGGAGTTCCGCCAGCCCGACGACTTCGACGAGCAGGCCTTTCGCGCCGGCCTCGACGAGCGCCTGACTGCCTTCGGCATGCAGGTCGAGCTGACCCCACCGGGTTACCGGGCCAAGGTGGTGCTGATGGTCAGCAAGGCCGACCATTGCCTCAACGATCTGCTCTATCGCCAGCGCATCGGTCATCTGGCCATGGACGTGGTGGCCGTGGTCTCCAACCACCCGGACCTGGAACCGCTGGCGCGCTGGCACGAGATTCCCTACTACCACTTTCCCCTCGACCCCAACGACAAGCCGGCGCAGGAGCGCAAGGTGCTGCAGGTGATCGAGGACAGCGGTGCCGAGCTGGTGGTGCTCGCCCGCTATATGCAGGTGCTGTCGCCGGAACTGTGCCGCAAGCTCGATGGCTGGGCGATCAATATCCACCACTCGCTGCTGCCCGGTTTCAAGGGGGCCAAGCCCTACCACCAGGCCTATCAGAAGGGCGTCAAGCTGGTGGGGGCCACCGCCCACTACATCAACAACGACCTCGACGAGGGGCCGATCATCGCCCAGGGCGTGGAATCGGTGGATCACGCCCATTACCCCGAAGACCTGATCGCCAGGGGCCGCGATATCGAGTGCCAGACCCTGGCCAAAGCCATCGCTTACCACCTCGAGCGGCGGGTGTTCCTCAACGCCAATCGTACCGTGGTGTTGCACGCATAGGCTCTTTGCATTGTGTAGGAACCAGTTTGCTGGCGATGTCTTGCGGTGAGCTGGATCGCCAGCACGCTGGCTTCTACAGGGTGGACCCGCCGACTGCCAATCTCTCGGCCCCACCAGCAACAGACACATAACGCTCCACTGCAAGGCCGCGTGGCCGCCGGTCGCGCCTTTGTATCCACAACAACAAAGGAGAACATCCAATGTCAGGTAATCGTGGCGTCGTCTATCTCGGCGCAGGCAAGGTCGAAGTCCAGAAGATCGACTATCCGAAAATGCAGGACCCGCGCGGCAGGAAGATCGAACATGGGGTGATCTTGCGTGTGGTGTCGACCAATATCTGTGGCTCCGACCAACACATGGTGCGCGGTCGCACCACCGCTCAGACCGGTCTGGTACTTGGCCATGAAATCACTGGCGAAGTGATCGAGAAGGGCAGCGACGTCGAAAACCTGAAAATCGGCGACTTGGTTTCCGTCCCCTTCAACGTGGCTTGCGGGCGCTGCCGTTCCTGCAAAGAGCAACACACCGGCGTGTGCCTGACCGTCAACCCGGCCCGTGCCGGTGGTGCCTATGGCTACGTCGACAT
>JBFJZW010000401.1:0-3077 GCA_041621875.1 Pseudomonas sp. | reverse complement strand
GAGAGCGCGCCGAATGCACGAACCAAGCCCCAATAGCGTCCCGGTCACCCACCTGGCTATCGGCGGCGTGGCCGCGGTTATCCTGCTCAACCTGCTGCTGCGCACCTTCGTCAAACTCGGCGGCGTGCTCAGCACCCTGGTTGTGGCCGCTGCCGTTGCCGGCGGCATGTACCTGTGGTTCGCCTGGCGCAACCGCCGCCCGCCCCAGCGCAGTGAGAGCCGCCGCCTGCTGTGGCTCTACGGCGGCATCCTGGCCCTGCTCTATCTCGGCCTGCTGGGCATGATGATGCTCAAGGACGAACCCGGCCCCATGGGCCTGCTGATCTTCGGGCTGCACTACTTCTGCTACCCGCTCTTGGCCTGGCTGTTTTTTACCAAAGGTTTCGGCAAGCGCGGTCAGTGAGCTTATTGCCGGGTGGCCTGACCTCTGCACCAGCGCGGTCATAGCCACCAGCAATTCGTGGGTGATGGGGCGCAACCCGTGACTCAACCCTGGGCAGGGTTGACCAAGGTGCACGGGTCACCCTTGAAGTACGCCAGCAGGTTGGCGAAGGCATCGCCGAAATACAGCTCGTAGCTGTGCCGCTCGACATAGCCGAGATGCGGGGTGCAGAGAATCCTCGGGTGGTTCAGCAAGGGGTGCGCCGGGTCCAGCAGCGGCTCGTCCTCGAATACATCGAGGGCGGCAAAGCCTGGCCGGCCCTGGCTTATGGCCGTCAACAAGGCCCCCGGGGCGATCAGCTCGGCGCGGCTGGTATTGACCAGCAAGGCCCCGGGCTTCATCCACAGCAGATCGTCCAGGGTGACCGCGTGGCGCGTGCTGTCGACCAGGCGCAGATGCAGGCTGAGCACATCGGCCTCGCGGAACAATGCCTGGCGCGATTCGGCCGCACGGTGGCCGTCACGCTGCGCCGCCAGGCGTGAAGCTTCGCTGCCCCACACCAGCACCGGCATGTCGAACGCCTGGGCATAGCGCGCCAGGCGCTGGCCGATCCTGCCATAGCCCCAGATACCCAGCGTCTGCCCGCATAAACGCTCGCCGAGATTGACCTGCCAGTGCCCGGCGTAGAGCCCATCAATCGCCGCGCGCAGTTGCCGGCGGGCATTGAGCATCAGGGTCCAGGTCAGTTCGGCGGCGGCAATCGGCGAGCCGCGCCCCTCCATCACCGCCACGCCATGACGGCTACAGGCGTCCAGGTCCAGATGAGGGCCAACCCTGCCGGTCTGGCTGATCAACTTGAGCCGGGGCAACTGCGCCAGCAAGGCTTCGTCGATCACGCAGCGCTCGCGGGTCAGTACCAGCGCATCGGCATCGGCAAAGCGTTGCGCCAGTACCCTGGGGTTCTTCTGCACATCGTGATACAGGCTGACCTTGTGGCCGCTCAACTGCGCGAAGCAGTCGAGCGAGCGAACGGCATGCTGGTAGTCATCAGGAATCACGATATGCATGCCACGCCTCCCACGCCTCGGCGCTGTTCTGTCACTCGGTAAGCGCGACAGCTGCCGGTTTGCGTCCGCGCCAGGCGCGCCATATCGGCAGGGCCACCATTACCGCAACCAGCGCCCAGACGGCGATGGTAATCGGGCTGCCCCAGAGGATGCCCAGCTCGCCATTGGACAGCGACAGCGCCCGGCGCAGGTTGTCTTCCATCACACCGCCGAGAATAAAGCCCAGCAGCACTGCCGACAGTGAGTAGTCCAGCTTGCGCAGGATGTAGCCGCAGACACCGATGCCGATCATAAGGAACAGATCGAAGGTGGTCGAATGCACCGCATACACGCCAATCGAGGTGATGATCGCAATCGCTGGCACCAGTGCCCAGGTCGGTACCGAGAGGATTCGGGTGAAGATGCGTACCATGGGTACGTTCATCACCAGCAGCATGACGTTGGCGACAAACAACGAGGCGATCAGGCCCCAGACCACTTCGGGCTGGTTCTGAAACAGCATCGGCCCTGGCGTGATGTTGTACAGCGTCAGGGCACCGAGCATCACCGCGGTGGTGCCCGAGCCGGGTACGCCGAGGGTCAGCATCGGCACCATGGAACCACAGGCCGCGCCGCTGTTGGCGGTCTCCGGGGCAGCCAAACCGCGCAAGTCACCCTTGCCGAACTGGTTGTCCTTGCGCGCCATGCGCTTCTCGGACATATAGGCCACTGCGCTGGCCAGGGTCGCCCCGGCACCAGGCAACACGCCCAGGACGAAACCAACCACACCACAGCGCAGGTTGGTGGCCAGTACGAAGGCACCTTCCTTTAAGTTGAACAGCATGCGTCCAGTGGCTTTGGCCGCCTTGTGGCCATGGTGGGTTCTTTCCAGCAGTACCAGAATTTCGCTGATGCTGAACAACCCGAGCACCAGGACGATGAACTGAATGCCGTCGGCCAAACCCAGGCTGCCGAAGGTGAAGCGATACACGCCGCTGTTGGCGTCGATGCCGACACAGGACAAAGCCAGGCCGATGAATGCAGCAATGGCGGTTTTCAGCGGTTTGTTGTCGGCCATGCCGGCCAGACAGGTAATCGCGAATACCATCAGCACGAAGTACTCCGCCGGTCCGAAGGCCACGGCCCACTGAGCCAGGAGTGGCGCGAACAGCACCACGCCAATGGTCGCGATGGTGCCGCCGATAAACGAGCTCCAGGCCGAAATCGACAGGGCGACGCCGGCCTTGCCCTGCTGGGCCAAAGGGTAGCCGTCGAGAGTCGTCATCACCGCCGAGGCTTCGCCGGGAATATTCAGCAGGATCGAGGAAATTCGTCCGCCATATTCGCAACCCAGATAGACCGCCGCGAGCAGAATCAGGGCGGTTTCCGGCGGCAGGCCGAGGGCAAAGGCGATCGGGATCAACAGGGCGACGCCGTTGACCGGCCCTAAACCAGGCAGCAGGCCGACGATGGTGCCGATCAGCGTGCCGCAAAAGGCCGTAATCAGGTTGTAGGGTGTCAAGGCCACGCCGAAGCCGAGGCCCAGATAATGAATAGTGTCCATAGGTCAGCTCCCCAGTTTCGCGAGCATGCCGAGTGGCAGAGGCACATCGAGGCCATAGTCGAACAGCACATAGAGTCCAACGGCG
>JBFJZW010000400.1:0-3114 GCA_041621875.1 Pseudomonas sp. | reverse complement strand
CTGGAGCGCCTGTACCACGACCACCCGAGCAGCCGGCAACTGGGCAAGCGCCTAGGCGTGTCGCACACCACCATCGCCAACAAGCTGCGTCAGCATGGCTTGGGTAAGGAATAGAATAGATAGGGGAGGTCAAGCCTGCGGTTCACCGCTCCAGGCTGCTACCACCCGCTCACGCAACGCCTGGCGATCCTGCAGCTGGTTGATCGCCTGTTCGGCCAGGTTGATCCAGTAGGGGGCTACATCGGCTTGGCGCACTGAAGTGCGAGCAGCCAGTTCAACCCAGGCTGCTGGCAGATGCTTGCCGGTAAAGCCGCCTGGCTTGTCGCGGGCCAGGTAGCGCACGCGGGTAATGCCGGCGAGCAGGATGCGGCCGTAGCACATCAGGCAAGGTTGCAGGCTGACGTAAAGGGTTAGGGCGCTGCGGTTCTGCTCCGGGTGCTCGCTTTCCAGCTGGTCGAGCAGCAGCATCTCGGCATGCCCGGCGCTGTGGTAATGGCGGGTAAATACCTGATTGCGGGCGCTGCACAGCAATTCCTGGGCGTCGTTGACCAGTATGGCCCCTACGCCATAGCAGTCTTGCTCCACCGCCAGCAGTGCCTGCTCGCAGCACAGCCGGGCCCAGATATCCTCGGAGTGCTGGCTGGGCGGAGCGCGCTGCAGAAGATCTGCATAGTGGCTTTTCATCGGGCTTCCGTGAGCTGAATGCTGAAGGCAGTTTAGCCATGTGCCTGCTGTTTGTAGGCGGGGTTTTAGCCGCGAGGGCTGTTCGCCTTTGCGAACCTTCTACTGGGTCAGCCCACCAGCGAAACTTTAGCGCTAGAGTGTGCGGGTCACCATGATCTCGATGGAGTCGCCGCAAGGATTGCCATGCCGAACATAAACCGCAGTGATGCCCAGCAACGTGCCGATGACATCGGCGTGTTCAACCGCGAACTGGCGCGCCTTGAGGCGGAGCAGGTGCTGAACCTGAGCGACAGCCAGCGCGCCAGTTTGCACGGCCACCAGCAGCAATTGCTCGATAGCTACCTGGCGGCCTTCGATATCGACCACGACATTCAGGCCCGGCAGCTGTCGCTGGGCATGCGCATCGCCTCGTTTCTCGGCGCGCTGGCGCTGGCGGCCAGTGTGTTTTTTCTGTTCTATCAGTTCTGGGGCTTGTTCGGCACCCTCAGCCAGGTGGCGATTCTGCTGACCGCGAGCATCGCCTCGTTTGGCCTGACGCTATGGGTGCAGGGCCGCGACAGCTCAGGTTATTTCAGCAAGCTGGCGGCGCTGGTGGCCTTTACCTGTTTTGTCCTGAACATCGTCATGCTCGGGCAGATTTTCAATATCACGCCCTCGAACCAGGCCTTGCTGCCCTGGGCGCTCTACGCGTTGCTGCTGGCCTACGCCTGCGGTGCGCGCCTGTTGCTGGCTGCCGGGCTGAGCTGCCTGCTGGCCTTTGTCGCGGCGCGAATCGGTAGCTGGGATGGCATCTACTGGCTGGGTTTTGCCCAGCGGCCGGAGAGTTTCATCCTGCCGGCGCTGCTGATCTTCATGGTGCCGCTGCTGATCGATCAGTGCCGTTTCGATGGCTTTGCCGTGATCTATCGGGTGTTCGGCCTGCTCGGGGTGTTTTTGCCAGTACTGGTGCTGGCGCACTGGGGGGCTGGCAGTTACTTCGATTATCCCCTCGAGTACATCGAGAATGCCTACCGGATTGGTGGCTTTATCCTCGCGGCCCTGGTGATCTGGCTGGGCGTGCGCCGCGAGTGGACGGATGTGCTGAACACCGGGCTGAGCTTCTTTGTGATTTTCCTCTACACCAAGCTGTTCGACTGGTGGTGGGAGAGCATGCCCAAGTACCTGTTCTTCCTGGTGCTGGGCCTCAGTGCGGTGTTGATTCTACTGGTGCTGCGGCGCTTGCGTCGTCGCCATGGCCTGCTCGGAGGTGGGCAATGAACGGCGTGCGTCTGCGTTATCTGCTTGCCGGCCTGGCGCTGCTCGGCCTGGTCAACGCCATGGTCCTGGCGGGTGTGGCCTGGAACCGTCAGCAGCCGGCGGAAAGCCGCCTGCAACTGTCCGAGCGCGAGCTGGCCGCGACCTACGCCTACTGGCGCAAGGACAACAGCAGCCTGGCGCTGCGCCTGGATTATCGCTGGCCAAGCCGGGCGGATGACGAACCCTACTCCCTGTCGATCAGTGCCGAGAAGATGGCCGAGCTGGGTTTTAAGGTACCCAGTGAACTGAACGAGCAGGCGGTGCGGCGTTACCGCCGTCAACTGGACCGCGATGCGCTGCTGGTGCTGGAGCTCGATGGCCCGGCTTATCGGCGCGAGGTCGCCTTGTTGCGCGCAGCCCATGCCGAGGCCCTGCGTTTGCAGCAGGCCGTGCCGGACAGCAAGGAGCTGGCTGAGGCGGCCCGGCACGCCGGCAATGCGCTGGAATACGAGCAACAGCGCGCCAGTCGTCTGCTGGTGGTCGATGTCGGGGTGGATCGGCAGGCGCTACGGGCGCGCTACCCGGACCGCGCACGTTACGCCATTGTGCGCGGCATTATCGAGGTGCAGGTCAGCAGCGTGGCGGCCGAGTGGGCGGGTGAGGGCGATGACCCGCGTCCGGATAGCCAGCGCTGGACCTGGCAGCTCGGCGGCTCGGCCGAAACCCCTGGGGTGCAGAGCCTCAATCTGCCGCGGCGCTGGCATGCGACGTTCGACAGCCTGCCGCAGCAGGGTGAGCAGCCGGGGGACGACTACCCGGGGTATCGGAAGCTGTTTAGCGCCGAAGTCACCTTTGGCCGGCGTCTGGAGCCCTGGTTTGTCGCGTTGAGTGCCCGGCAGGCGAACTTGCCGCAAGCTACGACCAAGGTGCAATAGCCTCGGCGCGGCGTATCGGGGGAAAGTGGCTGCGTTGCAATCCTGCGTGGTTTGGATGCAAGCGTTTCTCCATTCCTCCTTGGAATGATTTGGGTAGGCGGTCAGATGACCGCCTTTTTTTATGTTCAGCACATCCATGTGCTTCTCCCCTGCGGGGCTTGCGTGCAAAACGCTCCTGGCGTTTTTGTGGCGTGCCATCCCTGGTTGCCACCCTGCGGGCCGTCGCGCTGCGATGTTAGAAATTGCTCCCGGCAATTTT
>JBFJZW010000399.1:0-3149 GCA_041621875.1 Pseudomonas sp. | reverse complement strand
TCCGCCAGCAGGTCTACGATGCCTTCGTAGCCGAAGGCAAGGATGTTTCCGCCTACGACCGCGACAAGCTGATGAGCATCGACTACGACGCCACCGAACTGGCTCAGGTTGCCGACGAGAAGATCCACACCTTCCAGCGCGACGGTTCGGCTCACGCCGGTATCTTCCACCACCTGATCACTCTGCCGACCTACCACACCGCCGCGCTGTCCACCGACAACCTGGCCAAGGGTTACTTCGCAGACCAGGGCATGCTGGCCTACGTGAAAGGCGTGCAGCGTGAAGAACTGCGTCAGGGCATCGCCTGCGTCAAGCACCAGAACATGGCTGGCTCCGACATCGGCGACAACCATAAAGAGTACTTCGCTGGCGAAGCGGCTCTGAAGGCAAGCGGCAAAGACAACACCATGAACCAGTTCGGCTAAGAACAGGCTCACTCAACCGAGGCCACGATCAAGGTTGAGGGTGTGAAAGAAGAACCCCGGCAGAAATGCTGGGGTTTTTTTTGCGCGCTATTCCATAGCCGTCCCGGGTTCGCTCAACACAGCGCCGGGCGACCAGACGTTAGCGCCGTTTTGTGCACCGCCGCACAGCCGTTGTCATCTTGCCGTCGTCTTCCATGGTTAGCGTCAAGGCTCCGTCGATCAACCTGAAGGAGCCGCCCATGAGCCCCAACGATGACAACAACCTGCTGTTCGGTAATGGCGATGAGCGCCCCAGCAATGATTCCACCAACCCCCATCTGCATGACCTGAGCACCGGCCTGGGTCGCCGCAAGGTACTGGCCGGCGGGGCCGCCCTGGGAGCCCTGGCCTTTCTCGGCAGCGCCATGCCGAGCCTCGCCGAAGCGGCCCAGCCGGCGGCCAACGCCTTGGCCAAACCGCCCTTCAAACGCAGCAAGCTGCCCTTTCAGGCGGTGGCAACCAGCCGCGCCGACAGCATCAGCGTGCCTGCCGGCTACCGCGCCAGCGTGTTTATTCCCTGGGGCACGCCCATCACCGGCACCTACCCCGCCTACCTGGAAGACGGCAGCAACAGCGCCCAGGATCAGGCCGAGCAACTGGGCATGCATCACGACGGCATGCACTTCTTCCCGATCGACGCCCAGCGCGGCGGCACGAGCAGCGACCACGGCCTGCTGGTGCTCAACCACGAATATATCGACGCGCAACTGCTTCACCCCAATGGCCCGACGCTAGTGGCCGGCAAGCGCAGCAGCGCCGAAGAAGTGCGCAAGGAAATCAATGCCCACGGGGTTTCCGTGGTGGAAGTACGCCGCGACCACGCCGGCAACTGGTCGGTCCTGCCCAGCGCCCGCAACCGTCGCATCACCGGAGCCACGCAGATGCAGATCGGCGGCCCGGCACGCGGCCACGCCCTGCTCAAGACCCGCCACAGCCCCCAGGGGACGGCCAGCCGCGGCACCCTGAACAACTGCGCCAACGGTTTCACCCCCTGGGGTACCTACCTCACCTGCGAGGAAAACTGGGCCGGTTACTTCGCCAGCGCCGATGCCGATATGCCGCGCGAACTCAGCCGCTATGGCCTGCGCAGCAGCAGCCGCTACGGCTGGGATCACCTGACCGGCGACGAATTCGAGCGTTTCAACGCCACGCGTCTGGCCGCCAGCGCCGAAGACGACTACCGCAACGAGCCCAACCAGTTCGGCTGGATAGTGGAAATAGACCCCTTTGCCCCGGAAGCGCAACCGATCAAACGTACCGCCCTGGGCCGCTTCGCCCATGAGGGGCTGGTATTCGCCCCGGTAAAGGCCGGCCGCCCGATAGTCTGCTACTCCGGCGACGACTCGTAGAACGAGTACATCTACAAGTACGTCAGCCGCGACAAGTACCGCCCCGGCCGCAGCGATGGCCGCCTGCTGGACGAGGGCACCCTGTTTGTCGCCCGTTTCGACGCCAGCGGCAAGGGCCAGTGGCTGGCCCTGGACCTCAACGACAAGGCCTTCCAGGCCGCCTGCAAGGCCGCCGGGGTGAACTTCGCCGACCAGGGCGAAGTGCTGATCAACACCCGCCTGGCGGCCGATGTCGCCGGGGCCACGAAGATGGATCGTCCGGAATGGGGCGCGGTCAATCCGGACAATGGCGAAGTGTATTTCACCCTGACCAACAACAGCTCGCGCACCAGCGCCGATGCCGCCAACCCGCGTTCGCCCAACCCCTTCGGCCATATCATCCGCTGGCGCGAGCTGAGCCGCGACTATGCCGGCCGCGAGTTCGCCTGGAGTCTGTTCATGCTGGCCGGGCCGGAAACCGACAGCATTGGCCCGAACGGCCAGCCCCTCAACGCCGACAACCGCCTAGCCAGCCCGGACGGCCTGTGGTTCGACGAGGAAGGCCGGCTGTGGATCCAGACCGACATGAGCGGCAACCAGCTCGGCAGCGGGCCCTTCGGCAATAACCAGATGCTGGTTGCCGAACCCCGCACCGGCGAGTTGAAGCGCTTTCTGGTCGGTCCCCTGGGCTGCGAAGTCACCGGCATTAGCGCCACCCCGGACTTTCGCAGCCTGTTCGTCAATATCCAGCACCCGGACGATGGCAGCACCTGGCCGGATGGCCCCGGTAAACGCCCGCGCTCGGCCACGGTAATCATCAGCCGCGAAGATGGCCGGCGGCTGCTCTAGGGTCTGTTGCCAGCTCACGCTGAACGACAGCAACCAGCCGGTCATGGCCGTTAAAGGGCCATGACCGGCTTTTGGCTTGCCCCTGCGGCCGGTCAGATCACCATAGCCGCTGCCCATCCGAACACCAGCAGCGGCAGGTTGTAGTGCAGGAAGGTCGGCACCACGCTGTCCCAAATATGGTTGTGCTGGCCATCGACGTTCAGCCCCGAGGTTGGCCCCAGGGTCGAGTCGGAGGCGGGCGAACCGGCATCGCCCAGCGCCCCCGCAGTGCCGACGATACACAGGATGGCCAGCGGGCTGAAACCCAGCGTCAGGCCCAGGGGTACGAAGATCGCCGCGATGATCGGCACCGTGGAGAACGACGAACCGATGCCCATGGTCACCAGCAGGCCAACCAGCAGCATCAGCAGTGCGCCCAGGGCCTTGTTGTGGCCAATCAGCTCGGCCGAACTGTCGACCAGGGTCTGCACCTGGCCCGTGGCCTTCATTACCTCGGCGAAACCGGCGG
>JBFJZW010000398.1:0-3151 GCA_041621875.1 Pseudomonas sp. | reverse complement strand
CGGGCGATGGCGATGCGCTGGCGCTGGCCGCCGGAGAGCTTGACCCCGCGTTCGCCGACCTGGGCGTCGAAGCCGCGGCCGCCCTGGCCGTCGTCGAGGCGCGGGATAAAGCTGTCGGCGCGGGCCTTGCGCACGGCTTCGAGCAGCTCATCCTCGCCGGCAGAGGGTTTGCCGTAGAGCAGGTTGTCGCGGATCGAACGGTGCAGCAGCGAGGTGTCCTGGGTGACCATGCCGATCTGCGCGCGCAGGCTCTCCTGGGCCACTTCGGCAATATTCTGGCCGTCGATCAGGATGCGCCCGCTCTCCAGGTCGTAGAGGCGCAGCAGCAGGTTGACCAGGGTCGATTTGCCCGCGCCGGAAGGGCCGACCAGGCCGATCTTCTCGCCGGGTGCAACCCTCAGGCTGAGGCCGCCGATCACCCCGTGGCTGTTGCCGTAGTGAAAGTGAATATCGTCGAACTGCACCGCGCCGCGGCTGACCTGCAGTGGCTTGGCCTGTTCCTGGTCGAGCACCTGGCGCGGCTGGACGATGGTTTTCATGCCGTCCTGCACGGTACCGACGTTCTCGAAGATGCCGTTGACCACCCACATGATCCATTCGGCCATGCCGTTGATGCGGATCACCAGGCCCAGCGCCAGGGCGATGGCACCGGTGCTGATCAGCTCCTGGCTCCACAGCCACAGGGCCAGCGCGCCGGTGCCGACGATCAGCATGCCGTTGAGACAGGTCACCAGAAAATCCAAGGTGGTGATGATGCGCGATTGCAGGCGCACCTTGCCGAGCAGTTCCTGGATGGCGTCGCGGGTGTAGTGTTCTTCGACCTGGGTGTGGGCGAACAGCTTGAGGGTGGCGATATTGCTGTAGCCGTCGACCACCCGGCCCATGACTTTCGAGCGCGCGGCCGAGGCTTGCGCGGAGCGCTCCTTGATCCGCGGCACGAAGTACCAGAGCGCTGTGCAGTAACCGACTATCCACAGCAGCAGCGGGGCAATCAGGCGCAGGTCGGCGGCGGCGAACAGGTAGAGCGCGCTGGCGGCGTACACCGCCACGTGCCAGAGGGCGTCGACCACTTGCATGGCCGAGTCGCGCAGCGAAGGGCCGGTCTGCATGATGCGCTGGGCGATGCGCCCGGCGAAGTCGTTCTGGAAGAAGCCCAGGCTCTGCTTGAGCACATAGCGATGGTTCTGCCAGCGGATCAGGTTGGTCAGGCCGGGGTTGATGGTCTGGTGGGTCAGCAGGTTGTGCAGGCCGAACACCAGCGGGCGGATAACCAGTGCCACCAGCAGCATCCACAACAGGGTGCCCTGGTGTTGCTCGAAAAACTCGCCACTGGGAGTGGTCTGGGTCATGTCGATCAGCTGGCCGAGGAAGCTGAACAACGCCACCTCGATCAGGGCGGCGACGAAACCGACCACCAGCACGGCGACCATCAGCGGCCAGACCTGGCGCAGGTAGTGGGCATAGAAGGCCAGCATGCCGGCCGGCGGCTCGACGTCGGGGCTGGGTTTGAAGACGTCGATCAGGTGTTCGAAGCGGCGAAACAGCATGTCAGGCATCCTGCCCAGATGGGGAAAAGAGCCTGATTCTAGCGAGTTTGCCGGGGCGGGTGTTGCGCGGATGGCGGGCTTGGCCGCGCAAGGGTGGGCATCTGCAGCATGCCCACCCTGCGGGGTACATCAGAGACGCTTGGCTTCGAGGATCAGCACCGGTTCGCGGGGCACGTTCTGATGGCCGCCGCGGTTGGCGGTTGGCACCTGGGCGATCTTGTCGACCACGTCCATGCCCTTGACCACCTTACCGAATACCGCGTAACCGAAGTCCCGCGAACCGTGGTCGAGGAAGGCGTTGTCCTGGTGGTTGATAAAGAACTGGCTGGTAGCCGAGTCGCGCACCTGGGTGCGGGCCATGGCCAGGGTGCCGCGTACGTTGTGCAGGCCGTTGTCGGCTTCGTTCTTGATCGAGGGCTGGGTGTCTTTCTGCTGCATCTGCGCATCGAAACCGCCGCCCTGCACCATAAAGCCCGGGATCACCCGGTGGAACTGGGTGCCGGCGTAATAGCCACTGTCCACGTAGCCGAGGAAATTGGCGGTGCTGATCGGAGCCTTGGTGGCTTCCAGTTCGATTTCGATTTCGCCCAGGCTGGTGGTCAGCAGCACTTTCGGGTTATCCGCGGCCAGCAGGCTGGTGGCGAACAACAGGGAGCAGGCGGCGAGGGTAAGGGTTTTCAACATGCGTATGGGTCCTTATTGGGCAGTGGGGGCAGCCTGCTCGACTTCGCGAAGGAAGGCCAGCAGGTTGCTGTTGAAGCGTTCGGGTTGGTCCAGCGGGGTGGCGTGGCGCGAGTCTTCGATCACCAGCAGACGGGCATTGGGCAGCTCATCGACATAGGCCTGCTTCTGCGCCACCGGGGTGTAATCGCGGTCGGCGCTGATCACCAGGGTTGGACAGGTGATGGCCGCCAGTCGTTCGCGTACGCCCCAGCCGATGATGGCATCGAGGCTGGCGAGGTAGGCGCGCTTGTCATTCTGCGGCCAGCGATCCTCGATCTTGCGCCGCAGTTCGCCCTGCTCGGGCTTGGGGAACAGCAGCCGGCCCAGGCCTTTGGCGATGCTGTCGAGGCTGAGCAGGCGCGACAGGGTCCAGCGCTTGGCGATTTCCAGGTAGTCGCGCGGGCTTTTCGCCTTCACTTCCGGGCCGCTGTTGACGATGCACAGGCTCTTCAGCAGGTCGGGGCGTTCCACGCCGAGCTGGAAGCCGATCATGCCGCCCATGGAAATACCCACCAGGTGCACCGGGCCGTAATTCAGGTGTTCGATCAGGGCCATGGCGTCTTCGGCAAAGCCGGCGATGCTGTAGGGCTCGCGCGGTTTGTCGGAGCGGCCATGGCCGCGTACGTCGAGGACGATCACCCGGTACTGGGCCGCCAGGTCGGGGATCTGGTACTCCCAGTCGCGGGTACTCGAGCCCAGGCCGTGGATCAGCAGCACGGGCGCACCGTGGCCGTACTCTTCGTAGTGCAACTGACAGCCATCGTGATTGAAATAGGACATCGGGCGGACTCCTTATCAGGCCGAGGGCAGGGGGGCGGCAAAGGCTGCGTTCAACGGCGCGGCATCGAAGCGGCGGATCAGGTCGACCAGAATCTGGGTCG
>JBFJZW010000397.1:0-3157 GCA_041621875.1 Pseudomonas sp. | reverse complement strand
TGCGCTTGCTGGCCCGGGTTGAGCACAAGGCCGAGTGGGCGGTGCGCCCCTGGCTGGCCCTGGCGCTGGTGGTCCTGCTGCCGCTGGCGGTGCTGGCCCTGATTCTGATCGCGCTCAAACCCCTGGCCTATGGCTGGCTGGCGCTGCCGGTGCACCTGCTGGTGGTGATTTACAGCCTGGGGCGCGGCGATCTGCAGGCCGCCCTGGGGCCGTTCCGCGATAGCTGGCGGCGCGGTGATGCCGAGGCGGCTTATCTGGTGGCGCGCCGCGACCTGGGGCTGGAGGTCGAAGAGGAAGGGGCGCTGCTGAAGAGTGTGCAGGGGCATCTGGTGTGGCAGGCTTATCAGAGTTTCTTTGCCGTGATCTTCTGGTATGCGCTGCTCGGCCCGCTGGCCGCGCTGGCCTATCGATTGCTCGCCCTGAGTGCCGAGCATGCCGAGCAACCGGCCCTGCGCGAGCGCGCGGTGCAGGTGCGCCATGGCTTCGACTGGCTGCCGGTGCGGGTGCTGGCCGCCAGCTTCGCCCTGGTGGGCAACTTTGCCGCGGTGACCCGCGCCTTGCTGCATGAGCTGCTCAGCTGGGACATCAGCGCGGCGCAGCTGGTGATCAACACCGGGCGCGCCGCCAGCGAAACGCCCGAGCCGGTGATCGGCGAAGTGGGGGTCAGCAGCCTGGACGGGCTGTGGCAATTGCTGGTGCGTGCCGCGGTGCTCTGGTACGCCCTGTTTGCCGTGTGGACCCTGCTTATCTGACCGCCGATACGCCCATTACCTGGCGCGGCGCTCGCCGTGCTCCCGGACTGCGCTGCGCTGGTTCGGGCTGCAGCTCGACTGTAGCCCCTCTGTGTATCTACAAGGCCTGCTATCTCGTAGGGTGGATGACGCTTTATCCATCCACCAGATTGCGGCGGTGGATGAGAAAGGCGTCATCCCCCCTACACCGCTGGCAGGGCGTAGGAGCGGGCCATGCCCGCGACACCCATCGCGGCCAGGCGCTGCTCACGGAGTCGACCCGGCTGGTCAGGCGGGGCCTGTGACCTGGCGCTACAGCCCTCGGACGAGGATCTCGACCTTGGTACCACTCAGGTCAATACCGGCCCGTTGGTGGTTCGCGCATCATTAACCTTAAGTTACAGAGGTTGAAGTCGATAAGAGGTATATATGGCGGCATGCTCAGGCGTATTTTGTGACGCGGATCACCTTGGCCTGCCCGTAAGCCGGTGCCCCGAGTGTCGCAGTCCGAGCCGCGAGGGACGCACGGGCCGCCAGATGGAACGCCGGGCGGCTGATCTTGCCATCACCATGACAATAATTAGAACTGGAGACGTCCTGTGAAGACCGTGCTGTATCCGGCCATCGCGCTAATGAATCGCCTCAGCTTCGGCATGAAGTTCAGTTTGATCAGTGTCCTGTTCTTTCTGCCCATGCTGGTCACCAACTTCTATCTGGTGCGCGACTCCTATCGCCAGTTCATCAGCACCCAGGCAGCGCTGGAAAGCATCGATCTGCTCGGCGAGGCCATGGTCCTGCGGCGCAGCCTGGAAGACTATGTCGACCTGATCGAAATCAACGCGATGATCGGCCAGTCCGGGCAGGCGGGCGATCTGGACAGCCGTCTCGGCAAGCAACAGAGCCAGATTGCCCAGCTTTTGCAGGCGCTGGCCCCGGTCACCCGTGAGGCCGAGCAGATCGAGGAGTTCAACGCCAAACGCGACGAACTGATCGCCGAGCTGGAGGCGATTCAGCGCGAGACTTCGCTGCAGGGCAAGATCGCCCTGGCCGAGAAACTGCTGGGCAGCTCCCAGGTCTTTATCAAGCTGGTCGCCAGCCAGGCGGGCCTGAGCCAGGACCGCCAGAGCGCGGTGCGGCAGATGGTCGAGCTGGTTACCGTGGTGACCCCCAAAGTCAGCGCCGCCCTGAGCGAGGGGCGTGCCCTTGGGGCTTATTCCCTGGGCCAGGGCTTTCTCAATTCTTCCGCCAGTACCCAGTTCGACGAGCTGCTGCTCGAGCTGGAAAAACTGCACGGCGAGTACGACCTGAACCTGCAGGAATCCCTCAATAGCAGCCCCGAGGCCCGGACGGCGCTGGCCAGCCTGGCCGCCGAGAGCCTGAAAAGCCTGAAAAGCAGCGCGGTGGTGTTCGAGGACCAGGTGGTTATCGCCGACTCCCTGGACACCCCCTGGCTGCAGTTCTACGAAGAAATCGGCAGCGCCATGGGCACGACCTATGCGCTCAACGACGCCGTGCTGGCCTTCCTCGACGGGCAGCTGCAGGCGCGTCTGCTGGATAACCGCAGTCAGATGATCTTCCTGGTGGCGGCCCTGGTCGTGGTGTTCCTGCTGATCCTCTACCTCTACGGCGGCTTCTACGTTTCGATCCGCGCCACCCTCAAGAGCCTGGGCCAGGTGATGAACCAGGTGGCTGCCGGCGATATGACCGTGAGCTTCAAGTCCCAGAGTCAGGACGAGTTGGGCGAGTTGGGTCAGGTATTCAATGAAACCGTGGTGAAGATCCATCAGCTGATCGAGCGCGTCGGCCAGACCGTGGTCGAGGTCGAACGCCAGGCCGACCGCGTGCAGCAGGTCTCGGGCGAGAGCAATCACGCCGTAGCCGGACAGCGCAGCCAGATCGAACAGGTCGCCACGGCGATGAACCAGATGTCGGCCACCGCCCAGGAAGTGGCCCGTAGTGCCGCGGCCGCAGTGGACAGTGCGCAGAGCGTGAATGATGAAACGGTTAGCGGCCGCGCCCTGGTCGAGTCCCAGGTCGGCAGCATTCAGCGCCTGGCCGGCGAGATCGACCAGTCGGTGGCGGTGATCAATCAGCTGGCCAGCGACAGTGCCTCGATCAGCCAGGTATTGGACGTGATCAAGGGCATCGCCGAGCAGACCAATTTGCTGGCGCTCAATGCCGCCATCGAGGCGGCGCGTGCCGGCGAGCAGGGCCGTGGTTTTGCCGTGGTGGCCGACGAGGTGCGCAACCTGGCCAAGCGCACCCAGCAGTCCACCGAAGAAATCGAGTCGATGATCAGCAAGCTGCAGGGTGGCGTAGGCGCGGCGGTGAAGGCGATGGGTGCCAGCCACCAGATGGCCGACACCACCGTCAGCGAGTCGGGCAAGGTGCAGCTGGCCCTGGAGAATATCCTCGGCGCGGTGGGC
>JBFJZW010000396.1:0-3175 GCA_041621875.1 Pseudomonas sp. | reverse complement strand
TGCTCTACATCGCCTCGATGTGGGTTAACGGCATTGCTCAGGGCTTGATGTGGCGCGCCGTCAACGAAGACGGCACGCTCACTTATTCCTTTGTCGAAGCGCTGGAAGCCAGCCACCCCGGCTTTGTCGTTCGCCTGCTTGGCGGCGCGATCTTCTTCAGCGGCATGCTGGTGATGGCCTGGAACGTCTGGCAGACCGTGCGTCATACCAAGGCGGCAGAGTTGGAAGCCGCTGCGCAGTTTTCGCTTGAGGGAGCCCACTGATGAGACACGAACTACTCGAAAAGAATATCGGCCTGATGGCCCTGCTGATGGTCCTGGCCGTGAGCGTCGGCGGCTTGACCCAGATCGTCCCGCTGTTCTTTCAGGATGTCACCAATGAACCGGTGGCAGGCCTCAAGCCCTACACCGCGCTGCAACTGGAAGGCCGCGACATCTACATCAAGGAAGGCTGTGTCGGTTGCCATTCGCAGATGATCCGTCCGTTCCGCGCCGAGACCGAGCGTTATGGTCACTACTCGGTAGCCGGCGAAAGCGTCTACGACCACCCCTTCCTCTGGGGCTCCAAGCGCACCGGCCCGGACCTGGCCCGGGTTGGCGGCCGCTACTCGGACGAGTGGCACCGCGCGCACCTGTACAACCCGCGCAACGTGGTGCCCGAGTCGAAGATGCCGTCCTACCCCTGGCTGGTGGAAAACACCCTGGATGGCCAGAACACCGCGGCCAAAATGAAGGCCCTGCGCACCGTCGGCGTGCCCTACAGCGATGAAGACATCGCCGCGGCAGGCGAGGCGGTCAAGGGCAAGAGCGAGATGGACGCCATGGTCGCCTACCTGCAGGTGCTCGGCACCGCCGTGAAGAACAAGAGGTAGGGCCATGACATTCGAACTGATTGATATAGGCACGCTGCGCGGCATCGGCACGGCACTGGTTCTGCTGTCCTTTGTCTGCGTCACCCTGTGGGCCTACAGCGGCAAACGCCGCACGGCGTTCGATGAGGCCGCCCTACTGCCCTTTGCCGATGAACCCAAGCTGGCTGCACCGAGGAGCAAGACCCCATGAGCACTTTCTGGAGCTGGTACATCACAGTGCTGACTGTCGGCACCCTGCTCGCCCTGTTCTGGCTGATTTTCGCCACCCGCAAGGGCGAAACCCACAAGAGCGAAACCGAGCAGACCATGGGTCATGCCTTCGATGGCATCGAGGAGTACGACAACCCGCTGCCCAAGTGGTGGTTCCTGCTGTTTATCGGCACCCTGATCTTTTCGGTCGGCTACCTGGCCCTGTACCCGGGCCTGGGCAACTTCAAGGGTCTGTTGCCGGGCTATGCAGACGGCTGGACCCAGGTCGCCCAGTGGCAGCGCGAAGTGGACAAGGCCGACGAGCTGTATGGGCCTATCTTCGCCAAATACGCAGCCATGCCCCTGGAAGAAGTGGCCAATGACCCGCAGGCACTGAAAATGGGCGGCCGCCTGTTTGCCACCTACTGCTCGGTTTGCCATGGCTCGGATGCCAAGGGCGCAGTGGGCTTCCCCAACCTGGCCGACCAACACTGGCGCTGGGGCGGCGAGCCTGCCGCGGTCAAGACCAGCATCCTCAATGGTCGAATGGGCGCGATGCCGGCCTGGACGGCGGTAATCGGCGAAGATGGCGTGCAACAGGTCGCCGCCTATGTGCGCAATGGCCTCGCCGGTCTGCCGCTGCCGGCCGACAATAACTTCGACCTGGAGAAAGGCGCGGCCATCTATACCGCCAACTGCCTGGCCTGCCACGGTGCCGAAGGCAAAGGCATGGCCTTGCTCGGCGCACCGGACCTGACCAGCCCGGCGGGCTGGATCTACGGCAGCAGCCTGACCCAGTTGCAGCAGACCATCCGCCATGGCCGCAACGGCCAGATGCCGGCCCAGGAACAGTACCTGGGCAACGACAAGGTGCACCTGCTGGCCGCCTATGTGCTGAGCCTGAGCCAGAACAAGGCGCAATAACCGCTACCCTGCAGGTGCGGGCCAGCCCCGCATCTGCAGCAGCCCGGTACAAGCACTCCCGCAGCAGCCCTCCTCCCCGCCCGGCCCAGCCGGCGATCTCATGCGACCCAAGGTCGCACCCCGACAAGCCCCTGCGTGCACACTGCGCGACATGGGCTAATCTTGTCGGCAGTCGCCATCTGTCATAACTCCAAGGCGATTCCCATCTTTAGCGCGTGGCCGATAAGGCCGCTTTTTGCTTGCGGCATTGCTCTGCAGAACGCCATTTGCACCCTTGCCAACGGCCCTGAAAGCCCTATCGCGCCGGCTTGTGTCGTTGCAATGAGAAACTGCTTTCTCCATACTTGCCGCCGATTTTTGCCCCTAGAAACTCCATTAACCGTGGAACCCATAATGAGCACAGCAATCAGTCCGACTGCTTATAACTACAAGGTGGTTCGCCAATTCGCCGTGATGACGGTGATTTGGGGAGTCATTGGCATGTCCTTGGGTGTTTTCATCGCTGCACAGCTGGTGTGGCCCGAACTCAACCTGGGCCTGGAATGGACGAGCTTCGGCCGTCTGCGCCCCCTGCACACCAACGCGGTGATCTTCGCTTTCGGCGGCTGCGCGCTGATGGCAACCTCGTTCTATGTGGTGCAACGCACCAGCCAGGCACGCCTGATATCCGATGGCCTTGCCGCATTCGTGTTCTGGGGTTGGCAAGCCGTGATCGTCGCTGCAGTGATTACCCTGCCAATGGGTTTCACCGGTTCCAAGGAATATGCCGAACTCGAGTGGCCGATCGATATCCTTCTGGGCATCGTCTGGGTCGCCTATGCGGTGGTGTTCTTCGGCACCATCATCAAGCGCCAGACCAAGCACATCTATGTCGGTAACTGGTTCTACGGTGCCTTTATCCTGGTCACCGCGATGCTGCATATCGTCAACAGCGCCGCCATGCCGGTCAGCCTGTTCAAGTCGTACTCGATGTACGCCGGGGCGACCGATGCGATGATCCAGTGGTGGTACGGCCACAACGCCGTGGGCTTCTTCCTGACCACCGGCTTCCTGGGCATGATGTACTACTTCGTGCCCAAGCAGGCGGGGCGGCCGATCTACTCCTACCGCCTGAGCATCGTGCACTTCTGGGCGCTGGCATACGAGCGACTGCACCATCTCCAGCGCGTGAAAGCCGTAAGCGTCGAGCGT
>JBFJZW010000395.1:0-3195 GCA_041621875.1 Pseudomonas sp. | reverse complement strand
CGGCGCTGGCGATTTCCGCGGTGCTGCCGCAGAACAAGGACAGCGAGCGCAACACCATCTTCACCGTGATCAGCGTGACCGCGCTGAGCACCATCGCGAGGATCGCCTACCCGCCGATCGCCCAATGGTTCGGCCTGGATGCCCAGCAAGCCGGGGTATTCCTCGGCGCGACCATTCACGATGTGGCCCAGGTGGTCGGTGCCGGTTACAGCATGTCGGATGAAACCGGCGATACCGCGACCGTGGTCAAGTTGCTACGTGTGGCGATGCTGGTGCCGATCGTCTTCAGCCTGTCGTTACTGCTGCGTAAGCGCAGTGACGGTGGTCCGCGTCCGGCACTGCCGTTGCCCTTGTTCATCATCTTCTTCGTGCTGTTCGTCGCCATTAACAGCAGTGGTGTGGCTTCGGCGCAGGTGCAGGAGTTTGCCAGCGATGTGTCGCGCTGGTGCCTGATCACGGCCATCGCCGCCCTGGGGATGAAAACTTCACTGAAGTCGCTGCTGGAAGTCGGCTGGCGTCCGGCGACCCTGTTGGTCAGTGAAACCGTGTTTCTCGCCACGCTGATTCTGTTCGCGGTGAAGTGGCTGGGCTGAAGCAAGCGCCAGAGGTGACTTGCACACCCCCGCCTGATCAGCAGGCTGCCGCCCGCGCGGTAACTGCGAGGGTACGCCGACCGGCGTGCCCGGCAATGGAGGCGGTATGAGTCTGCAGGTGCATGGTTTTTTTCTGCTGTGCGTGGCCTTGGCCACCGTCGCCCAGAGCCTTACCGGTTTCGCCTTTGGGCTGATCCTGCTGGGGCTGGTCGCCACCCTGCAAGTGGTGCCGCTGACCGAGGTGGCGGTGGTGATCAGCATCCTCACCCTGGGCAACGCCATGGGCACCCTGGGCGGGCCGAAGCCGCAGCTGGACCGGACGGTGTTGCTGCCCGTGCTGCTCAGCAGCCTGCTCGGGGTCAGCCTGGGCATCTGGGGACTGGGCACCCTGGACGATACGCAAGTCGCCTGGCTGCGCCTGTTGCTGGGTGGGGTGATCATCGCCGGCAGCCTGATGCTGGTGGTGCAAAGCAAGCCGCGGGCGCAACTGTCCGGACAACCCTCGTTCTGGCTGGCCGGAGGCCTGTGCGGGCTGCTCAATGGCCTGTTCTCCAGTGGCGGGCCACCGATTGTCTATCACCTGTACCGCCAGCCCTTGGGCTACGAGGTCATCCGCAACACCCTGATCACGGTGTTCGCCGCCAACGCCGCGGCGCGCCTTGGCCTGGTCATGGCGCAAGGGCAGCTGAGCCTGTCTACCCTGTGGCTGAGTGCCGAAGCCTTGCCGCTGGTACTGCTGGTCAGCTGGTTGGTGCGCCGTTATCCGCCGAGGCTGTCCCTGCGCGCGGTGCGCTGGCTGGTCTTCGTGCTGATGGCGCTGGCCGGCGTCAGCCTGATCTGGGACTCATTACCGGAGCTGTTGGCGGCACGCCCTGCCTGAGTCCGGTTGATCGACTGTGGCCCAAGGCCTGCGTTCGCGCGGGGACGGGTGGGGTGTTGCGGGCTGGCGGCTATTTACAGTAATAGGCCCAATTTCAGGCGCTTGGGCAGCTTACCGACCACCAATTGATGGGAGCGGATCAGCAGCTCTTTGAGTTCGGGGTCGCTCAGGGGGTAGGGATAGCCCATGCTGATCCAGCGGGCGCACGCCAGGTAAGGCGCGGGGCGGATGCCGGGACGGTCGCAATAGCCGAGGAACAGGTCGGCATCGACCTTGAACGCCAGGCCATCGTGGCTGTCCAGGTGGAAGAGGGCGAACATCTTGCTCTCGGCCACCGAAAACACCCGCACGCCACCCCATTTGATGTCCTCGCGGGCACCCGGCAGGTTCAGACAAAACTCGGCAACTTGCTGCGGGGTCATGGCGGTGTTCACTCGCGGTAGAAAACTTGCACCAGATGATAGCCAAACTGGCTTTTCACCGGGCCGTGGACTTCGCGTAGCGGCTTCTTGAAGATCACCTGATCGATGGCGCGGACCATCTGTCCCGGCCGCACCTCGCCCAGGTCGCCGCCTTTTTTGCCGGAGGGGCAGGTGGAGTATTTGCGCGCCAGCACGTCGAAGGCCTCGCCGGCGGCGATACGTTTTTTCAAGGCCGTGGCTTCGGCCTCGGTCTTGACCAGAATATGGCGGCACATTGCCTTGGCCATGATGGGTTCCTCAGATTTGCCGGGCTGCTATTGTGCCAGCATTTGTCGCGCCGGCAGAATGACGCTACTTAGCTGCCGCATCATCGCGCGGCTCCGGGGTCGATCTTGGCCTAACGTATTACATTCACCTCGACGGATCTGCTCGCCATGGACCTCTCTGCAATGCTGAAAATACTGTCCAGTCAGGACGGTTCCGATCTTTATCTGTCCACCGGCGCGCCACCCTGCGCCAAGTTCAACGGCGTGCTCAAGGCCCTGAGCGCCGAGCCACTGAAGGCGGGCGAGGTAGCCGCGATCGCCGATTCGGTGATGGATAGCGCGCAGCGCGAGGAGTTCGAGCGCGAGCTGGAAATGAATCTGGCCATCTCCATCCCCAGCGTGGGGCGTTTTCGCATCAATATCTTCAAGCAGCGCAACGAAGTGTCCATTGTCGCGCGCAATATCAAGATGGAAATCCCCAAGTTCGAGGATCTTAAGCTGCCCGAGGTGCTGCTCAAGACCATCATGGAGAAACGCGGTCTGGTGCTGTTTGTCGGCGGTACCGGTTCGGGCAAGTCCACTTCCCTGGCGGCGCTGATCGATTACCGCAATCGCAACAGCGGCGGCCATATCATCACCATCGAAGACCCGGTTGAGTACGTGCACAAGCACAAGAAGTCGATCATCAACCAACGCGAAGTCGGGGTGGACACCCGCAGCTTTCACGCCGCGCTGAAGAACACCCTGCGCCAGGCCCCGGACGTGATCCTGATCGGCGAGATTCGCGACCGCGAAACCATGGAGCATGCCCTGGCTTTCGCCGATACCGGTCACCTGGCCATCTCCACCCTGCACGCCAACAACGCCAACCAGGCGCTGGACCGCATCATCAACTTTTTCCCCGCCGACCGGCAGAACCAGGTGTGGATGGATCTGTCGCTCAACCTCAAGGCCATTGTCGCCCAGCAACTGGTTCCGACCCCGGACGGCAAGGGGCGGCGCGCGGTGATCGAGGTGCTGATCAACACCCCGCT
>JBFJZW010000394.1:0-3218 GCA_041621875.1 Pseudomonas sp. | reverse complement strand
CGTCGATCCCGGCGCTGGGCAGGCAATCGGTGACCACCGGTTTGCCCAGGGTCAGGGTGCCGGTCTTGTCGAGCACCATCACCTTGATGTCCTTGAACATCTGGATGGCGGTGCCGGAGCGATAGAGGATGCCGCGCTCGGCGCCGCGGCCGGCCCCGACCATCAGCGCGGTCGGGGTGGCCAGGCCGAGGGCGCAGGGGCAGGCGATCACCAGCACCGCGACCGCCGACAGCAGCCCCACCAGCCCCGGCGATAGCTCGGGATTGACCCAGGGCAACCAGCTCGCGCCCCACACCAGGATGCCGCGCAAGGACTCACCGGCGATCAGCCAGACGGCCAGGCTCAGCAGGCTGATGACGATCACCACGGGCACGAAGCGACCGGTCATGCGGTCGGCGAATTCCTGGATCGGCACCTTGGAGCTCTGCGCGTGCTCCACCAGATCGATCACCTGGGCGAGGAAGGTGTCCTGGCCGACCTTGGTGGCGCGCACGGTCAGCAGGCCTTCCTTGTTCAGGGTCGCGCCGATTACCGGGTCGCCCGGGCCCTTTTCCTTCGGCAGCGATTCGCCGGTGGCCAGGGACTCGTCGATATGGCTGTTACCCTCGACCACCTCGCCGTCGCTGGGGACCTTTTCGCCGGGGCGTACCAGCATCAGGTCGCCGACCACCACCGCCTCGATCGGCACCTGCACCTCGACGCCATCGCGCAGCAGCACCGCACTCTTGGCCCCCAACTCGAGCATCTTGCGAATCGCCTGGGAGGCACGACCCTTGGCGCGGGCCTCCAGGTAGCGGCCGATGAGGTGGAAGGTGGTGATGGTGGCGGCCATCTCGACGAAGGAGGTCATGGGGTAGAAGAACCCCACCAGGCCGATAAAGTAGGGCGGCAGGCTGCCCAGGCTGATCAGCACGTCCATGTTGGCGGTGCGGTTGCGCAGCGCCTTCCAGGCCGACACATGGGTACTGGCCCCGGCGATAAATACCGGAATGGCGGCGAGCGCCACCACGATGGCCAGGTAGTCGGGCACCGGTACGCCGGCCATGGGCAAGGCCATCAGCAGCATGATCAGGGTCGTGGGTACGCCGGCTATCCACATGAGCCGCCAGGCGTCGCGCAGGTACTGCTCTTCCTCTTCGGCCCCTGTGGGTTCGCCTGCGGTACTGGCCAGCACCGCCTTGGCCACCTGATAGCCGGCTTGTTCCACGGCCTGTTTGAGCGCGGCCAGGCTGGTCTGCTCGGCATCGAATTCGATGCGTACCTTGTGGCTGGCGATGCTGGTGCTCAGTTCGGCGATACCCGGTAGACGCTTGAGCGACTGGCTGACCAGACCGGCGCAGTGGTCGCTGCCCATGCCGGGCACTATGAGTACCGCGCTTTGCCGCTGGAGGCCGGGTTCGACTGCGTTCATGGCTGCTGCTCCTTGCCGGCGTAGGGGTTACCCAGGTGCGGGATAAAGGCGGGCACCCGGGCGCGGTAGGCGTGCCAGCGGCCAGCGAAGCTGGCTTCGGCCCAGCGCTCTTCCTGGCGCGCCAGGTTCACGTACATGAGTACCCGCACCGGGAACATCAGCAGGGTCAGCAGGGTGGGCCACTGCATGATCAGCGCGAAGGCCGCGAAGGTATGCAAGTCCCGCGGGCTGTTGGGCTTGAAGACGCTGACGGCGACAATGATGAACACCCGCGAGTCGAGGATCGCCGGACCCCAGAGGCCATGGGCCGAGGTTGTGTGTTCCATATGCCGTTGCCTCCTGGCTCAGTGGTGGCGATCGTCGTGCTTGCCATGCCCGCGGTGCATAAACAGATGCAGCAGCGGGCAGAGCAGCAGGATCAGATAGGGCAGAACCCCGAGCAGATGGGCCTGGTGCTCTTCCCAGATGAGGAACAGGGCGATGGCGGCGAAGACCACCAGTGCCGGCCAGAAGCGCCAGGGGTTGTTGGCTGCTGGGGCGCGATGAGGGGCATGGGACATGAAGCACTCTCCAAAAACCGGGGAATGCAGCGCTATGCACGGCGTGGGGCCGGTGCAGTGCGGCTGCGGGTTTTAGCGGGGGAGAGTGGCGCTATTCGTTATAGCGATGCAGCCGCTTGCGAATGGGCGCGGGTAGGCCGGGACTGAATAACGGGACGACCTGCAGGCTGCCGATGCGCCGCAGCAGGTCGCTGAGCAGGCCCAGGCGGCTGGCCAGGGCGAACAGGGCGGTCAATCCCAGGAACGTGAGCAGTTGCTGGTTGAGCGGCGCGTTTTGCACGGCGCTGCAGGTTTCCGTTGCGCCCTGATCCTGGACGCTATGCTCGTGGCTGCCGTAGGTGGCAATCCCGGCATCGTCGTGTGCGTGAGCGCTGGCGACCTGAATATGGGCAAAGGAACAGGCGATAAGCAGCGTGCACCAGAGCGCCAGCAGATGTCTGCTGAATACTCTGTGGCGGCTGCGCATCGCTTGGATCATGGGGTTCGGTTTCCGCGTCTGTTGGGCGCTATTGCTTTAATTAAAGCCCAGCGGCGCTCAGGCACAATTGATCCAGATCATAGGTGTGGCGAGCGTTTTTTACCCTGGGCGTCGGCATCCGAGCCAGAGAGGGTGCGCTGTGCAGGGTGCGCCATGTGCACCGGCGTGGCCGCGATCTTTGCGGTAGGCATTATGCCAATGCACGGCGGCGGCCGGTGGTGCGCGCGGCGCACCCTACGGGGTGGGGTGGCCCTTTAGCGCGCCACGCTGACCCCTTCCAGATTGGCGAAGGAGGTGTCCTTGGCGGTGAGCAGGAAATCGCGCATGAACGGCGAGTCGAGCATGTCGCTGCGGATGCCGGCATACAGGGTGGCGAACAGGCCCTTGTCGCCCAGGCGCTTGGCCGTGACATAGCCGCGCGAGCTGTATTCGTGTAGCGCCCAGTTGGGCAGGCCGCAGACGCCGCGACCGCTGGCCACCAGTTGCATCATCATCACCGTCAGCTCCGAGGTGCGCACCTGGGCCGGTTCGACGTCGGCGGGTTCGAGGAAGCGGGTAAAGATATCCAGACGGTCGCGCTCCACCGGGTAGGTGATCAGGGTTTCCGTGGCCAGGTCTTCGGGCTGGATAAACGGCTTGCTGGCCAATGGGTGCTGGTTGGCCACCGCGAGCATGGCCTCGTAGGTGAACAGCGGCACATAGGTGATGCCGGCCAGCTCCAGCGGGTCGCTGGTCACCACCAGGTCCAGGTCGCCGCGGGCCAGGGCCG
>JBFJZW010000393.1:0-3219 GCA_041621875.1 Pseudomonas sp. | reverse complement strand
TGGGCGACTGAGCAATGCCTGCGCTCGGGCAGTTGCGGCGCGGTGCTGTGCTGGCCGCAGCGGGCCGACGACCGCGCCCTGCGCCGGCTGCAGGTGGCGGCGGAAACCGGGCAGACACTGGCTTTTGCCTATCGTCCGTTGCAGGAGGCGGTTAACCCTTCGCCGGCGGCGTTGCGTATTGCCGTGGATGCGCGTCCGGCGCAGGTGCGTGTGCTCAAGTGCCGCGGTGGCTTGCCTCCGTCTGCCGCCATCCCGCTTGTGGCGGGGCAGTGAGGTAAGCATGCGCTGGGCTTGTGTATTGCTGCCGCAACTGGCACTGGATGGTGTGCTGCGTCGGTGCAGCGATCCCGACGCACCACTGGCGCTGGTCACCGGCACGGCGCAGCGCCGGGTGCTGCAAACGGTCAACCCGGCGGCCCGTGCGCTTGGCCTGCGCGCCGGGCAATCGCTGACCGCGGCCCATGCGTTGACCCACGACTTCACCCAGGTCGAGTATGCCCCCGAGGAGATCGAGCGCTGGCAGCAGTTCCTCGCGGCCTGGGGCTATCGCTTCAGTTCCCACGTCAGCCTGTGCTACCCGCGCACCCTGCTACTGGAAATCGAATCCAGTCTGGCGATGTTCGGCCCCTGGCCCCGTTTCGAGGCGCGCTTGCGCGAGGAACTGACAGCCCTGGGGTTTCGTCACCGCATCGTCGCCGCGCCCAATCCGCTGGCCGCGCGGATTCTGGCCAACGCCCATGACGGTCTGGCCATCGCCAACGACCAGGTCATGCGCGAAACGCTGGGCAGGATGCCCGTCGAGCGCATTGGCCTGGCCCGTGAGGTGGCCACGGCCTTTGCCCGTATGGGCCTGCGCACCATGAGTCAGGTGTTGGCACTACCGCGCGATACGTTGGCGCGGCGCTTTCCGGTACAGGTGCAGCAGCATCTGGATACCTTGCTCGGCGAGCGTGCGCTAGCCCTGGAGTGCTACGTACCACCGGACCGGTTCGATGGGCGCATTGAGCTGAACTTCGAGGTCGAGTCTCATCAGGCATTGCTGTTCCCGTTGCGCCGGCTGACCGCCGACCTGGCCGCCTTCCTTGCCGGACGCGATAGCGGTGTGCAGCGCTTCGCCCTGCGCCTGCAGCATGCGGAGGCCGCGGACAGCATCATCCAGATTGGCCTGCTGAGTGCCGAACGTGACCCGGCCATGCTCTTCGAGCTGGCGCGTGGCCGCCTGGAGCAGGTGCAGGTGGCCGCGCCGGTACGTGGGATGCGCCTGATGGCGCGCGACTTGCCGGCCTTTGTGCCGGAACACCGCGAGCTGTTCGACGAGCGTCCCCAGCAATTGCTGCCCTGGGAACAACTGCGCGAGCGGTTGCGTGCCCGCTTGGGCGACGAGGCTGTGCAGGGCCTGCGCGCACAGGCCGACCATCGCCCCGAGCATGCCTGGCAGGCGGCCGGCGATGACAAGCCCGGGCCCATCCTGCAAGGCCCGCCACGCCCGGGCTGGTTGTTGCGCCAGCCCATGCCGCTACGCGAATCTGCTCCGCGCATCCTGGCTGGTCCCGAACGCATCGAATCTGGCTGGTGGGACGGTGGCGACGTGCGCCGCGACTACTACCTGATCGAAACCCGCTCCGGGCAGCGCGCCTGGGCCTATCGTCCGTTCGGCGAAAGCGGGCCGTTCATGTTGCAGGGCTGGTTCGCATGAACGGGGCGTACGCCGAGTTGCACTGCCTGTCCAACTTCAGCTTCCAGCGTGGTGCCTCCAGCGCTCGTGAGCTGTTCGAGCGAGCCAAGCGTCACGGTTACCATGCCTTGGCGATCACCGACGAATGCACCCTGGCCGGTATCGTGCGTGCCTGGCAGGCCGCCAAGGCATGCGAGTTGCCGCTGATAGTCGGCAGCGAGATGCGGATCGAAGATGGCCCCAAGCTGGTGCTGCTGGTCGAGAACCTCGCCGGTTACCAGCGTCTGTGCCAGCTCATCACCCTGGCGCGGCGGCGCGCGGCGAAGGGTGAATACCGCCTGCTGCGCGAGGATTTCAGCGCGCCGCTGGAGGGCTTGCTGGCGTTATGGATTGCCGACGAAACGTCCGATCCGGCACCAGGGCCGTGGCTGCACAGCCTTTTCGGCGAGCGCCTGTGGTTGGCCGTGGAACTGCACTGTGGCGCGGACGATGCGCAGCGCCTGAGACGCCTGCAGGCTCTGGCAGCCACGCTGGGCATACCGATGGTAGCCAGCGGTGATGTGCACATGCATGCCCGTGGTCGCCGCGCCCTGCAGGACTGCATGACCGCCATTCGCCACCATTGCACGGTGGCCGATGCCGGTCAGCGGCTGTTCGCCAATGGCGAACGACATTTGCGTTCGCGTCAGGCGCTGGCCGAGCTTTACCCGCCGGAGCTGCTGGCCGAGACGCTGCACATCGCCGCGCGCTGCACCTTCGACCTCGGCCAGTTGCGTTACCAGTACCCCCGCGAGCTGGTGCCTGAAGGCCATACGCCGACCACCTGGTTGCGCGAGCTGACCGAGCAGGGCATGCGTTGGCGTTGGCCCAAAGGTATCCCGGCGAAGTGCCGCGAACAGGCTGAGAATGAGTTGGGGCTGATCGCCGAGCTGGGGTATGAGAGCTATTTCCTCACGGTGCACGATATAGTCCAGTTCGCTCGCAACCAGAGCATCCTCTGCCAGGGCCGCGGTTCGGCAGCCAACTCGACGGTGTGCTACGCCCTGGGCATCACAGAAATCGACCCGGGGCGCATGAGCATGCTGTTCGAGCGCTTTCTCTCCAAGGAGCGCAACGAGCCGCCGGATATCGATGTGGACTTCGAGCACGAGCGGCGCGAGGAAGTGCTGCAGTACGTATTCCGGCGTTATGGCCGGGGCAGGGCGGCGCTTACCGCCGTCGCCAGCACCTATCACGGAGCCGGCGCGGTGCGAGATATCGCCAAGGCCCTCGGCCTGCCGCCGGACCAGGTCAACGCCCTGGCTGATTGTTGTGGCCGCTGGAGTGATAAGGAGCCGCCGCTTGAGCGACTACGTGAAGCTGGCTTCGATCCGGACAGCCCGGTGTTGCGTCGGGTACTGGCGCTGACCGGCGAGCTGATCGGTTTTCCCCGCCACCTCTCGCAGCACCCGGGCGGCTTCGTCATCTCCGAGCAACCGCTGGATACCCTGGTGCCGGTGGAGAACGCGGCCATGGCCGAGCGCACCATCATCCAGTGGGACAAG
>JBFJZW010000392.1:0-3229 GCA_041621875.1 Pseudomonas sp. | reverse complement strand
GCACCGGCAACATGGAAATCCACCTGGACCGCAAGATTGCCGAGAAGCGGACTTACCCGGCGATCAACATCCGCAGCTCCGGCACGCGTCGTGAAGACCTGCTGATGACTGAGGCGGATATCCAGCGAGTGTGGATTCTGCGCAAGCTGCTGCACCCGATGGACGAAATCGCCGCCATCGAGTTCTTGATCGACAAGCTGAAAGCGACCAAGACCAACGACGAGTTCTTCCAGTCGATGCGCCGCAAATAAGCCACGCGAGCCTCACAAAAGCCGGGTAAGCCCGGCTTTTGTGCATCTGGGCGTTGCGCCAACCTTCTGAATAACCCAGTTCGGCGCTAAACTTTGCGCCCCTATTGCTCGGCCCGATATGAGGCATCTGCATGCAGTATCGCGATCTGCGCGACTTTATCCGTGGGCTGGAACAGCGCGGCGAACTCAAGCGCATCCAGACGCCAGTTTCCCCTGTGCTGGAAATGACCGAGGTCTGTGACCGCACATTGCGTCGCGGCGGCCCGGCGTTGCTGTTCGAGAACCCCACGGGGTTCGACATGCCGGTGCTCGGCAACCTGTTCGGCACGCCCAAGCGGGTGGCTCTGGGCATGGGCGCGGAAGAGGTCAGCGAGCTGCGTGAGATCGGCAAGCTGCTGGCCTTTCTCAAGGAGCCGGAGCCACCGAAGGGGTTGAAGGACGCCTGGAATAAGCTGCCGATTTTCCGCAAGGTGCTGGCCATGGCACCCAAGGTGCTCAAAGACGCACCCTGCCAGGAAGTGATCGAAGACGGTGACGATGTCGACCTGACCAAGCTGCCGGTGCAGACCTGCTGGCCCGGCGATGTCGGCCCGCTGATCACCTGGGGCCTGACCATCACCAAGGGGCCGAACAAGGAACGGCAGAACCTCGGTATCTATCGCCAGCAGGTGATCGGTCGCAACAAGCTGATCATGCGCTGGCTCAGCCACCGCGGCGGTGCCCTGGACTTCCGGGACTGGTGCCAGAAGTACCCGGATCGTCCCTACCCGGTGTGCGTCGCCCTGGGGGCGGATCCGGCGACCATTCTCGGTGCGGTTACCCCAGTGCCCGACAGCCTGTCCGAGTACGCCTTCGCCGGCCTGCTGCGCGGTCATCGCACCGAGCTGGTCAAGGCCCGGGGCAGCGATCTGCAGGTGCCGGCCAGCGCCGAAATCGTCCTCGAGGGGGTGATCCATCCCGGCGAGATGGCCGATGAAGGTCCCTACGGCGACCACACCGGCTACTACAACGAGGTCGACCGTTTCCCGGTGTTTACCGTCGAGCGCATCACCCGTCGGCAGCAACCGATCTACCACAGCACCTACACCGGTCGTCCGCCCGATGAGCCGGCGATCCTCGGCGTGGCGCTCAATGAAGTCTTCGTGCCGATCCTGCAGAAGCAGTTTCCGGAAATCACCGACTTCTATCTGCCGCCGGAAGGTTGCTCCTACCGCCTGGCGGTGGTGACCATCAAGAAGCAGTACCCCGGCCACGCCAAGCGGGTAATGCTCGGTGTCTGGTCGTTTTTGCGACAGTTCATGTACACCAAGTTCGTCATAGTCACCGACGACGATATCAACGCACGGGACTGGAACGACGTGATCTGGGCCATTACCACGCGCATGGACCCCAAGCGCGACACGGTGCTGATCGACAACACGCCGATCGACTACCTCGACTTTGCCTCGCCGGTGTCCGGCCTGGGTTCGAAGATGGGCCTGGACGCCACCCATAAATGGCCGGGCGAGACCACGCGCGAGTGGGGCCGGGCTATCGTTCAGGATGAGGCGGTCAAGCAGCGCGTCGATGCGCTCTGGTCTGAGTTGGGAATCGATTGATGAAAGTCACCCTGAATCCTTCGGGTGCTGTACTTGAAGTACGGGCCGGCGAGCGCATCCTGGATGCCGCGCGCCGCCTGGGCTACGACTGCCCGCAGAGTTGTCGCAATGGCAACTGCCATATCTGTGCGGCGCTGCTGGTGGAGGGGCGGGTGCAGCAGGGCGCGAGCGCGCTGGACCATGGCGAGCTGTTCACCTGCCTGGCCGAGCCGCTGGAAGACTGTGTACTGCACTGGGACGGTGTGCTGGCCCCCGGCGAGCTGCCGGTGCGCGAGATGGCCTGCCGGGTTGTCGCGTGCGATGAGGTGGGCGGCGACGTGTTCCGCCTGCGCCTAAGCGCTCCGGCCGGCAAGGTGCCGCGCTACCACGCCGGCCAGTACCTGCTGCTGCAGCGCGAGGATGACGATTACGCCGCCTTTTCCCTGGCCTCGGCCCCCCATTGTGGGCGGGAGCTGGAGCTGCATATCCTGGCCCGTGACGAGGGCACCGCGAAGCTGATCGCTCAGCTACGCAGCCAGGGTCTGGCGCGGGTGAAGATGCCATTCGGCGATACCCACCTGGCCGAGCTGCCGGATGGCCCGCTGGTGCTGATCGCCGCCGGTACCGGCATGGCGCAGATGCACAGCCTGATCGAGCACTGTCGCGCCGCCGGCTTCGCCCACCCGGTGCATCTGTACTGGGGGGCGCGCCGGCCGGATGACTTCTACGCGCTGGAGCACTGGGCGCAGTGGCGGCAATTGCCCAATCTGTTTCTGCATCAGGTGGTCAGCGACCAGTGCGGCTGGCAGGGCCGCTGCGGCCTGCTGCACGAAGCCGTGCGCGAAGACTTCGCCGACCTCAAGGCCCTGCACCTGTATGCCAGCGGTTCGCCGGCCATGGTCTATGCCACCCTGGATGCCCTGGTCGACGCCGGCATGGACGCCCACCAGATGCGCGCCGACGTGTTTGCCTACGCGCCGCGGGGGTGAATGAAAGAAGCCGCTCTGGGGCGGCTTCGTAGGGTGGATCACGCTTCAGCGATCCACCAATTGGGGCGTGAGTGGTGGATGAATAAGGCGTCATCCACCCTACATTTACCGCACCTGCACCACCACCTTGCCCACGGCCTTGCGCTGACCCAGGGTGTCGATGGCTTTGGCGGCCTGTTCCAGCGGGAAGGTCTGCGACACCAGCGGCTTGAGCTTGCCTTCGGCGTGCCAGGCGAACAGCTGCTGGAAGTTGGCCGCGTTGTCCTGGGGTTGGCGCTGGGCGAAGGAGCCCCAGAATACCCCGACCACGGCGGCGCCCTTGAGCAGCGCCAGGTTGACCGGTAACTCGGGGATGCGTCCGCTGGGGAAACCCACCACCAGCAGGCGGCCATTGCAGGCGATGCTGCGGATG
>JBFJZW010000391.1:0-3230 GCA_041621875.1 Pseudomonas sp. | reverse complement strand
CTTCGATGGCCAGGTACGACATGCCATCAATACCCAGGCGCTGGGCAATGGCGAACATGTCGGCTGGGCTTTGCGTGCGTCCGTGAATCAAGATGACGGCAGCGCCTGCAGTCGCAGGGCTGGGCCCCGCGACTTGGGAGGGATGCTGCATATGCAGGTTAACTCTCATCCCCTATGGCCTCAGTATTTCAACGGTTCGAGGTAGGCGGCGATTTCTTGCGCGCGCGCGCCGAGTTGCGGTGGGATCTGGATGGTCTTGCCGAGATCCTCGAAGGCTTCGTCGACTGTCCAACCGGTTGGCTTGGAAACGGCCGCCTCGAACAAGGCACCGCCTGGTGTACGCACGTAGATGGAATCGAAGTAGCCGCGATCCTTGCGGTCGGAGACGTCGGTGTAGCCCATGCCTTCGAGGTGCAGCTTGACGCTGCGTTGGATCTCCAGGTCGGAAACTTCGAAGGCGCAGTGGTGCACGGTGCCTTCGCCATAGGCCCAGGTGCCCTGCGGCAGATTTGCCTCGACCTGGAAGTCGATGATGGTGCCGCTGCCGCCATTGCCCACTTCGTAGCGGGTGAAGGCGTTGTCGGTGTTGCGCTGCTTGCCGCTCCAGCCGTAGTGCATGAACTCGGCGGAGTTCTCCAGATCGCGTACCGAAACGGTGATGCCGTGGGTGCCGCGGATGCCGAACTCGGAGGGGATCACGCCGTTGGAGTAGGGCGTGCGGTCGTCGTCGGCGATACCGACCAGCTCGTAGCAGATACCGCAGGGGTGGGCGAAGTGCAGCAGTTGTTCGCCGAAACGCTCTTGGAACTCGGCTTTGAAGCCGTGGCTTTCCAGGTGCTTAGCCCAGAAACTGAGCGAGGACACCGGCACGGACATGGCCAGGGTCTTGATCTGGCCGCTGCCAGGGCGCCCTTTGCGGCCGGACTGGCGCATCGGGAAGCAGGTCACCAGGGTGCCTTCCTCGCCCAGTTCGTTGCCGTAGTAGAGGTGATAGATCGGCTCGCTGCCGTCGTACAGGCCGGTTTTCTTGATGCTCTTGAGGCCCAGCACCTTGGTGTGGAAGTCGTAGTCGTCCTGGGCACCGCCGACGTTGAGAGTGATGTGGTGGTGACGCAGGATGTGTGGGTTGAGTTCCATGGCGTTCTCCTGTTGTTTAGCTTCTGAACGAGGTGCTGCGGTTAGGGGCGATTACCGTTGAAGGCGTTATTCAGCAGTTCGCCAATGGCCTGCGCCTCGATCGGACGCGGGTTCCAGTACGGCGAGGCGCAGGCGATTTCCACCGCGCGCGGCAACTCGGCCTGTTGCATGCCGATCTGCGCCAGGCTGGTGGGTGCGCCATGGTTGGCGGCCAGGTCGAACAGCCCACGCGGGGCGTTGTCGACATTCAGCGCGCGGGCAATGCGGGCCATGGCCTCGGGTGCGGCAGCGGCGTTGTAGGCTGCGGCATGCGGCAGTACCACAGTGTGGGTTGCGGCATGCGGCAGATCGAAACTACCGCCCAGGGTGTGGCACAGCTTGTGGTGGATCGACATGCCGACCGCGCCCAGGCAGGTGCCGCAGGCCCAGGCCCCGAACAGCGCGTCGGAGCGGGCTTCGCGGTCGTGCGGGTTGGCGTGGATGCGCGGCAGAGCGCGGCCGATGGCGGCGATGCCCTGTTCGGCGAGCATCGAGATAAGCGGGTTGGCGTCTTTGGCGTAGAGCGCTTCGACGGCATGGGCAATGGCGTTGAGGCCGCTGGTGACGGTCATTTGCGCCGGTAGGGCGAGGGTCAGTTCTACGTCGTAGATGATCACTTCTGGCAGCACTTTGAGGGTGCGCTGGGTAGTCTTCAGGCCGTTTTCGGTCTGGCCGATGATCGGTGTTGCTTCGGAGCCGGCATAGGTGGTGGGAATCACGATTTGCGGCAGGTCGGTATGCAGGGCAAGGGCTTTGCCCAGGCCGATAGTGGAACCGCCGCCGAGGGCGATCAGACAGTCGGCTTTGCAGCCCTTGAGCGTTTCCAGGGCGTCGCGGGTGACCTCGACCGGGGTGTGCATGGTGGCGTTGGCGTAGAGTCCGACGGCCAGCTCGCCAAGCTGCGTGACCAGTTGTTCGCCGGCCTGGCGTTGCTGCGCGGTGGTCAATACCAGTGCGCGGGAGCAGCCCAGGGCGCGGATCTCGTCGGCCACCTGGCTGAGGGTGCCGAAACCGAAGATGACCCTGGACGGCAGGGCGTTATAGATGAAAGGCTGCATGCGCGATGGTTCTCCCCGTACTGGCTAGGCGGAGTGCCGGAACACTCTCTGGTGTATGCAGAGTGGGTGTGGGGAGTGCTGTAATCACCTGCCGAAAGATAGTCGCGGCAGTACGCGGATTTTCCTCGGCAGCGGTATGTGGATGCGCCATGCCAATGCTGGCTGCGGTTGACCTATCGAGGGATAGGTGATGTGCCGACCGCGCTGCCCAAGGATCGCGGGCTACGACCTCTGGAGATAACGACTATGCCCACGCCCGTTCAGCCGTTCGTGCCGCAATGCGTGGTGCGCGACTTGCTGCTGCACCGCGCCATGCAAATGCCGGCGCGGCTCTTTGCCCTGTTCGAGGACGGCCGGCAGTGGAGCTACCGGCAAACCCTGGTCGAAGTGCAGAGCTGTGCGTCGGGCTTGCACGGCCTGGGCGTGCGCCAAGGCGATCTGGTGCTGGTCTGGTTGGCCAACGGCGCGGATGCTCTGCGCCTGCTGCTGGCGATCAATTACCTGGGGGCGGTGGCGGTACCGATCAATACGGCTTATCGCGGTGCCTTGCTCGAACATGTCTTGAGCAATACAGGGGCCGCCTTGATGATCGCCGATGGACGCTTGATCGAGCGCTTGCAGGAGCTGAACCTGGGCCGCCTGCGCCAGTTGGTGGTGTTGGGGGAGGGTAGCGTGCCCTTGCCGGGGGTTGTCCTGCATGCCGCGTCGCGCCTGCAGGGGGGGGAGCAGCCGATTCCGCCCGAGCGGCCGATCCAGCCCTGGGATACCCAAGTGGTGATTTACACCTCCGGTACCACCGGGCCGTCCAAAGGCGTGCTGGCGTCCTACCTGCACGTGTGGAATACCGCCATGGCCTTCCAGCATCTGGATGCCAGCGACCGCAGCCTGGTCAATTTGCCGCTGTTCCATATCGGCGGCGTGCTGGGCTTTTATTGCGCGCTGCTGGCTGGCGGTTCGCTGGTGCTGGCCGAGTCGTTCAGTGTCAGCCGGTTCTGG
>JBFJZW010000390.1:0-3235 GCA_041621875.1 Pseudomonas sp. | reverse complement strand
GTCGTCGAGCACCTCCAGGGAGTTGTCCTCATGCAGGATCACCTGAATCGATTTGGCATGCCCGGCCAATGCTTCGTCGACGCTGTTGTCGATGACTTCCTGGGCCAGGTGGTTGGGCCGGCTGGTGTCGGTGTACATGCCCGGGCGCTTGCGCACCGGGTCGAGGCCGGAAAGGACTTCGATGGCGTCTGCGTTGTAACTGGCCATAGGTCTCTTGTTCGTCAATTGAGAGCGGAAAAGTCGATATCCTGCCATTGCGGGCGGGGAATACCGGCGAAAGCGAAGAGCATCGGCAAGCGCTCGGCAAAACCCTGAAAACCATGGTCGCCGCCGGCCTGGATGCGCAATGCGCAGGCGCGGTAATAGCGCTGCGCATCGCGGTAATCGAGGGTTTCGTCGGCGGTCTGCAGCCACACCTGATAACGCGCCGGATCCTGCAGCGCCGGCACATCCAGCTCGGCCAAGGCGGTTACGTGGTCGGCCGTCAGTTCCCAGGTCTCGTCGTTGTAATAGTTCTTCTGCGGGCCCAGGTAGCCATCGAAACGCAGGTGCGGACGCACTGCCGGGTTGATCAGCAGCGCTGGCAGCCCGTGGCGCTCGGCGAGAAAGGTCGCATAGTAGCCGCCCAGGGAACTGCCGACCAGCAGCGGCCGCCCCAACTCGGCGATCAGCGCTTCGAGCTGGGCAACTGCCTGGCGTGGATGGTGATGCAGGGCCGGCACCCGCAGCTGCTCGGCCAGGCCCATACGCGCCATGGCACGCGACAACTGGCTGGCCTTGAGCGATGCCGGCGAGCTGTTAAGCCCGTGAATATAGAGAATGGATGCTGTCATAAGGCGGGAGGCTAACCGGTTGCGGCGACCGGCTGCAACCGATTAGCCAGGCGACTCAATAGCCCTTGATGGTGTAATCGATTTCGAACTTGATCCCGGTAACCCGCGACACACCCGTTTCCAGGCGGCCGTCGTCGAACAGGCGCAGCCAGCGGTAACCCGGCGCGGTTTTATCGACCTGAAACTCCTCGCTACCCGGAGCGAACTGCACGCAGGTGGACGGCGAGGCGAGCAGGCGGATCTGACCGCGCTGCTGGTCGAGTTCCTGATGGATATGCCCCCAGAGCAGCGCGCGCGCCTGATCGAAGCGTTCCAGCACGGCGAACAGGGCCTCAGGATTGCGCAGGCCGATGGGTTCCATCCACTTGCAACCAATGGACACCGGGTGGTGATGCAGACAGATCAGGTGATGGCGCTCCGGGGCCTCGCTCAAGGCGCGCTCGAGCAGACCCAGTTGCCGATCACTGAGGTAGCCGGGCACGGCCCCCGGGATCGAGGAGTCGAGCAGGATGACCCGCCAGTTGCCCAGGTCGATCACCGGCTCCAGCAGATCGCTGCCGGCGCACACGGCCTGCATCGCTGGGACTTCGTCATGGTTGCCGGGAAACCAGCGCGCCGGCGCGGGAATGACCGCGGTCATGTCGCGAAAGCGCTGGTAGGAGGCCTGGCTGCCGTCCTGCGACAGGTCGCCGCTGGCCAGCATCAGGTCGATCTGCGGCTGCTCCTGCAACACCCGCTCGATCACCCGCTGCAGGCTGTCCTGGGTATCCATGCCCAACAATCTACCGGCCGCCTCGGCAAATAGATGGCTGTCGGACAACTGCACCAGCAGTACCGACGATTCAACAGTGGCAGTCATAACGGTAGGCTTGCTCGGCAAGACCGTCTCCTTGAGCGCAATGCGTGGATTATGCTGGCTAGCCCCGCCGGCGGTAAACCTGCGAAATGGGAATAGGTCACAGAACGCCCGCTGCAATTCAAGCGCCCGCCTAAAGGCTAGTCCGTGCGACGCATCCGCGCCCGGCCTCGCCGTCGCGGCTCAATGCACCTAGCGAACCGGCTCCAGCTCGTGGCCACAGGCCAGGCAGTGGCTTAGCCACTCACCGAGAAACAGGTTGAGCTGGGTCTTCTCGTCGGGCTGGTGCATGTCCGCATTGGGATAGGGGTAGATGCCGCGAAAACGCCGGGCGCTCTGCGCCCCGATGACTTCGGCCATGCGCGCATCGTGATAGACCCGCACCTCCAGCTGCGGCACCGGCAGCCAGGCCAGGCTGTGCTCCTGGCGCACCCTGATGGTCGAGGTATAGGGGCAGCTCTCCAGCACTTCCAGGGCCAGTACGCCCAGCTGGTGCTCGCCCTGACTGAGGGCCACGCGGCGCGCCTGCGGCTGCTCGCGCATGGCCGGCAGCAGTTGCATCAGACGCGCATAATTGAGCTCGCAAGCCGCCTGCAGCTCGACCAGGTCGACCCGATAGCGCTCGCGCAGCAGGTTCATGACCACAGCCCCCGGACTTCGGCACGGTTCAGCGCCAGCCACTGCAGGGCGATAATGCTCGCGGCATTGTCGATACGCCCATCCTTGACCGCATCCAGGGCATCCTCCAGAGGCCAGACGTGCACCCGGATATCCTCGCCCTCGTCCGCCAGGCCATGTACACCGCCCGCGCCCTCACTGTCGCAGCGCCCGACAAACAGATGCACGCGCTCGTCGGAACCGCCCGGCGACGGGTAGTACTGGGTGATCGGCCACAGGGAGGTCAGGGCCAGATCGGCCTCCTCGATCGCCTCGCGCAACGCCACCTGCTCCGGCTGCTCGCCGTCATCGATCAGCCCGGCGACCAGTTCCAGCAGCCAGGGACTCGCGCTCTTGTCCAGCGCGCCGATACGGAACTGCTCGATCAGCACCACGCAATCGCGCTGCGGGTCGTAGGGCAACACACAGACCGCATCGCGGCGCACGAACAGCTCACGGCTGAGCACCGGCCCCATGCCCCCGGCAAACTGGCGATGGCGCAGTTGCAGGCGATCGAGCTGATAGAAGCCACTAAAGCAGACTTCACGCTCGCTTATTTCAACGTCATCCCGCTGCATATGACCCCCTAAAACGAACGGGCCCGAAGGCCCGTCCTGGTTACTCTTATACTGCTACGCAAAATCGCCTAGCAGAAGCTCCAGAGTCCGATTACGAGTTCGCGAGCTAGAGCCCTGCAAGGCGAAAACAAGCGAGGAAGCGGAGTGTACTTTTGTACATGAGCATTCCGAGCATGTTTTCAACGCCGCAGGGCCGACGCGCAGCAGATCGTAATCTGACTCTCATCACACCTTGTGATAGAGCTGCGCACCTTGCGCCTTGAACTCTTCGGCCTTGGCCTGCATGCCCTCCTCGACGTCCAGGTCGAGTG
>JBFJZW010000389.1:0-3243 GCA_041621875.1 Pseudomonas sp. | reverse complement strand
TCCAGCGCCGCCGCCAGGGTCTGCATCGCCGGGCTGGGCAGCGCCAGCCGCTCAATCAGCGCTCTGTAGGTCAACAAATGCCGTTGCCGCTGGGCCTCCTCAAGCTCGGCGAGCAGGGCTTGCCAGTGTTGTCGACTGATGCTCACGCTCAAGGCTGTAACTCCCAACCATCCACACCCAGATGCCAGGCCAGGGCACGCTGAATAGCGGCATCCGGCTGACGCTCGCCACTTTCGATCATGCCCAGGTAATGCGGGCTGATCCCCACATTACGTGCCAACTGCTCGGCGCTCAGGCCTTTGGCCTCACGCAGGGCCGCCAGCTGACTCAAGGGCGGCCGCCCCTCGGGCCCCGCCTGTTCGGCAGCGGGGGCTGTGCGCCCGGCCGCCTGCAATAACGCCTGATACTGCGCCCAGGGCAACACCGCATATTCCGGCTCGCCGTCGCGCTCAATCACCTGCACATTCATCTTTCCATCTCCATGCCAAGCGCTGGGACGCCAATTACCCGCAACAACAGCGACATAACACCCCAGCCACTCTCTTAGCCACTCCAGTTCAGGTCCGCATCTTAACAGCCCGCCGCGGCAAAACGCGTGTTCTATACTGCCCCAGCGACACCCTGTACATACTGAGGGCCGTGCTGTGCGTAGCTTGATATTTATAGTATTGACCAGTTGCAGCGCCTGGAGCAGCGCCGAGGAGATACGCTGGGGATTCGCCAGCGCCGATGGCATGCCCTATGTCGAGGTGGTCGAGCAGCAACTGCACGACGGCTTTATCTATAACCTCGGCCAGCAGGCCAGCCAGCAACTCGGTTACCAAGCGCGCTTCGTGGAGACGCCCAACAAGCGCATCGAAACGTTCATGCAACGCGGCCGCATCCACGTGATCTGCAACAGCAACCCGCAATGGATGGCCGACCCACGGCGCTATCATTGGTCGCCGCCGCTCTATGAAGAAGAGGATGTGCTGCTGCAACATAGCCAGCGAGCCCCCATCGCCAGCCTGGACGACCTGCTTGGCAAAGTGCTCGGCACCCAGCTCGGTTATGTCTACAGCGTTCCCCTGATGGCCGCATTCGCCAACCAGCAGATCACCCGCCAGGATCTGCGTGACCTCGGCAGCGGCCTGAACCTGCTGCGCAAACAGCGCCTGGATGCCATTATCGAGATGCGCCGTCCCGCCAGCTTTCAACTGGCCAGACAACCGGATGCGCCGCTGCAGATCAGCCCCTGGGTCATCGAGCGCTACCAGATGCACTGCACCTACAGCCCCAAGTTGCCGGTAAGCCCCGAACAACTGGACCGGGTCCTGCAGACCCTGCGCGATCAGGGGGTGATCAGCCGGCTACTGGGTGATACCTGAACAAAACGGCCCGCTAGCTCTCCCCCCCCCTGCTGCGGCTCATCCGCCACCGGCAAACGCTCGATCTTGCGCAGTGTCTCGGGGGACTGGGTCATTCGCCAGGCCTGAAACGCCGCAAGTTCGTCGCGCCAGGTGCGCAGCACCCAGGCCAGCACCGCCAGGTCATCGACAAAACCGATCGCCGGCAACCAATCCGGCAACGCATCCATAGGGGTAACGAAGTACAGCAAGGCCGCCACAACCGCCAGTAACGCTTGCCGGCTGACGGCGCGATACTCGCCCCGCCACCAGGCCAGACACAGGCCCTGCAAGAGTTCCAGATCGCCGCGCAAGGCAGCCAGAGAGGCCCCGGCCTTTTCCCGCTTGCGCGCCACCGACAGCAGCAGCCCGGGCAAACGTCCTGCACCGAGGAAACGTTGTGCCAAAAGCAGGTAACGCGCGAATCTTTTCGGTGCTTTCATCGCCCTATCCCTTTCAATCCCGCATGCTTACTGGGCTGGCTTGGGTTATCCACTAAAGCTGTGGATAACCTTGTGAACAGATTATCCATAACCCCGGCAAACGCCCAGCCCATGCGGTCTCGGCACAGATCGGGCATTTTTTATCCAGCACCACAAAACCCATATAAATCAATAAGTTAAAAATAACAAATGGTTTCTATGGGCATCTTGTCGCAGACCCTGACAGCGATTATGAGAAATGTGCATAACCGTAACAGCCGCGCCTCAATAACGCCCCTTCAAGACCCGCCAGTCACGCCTAAAAGCACTTTGCCGAAGGCAGAAACAACAACGCCCCGTCGAGACGGGGCGTTGTGCACAGCAGAGGCTGTGTTACTCCTCGCTGGCAGCTTCGGCTTCGGCGTTAGCGTCCTTGATGGCGATCAGTTCCAGATCGAACACCAGCACCGAATTGGCCGGGATCGCCGGCGTCGGGCTCTGCTCGCCATAGGCCAGCTCGCTCGGGATATACAGCTTGTACTTCTCGCCGACGTGCATCAGCTGCAGGCCTTCAACCCAACCCGGGATCACGCCACCGACCGGCAGGTCGATAGGGCTACCACGCTCGATCGAGCTGTCGAATACGCTGCCGTCGGTCAGCTTGCCTTCGTAGTGAACAGTCACCACATCGGTGGCTTTCGGCTGGGCACCTTCGGCCTTCTTGACCACTTCGTACTGCAGGCCGGATTCAGTGGTGACCACGCCTTCACGCTTGCCGTTGTCGTCGAGGAATTTCTTGCCGGCCTTGGCCGATTCTTCGTTGAGGGCAGTCATGCGCTCTTCGGCACGCTTCTGCAGGAAAGCGAAGGCCTCGATCAGCTCTTCGTCCTTCAGGCGCTGTTCTTTCTTGCCGATGGCGTCTTCGATGCCCTGGGCAACGGCGTCGGAATCCAGGTCATCCATGCCTTCCTGAGCCAGGCTCTTGCCCATGTTCAGGCCAATGCCGTAGGAAGCTTTTTGCGCTGGGGTTTCCAGGGAGATCTCACTGGTTTGCGAATCACAACCCGCGAGAACCAACCCTACCAGGGCGACCGCTGCGGCTAGACGATGCTGTTTCATGCTTGATCCTTGTTCGGTGCGCCCGAGGGCTATCGAGTGAAAGCGCGAGCTTAGCAGGCTGCCGCGATCACTGGCTACCGTGTTAGGAGACAGAAAATGCGTATAAGTTCAGATGTTTAGCGGAATTAAGCGAATGCCTGAGAGGGGCTTGCGAAGTGTCACTGGGGAGATGAAGCGAGGAGAAAAATGGCGCAGCGGACGGGACTCGAACCCGCGACCCCCGGCGTGACAGGCCGGTATTCTAACCGACTGAACTACCGCTGCGCGTAACTTCAAAAAGCGAGTTGGTGGGTGATGACGGGATCGAACCGCCGACC
>JBFJZW010000388.1:0-3251 GCA_041621875.1 Pseudomonas sp. | reverse complement strand
GCTGGCGGCAATAGTCGCGCCAGCCGCACGGTAATCCTCGTCGCTGAAGCCGATGCTGGCGCCGGCCTGGGTTTGCACCAGCACCGCATGCCCGCGGCTGGTCAGTTCCTGCACACTGGCAGGCACCATACCGACGCGGTACTCGTGGTTCTTGATCTCTTTAGGAATTCCAATAAGCATGCCGATCTCTCCCGTTGTTGTTGTGATGGAGTCTTGGGGCAAGTCGAGCGAGCCGTCTCTTGTTCGCCTTGAAGCAAGGACGGGCTGGCTTGGAGCTAGAGTAGAAGCGCGGAGGAAGAGGCAGATAGAACCAGTTGCGGACCAGCTGTTGCGCCAGCAAAGTCCAGCTGAGTGCGCAGGCGCAGGTGCCCTGCGGCAGGGGCGCAACACGCGGCGAGCAGGGTTATCCCGCACGCCTGAGGCGAGCGGGGTCAGCGATTCAGGTTCGGCGACAGCGCTTTAGCTGAGCTGCTGAATCAGCTCGGCGAGCAGCTTGATCCCCGGACGGATGCGCTCGGCGGGAATCGACGAGTAGCCCAGGCGGAAGTAGTTGAGCGGCGGCTGTTCGCCGCAGAAATGGATATCACCGGGCTCGATAAGGATGCCGTGGACGGCGGCCTCCTGCTGCAGGCGTCGTGCATCCAGGCTGTCGGGGCCCTTGACCCAGTAGCAGGAGCCGCCGAAGCTCGGCTCCTGGGAGGACTCCGGCAGGTACTCGTGCAGGGCGTCGCCCATCTGCTGATGACGCTCCTGGTAGGCACGCATCAGGCTCATGATCAATGCATCGTGATAGCCGCGCTCGAGAAACAGCGCCACCGAACGCTGATTGTTCGCCGCCGGATGGCGCACCATCAGCCGACGCAGAGCGCGGGCCTCGCGGATCAAGGCTTCGGGCCCGACCAGATAGCCAACCCGCAGGCCCGGTGCCAGGGTCTTTGACAGGCTGCCGACGTAGAGCACCCGATCATTCTTATCCAGGCTCTTGAGCGCCGGGATCGGGTTGGCCTTGAAGTTGGTTTCGCTCTCGTAGTCGTCCTCGATGATCAGAAAATCGTGCTCATTGGCCCGCTGCAACAGTTCGTAGCGGCGAGCCAGGGGCATGGTCACGGTGCTCGGGCACTGGTGGCTGGGGGTGGTGTAGATCAGGTCGCAGCCATTCAGCTCGTCGCTGAGCACCAGGCCATGGTTGTCCACCGCCAGCGGCTGAACCCGCGACGGGTTGAGCATGGCAATATTGCGGATGTCCATGTAGCCCGGATCTTCGATGCCCATCAGACTGTCGGGGCGCAACAGCAGACGCGCCAGCATGTACAGGGCGTGTTGCGCGCCAACGGTGACCAGGATCTGCTCGGGCGATGCCCAGACACCGCGACGCGGCAACAGGCGCGTCCTGATCTGCTCCATCAGCAAGGGGTCGTCGTTGTCGAAGCGGTCCGACGCCCAGTCGCGGATCGCTGGGATGCTCACCGCGTCGCGGCAGCATTCACGCCAGTTGGCGGTAGGGAACAGGGCCGGGTCGAACTGGCCGTAGATAAAAGGGTATTTAAAATTCTGCCAGTCGCGTGGCTTGCTCATGTTGCGCTGCTGCGAGGGCTGCACCACCAGCCGCCGCGACCAGTCCGGCGAGGTGCCGGCGGTCTCGTCATGGGCCGCCCGCGGCGACGCGACCTTGCGCGCCAGGATGTCCGGATTGACGTAGTAACCGCTGCGCTCGCGGGCCAGCAGGTAGCCATCGTCGAGCAGGTGTTCGTAGGCCAGGACCACGGTGTTGCGCGCGATATTCAGCTGTTTGGCCAGCTTGCGACTGGACGGCAGCGGGCTGTCGAGGGGGATATTGCCGTTGAGAATGACCTGGGCGATCTGCTCGCGCAGTTGCTGCTGCAAGCTGGTGGATTTTTCGGCAGACAAATGGAACAGCTGGAACATAGCGGCCTCGACTGAACGAACGACAAGCGCTGGTACCGCATACGGCTCGGCCAGCCACTTCATGATGCTCCTGCCAGCGCTTGCGTGGCGAGTGCCCAGCAGACTAGCAACAACACTTCGACAAGACCATCTGGCACGCGGCACTCAACGCGGCGACACGCCAAAGCCGGTTCACCCAGCGAAGCTGGGTGAACCGGTCTGCTACGGTTTGGCGAGCCTTAGGGATTGGCTGCCAGGCGGCCGAAGGCGCTGTCCAGGGCCGCGACGATCCGATCCAGATCATCCTTGGTGGCGATCAGCGCAGGGCTGAAGCACAGGGTGTTGTTGAACTGCTCGAAGCTACGGTTGGTCCGCCCGATCATCACCCCTTGGCGCATGCAGTCGGCGACGATGGCAATCGGCAGGCTCTCCGGCACCGGCTCCTTGGTCTGGCGGTCCTTGACCAGCTCCAGGCCACAGAACAGGCCCTTGCCGCGCACATCGCCGATTACCTGGTACTTGTCCTGCAGCTCACGCAGGCGAGCCATGAAGTACTCGCCCATCTGGGTGACGTTCTCCAGCAGGCCTTCCTCTTCGATGATCCGCATGTTCTCCAGCGCCGCCGCCGGACCTGCGGTACAGCCGCCAAAGGTGCTGATGTCACGGAAGTAGCCCATGCGATCGTCGGCCTCGCCCTTGAACGCTTCGAACACGTCCTCGGTGGTCACGGTGCAGGAGATCGCCGCATAACCGCTGGCCACGCCCTTGGCCATGGTCACGATGTCCGGCTTGATACCGTAGTGCTGATAGCCGAACCAGGTACCGGTACGGCCCAGGCCGCAGACCACTTCGTCGATGTGCAGGAGGATGTCGTACTTCTTGCAGATCGCCTGAATAGTTTCCCAGTAACCGGCCGGCGGGGTGATCACCCCCCCCCCAGCGGTGATCGGTTCTAGCACCACGGCACCGACAGTATCCGCTCCTTCGGCGAGGATCACCCGTTCCATTTCCAGCGCGGCGCGCACCCCGTAGTCGGCCACATCACCGAACTGCGAGCGGTATTCGCAGCAGTGCGGAAACTCGACGAAACCCGGGGTGAAGGGGCCGTACTGGTTCTTGCGCTCGAACTGACCGGTCGAGCTCAACGCGGTGATGGTGGTGCCGTGGTAGTCGCGCTCGCGGAACAGAATCTTGTACTTCTTGCCGCCGTACTTCTTGTGGGCGATCTGGCGCACGATCTTGTAGGCCTTCTCGTTGGCCTCCGAGCCGGAGTTGGAGTAATACACCCGGCTCAGGCCCGGCATCTTCTCGATCAGCTTCTTGGCGAACAGGGCAGCGGGAATGTT
>JBFJZW010000387.1:0-3254 GCA_041621875.1 Pseudomonas sp. | reverse complement strand
GGCGACTGGGACAAGTTCAACCAGTGGAAGTACGTGTCCAAGGTCGAAGAGACGGTGATTCGTGCCTACTCCATGGCTAACTACCCGGAAGAGCGCGGTCTGGTGAAGTTCAATATCCGTATCGCCTCGCCGCCCCCGGGCAAGGACGATCTGCCGCCGGGCAAAATGTCGTCCTATGTGTTTAGCCTGAAGCCGGGCGACAAGATCACTGTGTACGGTCCGTTCGGCGAGTTCTTCGCCAAGGACACCGACGCCGAGATGGTCTTTATCGGTGGCGGTGCCGGTATGGCACCGATGCGCTCGCATATCTTCGACCAGCTCAAGCGCCTGAAGTCCAAGCGCAAGATCAGTTTCTGGTATGGCGCACGCTCCATGCGTGAAGCCTTCTATGTCGAAGAGTATGACCAACTGCAGGCCGAGAACGACAACTTCAAGTGGCATCTGGCACTGTCCGATCCGTTACCGGAAGACAACTGGAGCGGTCTCAAGGGCTTTATCCACAACGTGCTGTACGAGAACTACCTGAAGGACCACCCGGCTCCGGAGGATTGCGAGTTCTACATGTGTGGCCCGCCCATGATGAACGCCGCGGTGATCAAGATGCTGGTCGACCTGGGTGTGGAGGAGGAGAACATCCTGCTCGACGACTTCGGCGGTTAAGCATGAACTATGCGGTACTACGGCCCGTTATCGCTGCCAGCTTGCTGGCAGCCCTAACGGGCTGCTGGTTTTCGGAGCGGGTGGAGGAGTTCGCCGGTCCGACCATGGGCAGCACCTACTCGATCAAATACGTGCGCGGCAAGGATTCGCCCAGTCCGGAGCTGCTCAAGCGCGAGACCGATAACATCCTGGCCGACGTTGACCAGCAGATGTCGACCTATCGCGATGATTCCGCTATTGAGCAATTCAATCAGGCTCCCGCAGGCAGCTGTCAGGCCATGCCGGCCGGGGTGCTGGAATTGGTCGCCGCCGGGCAAGCGCTCAATCAGCAGAGCCAGGGGGCCTTCGACCTGACTCTGGAGCCGCTGCTCAACCTCTGGGGCTTTGGCCCCAAGGCGCGCGCGGAGAAGGTTCCCACCCCGCAGTTGCTGGCCGCCGCGCGTGAGCGCATGGGCATGCAGCATCTGCGTATCGAGGCGGGCCAGCTGTGCAAGGCGGTCGATGTTCAGGTCGACTTCAACAGCATCGCCGCCGGTTATGCGGTGGACCGTATCGTCCAGCGTCTCAACGAACTGGGCATCGACAGTTACCTGGTGGAAGTCACCGGCGAGCTCAAGGCGGCGGGAAGAAAGCCCGATGGCGAGCACTGGCGTATCGGCCTGGAGGCACCTCAGGACGGCCAGCGCGTCGCGCAGCGGGTGCTGGAGCTGGATGGCTACGGCATTTCCACCTCCGGCGATTACCGCAACTATTTTGAGGAGAACGGCCAGCGCTATTCCCATACCCTCGATCCGGCAACCGGGGCACCCATTACCCACAAGCTGGCGGCGGTGACCGTGGCCGATAAATCGACCTTGCGCGCTGATGGCTTGTCTACCGTACTGATGGTGATGGGCACCGAGCGTGGCCTGGCATTTGCCGAGCAGCAGGGCATAGCGGCGTTTTTCGTGACCCGTGAGGGCGAGGCATTCGTCACACAGAGTACTCAGGCTTTCGAGCAGCTATTCGCTGCAGGAGAAGAGCAATGATCTGGTTAATCGTTTTTTGCACCATGATGCTGGTGGTGTCGTTGATGGCGGTAGGGGTGATCATGGGCCGCAAGCCCATCGCCGGCTCCTGTGGGGGCATCGCCAACCTGGGCATTGAAAAGGAATGCTCGATCTGCGGCGGCAGTCGCGAGAAATGTGAAGAGATCAATGGCAGCGCAGACGAGACCAGCCCCAATGCGCTGGCCTATGACGCGACCAAACGCTAATCGTCTCGCAGTAGCCCGCAGGTTAGGCTGCTGCAGCTAAAGCATCGATTGTCAGGCTGCCCGGTGCAGTGCTGACCCTGCCGAGAGTGCGGTACAAGTGCTCCGGTGTGATCTGAAGGAGTAAACATGGCGGTCTACAACTACGATGTGGTCGTGCTGGGTTCGGGGCCGGCGGGCGAGGGTGCGGCAATGAACGCGGCCAAGGCCGGGCGCAAGGTGGCCGTGGTCGACAGCCGTCGCGAAGTCGGCGGCAACTGCACCCACCTGGGCACCATCCCGTCCAAGGCGCTGCGCCACTCGGTGCGGCAGATCATGCAATTCAACACCAACCCGATGTTCCGCCAGATTGGCGAGCCGCGCTGGTTCTCCTTTCCCGACGTGCTGAAGAGTGCCGAGCGGGTGATCGCCAAGCAGGTGACCTCGCGTACCGGTTACTACGCCCGCAACCGTATCGATGTGTTCTTCGGCACCGGCAGCTTTGCCGACGAGCAGACCGTCGAAGTGGTGTGCCCCAATGGCGTGGTGGAAACGCTGGTGGCCAAGCAGATCGTCATCGCCACCGGCTCGCGGCCCTATCGCCCGGCCGATGTCGACTTCCAGCATCCGCGCATCTACGACAGCGACACCATTCTCAGTCTCGGCCATACCCCGCGCCGCATCATCATCTACGGTGCCGGGGTGATCGGTTCCGAGTACGCCTCGATCTTCAGCGGCCTGGGCGTGCTGGTCGACCTGATCGACAACCGTGACCAGTTGCTGAGCTTCCTCGATGCCGAGATTTCCGATGCGTTGAGCTACCACCTGCGCAACAACAACGTGCTGATTCGTCACAACGAAGAGTATGAAAGTGTCGAAGGCGTGGATAACGGGGTGGTTCTGCACCTTAAGTCCGGCAAGAAGATCAAGGCCGACGCCTTTCTCTGGTGCAATGGCCGTACCGGTAATACCGATCAGCTGGGGCTGGAGAATATTGGCATCAAGGTCAACAGCCGTGGTCAGATCGAGGTCGACCAGAGTTACCGCACCGAGGTGTCGAACATCTACGCTGCGGGCGACGTGATCGGCTGGCCGAGCCTGGCCAGTGCGGCGGCGGACCAGGGCCGCTCGGCGGCCGGCAGCATCGTCGACAATGGCAGCTGGCGCTTTGTCGATGATGTACCGACTGGCATCTACACCATTCCGGAGATCAGTTCGATCGGCAAGAACGAGCGCGAGCTGACCCAGGCCAAGATTCCCTACGAAGTGGGCAAGGCCTTCTTCAAGGGCATGGCCCGGGCGCAGATTTCCCACGAACCGGTGGGCATGCTGAAGATCCTGTTCCACCGCGAGACCCTGGAAG
>JBFJZW010000386.1:0-3312 GCA_041621875.1 Pseudomonas sp. | reverse complement strand
GGCAGCACCTCGCTGCCGACTTTCGGCAGGTCGACCTTGACCCCCTGATTGAGCATGGGCGCGGTCACCATGAAGATCACCAGCAGCACCAGCATCACGTCGATGTAGGGCACCACGTTCATCTCGGCGACCGGCTTGCGTCTGTTGCGAATTCTGGCCATGGCCTGAAACCTGTCCTCAGCGTCTGCGGCTTAGTCGTCGGTGGTATGCACTTTGCGGTGCAGGATCGCCTGGAACTCGTCGGCGAAGGTGTAGTAACGGCCGATCAGCATCTCGCCGCGGGCGGCAAAACGGTTGTAGGCGATAACTGCCGGAATAGCGGCGAACAGGCCAATGGCGGTGGCGATCAGCGCTTCGGCAATACCCGGCGCCACGGTGGCCAGGGTCGCTTGCTGCACCTGGGCCAGGCCGCGGAAGGAGTTCATGATCCCCCACACGGTACCGAACAGGCCGATGTAAGGGCTGGTGGAGCCGACAGTGGCGAGGAACGGCAGGCTCTGCTCGAGTTTTTCCTCTTCACGCGAGATGGCCACGCGCATGGCCCGGGCCACGGCGTCCATCACCGCATCCGGATCGACACCAACCTGCTGACGCAGGCGGGAGAACTCCTTGAAGCCGGCGCGAAAAATCTGCTCCAGACCGGAATCGGGGTCCGGGTTACTGCCGGCCTGACGGTACAGCTTGGACAGGTCGATACCCGACCAGAAGCGTTCTTCAAAGTTATCCAGGGCACGCTTGGCCGCGCGCAGCAGCGAGGTGCGCTGGAAAATCATGACCCAGGATGTGACCGATGCGGCCACCAGCGTCAGCATCACCAGTTGTACCACCAGGCTGGCGTTGCTGATCAGACTCCACATCGACATGTGGTCAACGGCGTTGGCTTCCACGCTTACTCTCCTGCTCTAGATGTACCCGCGCCGCCCTGCTCGGCAAAGGCCGCACGCAGAGCCGGGGGAATGGCCCGGGGTTTCAAATTGTCGGCGCTCACACAGGCCACCAGAAACTGCCCTTCACAGAGCAGCACATCGTCTTGCACTCGCCTGACCTGTTGACGAAAACGCAGGCTGGCGCGGTTCAACTCCACCACTTCGGCAGTTACCAGCAACTCGTCGTCCAGACGCGCCGGGGCGTGATAGCGCGCCTCGGCCGAATGCACGACGAATAACAGGCCCTCACCTGCCAGCGCCGACTGGAGAAAACCCAGATCGCGCAGGCGCTCGGTGCGAGCCCGTTCCATAAACTTGAGGTAATTGACGTAGTAGACGATGCCGCCGGCATCGGTGTCTTCGTAGTAAACCCGACAACGATGGGCGAAAGACTGAACTCCGTTTTCTGCGCGCATACTCTAGTGCTAGCTCCCGTTCTTGCCAATCGCTCGTAGCAAGTATTTTTTTCTATTCATCGCCGGTCGCAAATAGATCGGCACTTGGCAATTCGCCCATGCGTTTTGGCACATTCAGGCCGAAATGCAGGTAGGCGTGACGGGTCACCACCCGCCCACGCGGGGTGCGCATGATATAGCCCTGCTGAATCAGGTAAGGCTCCAGCACATCCTCGATGGTGTGGCGCTCTTCGCTGATCGCCGCCGCCAGGCTGTCGACCCCGACGGGCCCGCCATCGAACTTCTCGATCATGGTCAGCAGCAGACGCCGATCCTGGTGATCGAAGCCACGCTCGTCGACATCCAGCAGATTCAGCGCCAGATCGGCAATCTGCCGGGTGATATCGCCCTGGCCGCGCACTTCGGCGAAGTCGCGCACCCGGCGCAGCAGTCGGTTGGCGATACGCGGCGTGCCGCGGGCGCGGCGGGCAATCTCGAATGCGCCCTGGGGCTCGATGGGCAACCCGAGAATACCGGCCGAGCGCATAACGATGGTCGCCAGGTCTTCGGTGTTATAGAACTCCAGACGCTGAACGATGCCGAAGCGGTCGCGCAACGGATTGGTCAGCATGCCGGCACGGGTGGTGGCCCCCACCAGGGTAAAGGGCGGCAGGTCGAGCTTGATCGAACGGGCGGCCGGCCCCTCGCCGATCATGATATCCAGCTGGAAGTCCTCCATGGCCGGATACAGCACCTCTTCGACAATCGGCGAAAGGCGGTGGATCTCGTCGATAAACAGCACATCGCCGGGCTCGAGATTGGTCAGCAGCGCCGCCAGATCGCCCGGCCGTTCCAGCACGGGACCGGAAGTGCTCTTGATCGAGACGTTCATTTCCTGGGCAATGATATTGGCCAGGGTGGTCTTGCCCAGACCCGGCGGACCGAAGATCAGGGTGTGGTCCAGCGCCTCGCTACGGCCGCGGGCGGCCTGGATAAACAGCTCCATCTGCTCGCGCACGCTGGGCTGGCCGATATAGTCGGCCAGTTTCAACGGGCGAATGGCGCGATCGACCTGCTCGTCGCGGTCGCGCGGGGTGGCGGTAATCAGGCGATCGGGTTCTAGCACTACAGCATTCCCTTAAGGGCACGACGAATCATATCTTCACTGCTCAAGCCCTCTTCCTTGATGGCCGAGACGGCACGACTGGCTTCCTGGGGCTTGTAGCCAAGCGAAATAAGTGCGCTGACCGCATCATTCTCCGCGTTTGAGACTGCGCCAGCGGCCCGAGGTTCCACCACCAGGGCGGTCATGCCCGGCACAGTTTCCCAGGCCTTGAAGCGGTCCTTCAATTCAACCAGCAAACGCTCAGCGGTTTTCTTGCCGACGCCGGGTATCTTCACCAGCACCGAGGTGTCTTGCGCCTGCACGCAACGTACCAGCTCATCGACCTCAAGCCCGGACATCAGCGCCAGCGCCAGCTTCGGGCCGACGCCATTGAGGCGGATCAGCTCGCGGAACAGCTCGCGCTCGCGCTTCTCGAAAAAGCCATAGAGCAGGTGCGCATCCTCACGCACCACCAGATGGGTGTGCAAGGTCAGGGGCTCCCCCAGCGAGGGCAAACGGTACAAGGTCGTCATGGGCACTTCCAGCTCATAACCCAAACCATTTATGTCAAGAATCACATGGGGCGGATGTTTTTCCGCCAGGGTGCCGCGCAAACGTCCGATCACCGCTGCTTTCCTTAAAAAATACGTTACAAACGAAGGCGACCGGCGCGCCGCTTGGCACCGACCAGGCCATGAGGGATCAGACTCTGCCGATGATGGGCATGGCACAGGGCGATGGCCAGGGCATCGGAGGCGTCGATCTGCGGTTTCTGCACCAGCTTGAGCAGGTGCATGACCATCAGCTGCACCTGCTCCTTGTCCGCCCCGCCGCTGCCGGCAATCGCCTGCTTGACCTGGGTCGCGGTGTATTCGGCGATATCCAG
>JBFJZW010000385.1:0-3329 GCA_041621875.1 Pseudomonas sp. | reverse complement strand
GGGCCTGTTCGTCATCGCCAACGCCGCCAGTGCATTGGCCGAGAGTTTCACCGCGCTGATGGTGTGGCGTGCCATCGCCGGTATCGGTGCCGGCGTCTACCTGGCCATGGGCATCGGCGCTTCGGCTGCCGTGTCCACCCCTGAGCGTCGCGGCAAGGCCATCGCCATCATCATGGGCGGCATGGCCAGCGGCGTGGTACTGGGTGTGCCGCTCAGCCTGCTGATCGCCGAACAGCTGGGCTGGCAGGCCGCACTATGGCTGGTCACCCTGCTCGGTCTGCTGGCCTTCTTCGGCCTGTTGCTGAAGCTCCCGGTGCTGCCGGCGGCCACCGCCAGCTCGCTGGGCCAAAAGCTGGCGATCCTCGGTGACGGCCATGTCATGGTCATCCTGCTGGTCTCACTGCTCGCGGCCATCTCCAGTCTGGGCATGTACACCTTTATCGCCCCACTGCTGGCCGACCCGGCCTCCGGCGCGGTGCGCTCGGTCACGCCCTACCTCTGGGTGTGGGGCATCGGCGGCGTGCTGGGCAGTTTCCTGATCGGCCCGCTGGTGGACCGCATCAAGGGGCCGGTGCTGACCTTCGCCATCATGCTGATCCTTGCCGTGTCGCTGTTCGTGCTACCGCTCTCCGCCGCCCTCAACACCTGGTTGGTGATGCTGCCAATTGCCCTGTGGGGCGCCGTCGGCTGGGCCCTACAAGTGCCGCAAAACAACGAGCTGATCCTGGCACGCCAGGCCCAGGGTGACGGCAACCTGGCCATCGCGCTGAACGAGTCGGCGCTCTACCTGGGCAGCGCCATCGGCGCCGCAGCCGGTGGCTTCGTGCTGCTGTTGCAGATGCCCACCTGGACCCTGGCGGTCAGCGCCGCTGGCGTGGCCGCCCTCGGCGCCCTGCTGCAGATCGTCAACCTGCGTCGCCAGTCGAGCTGGACCGGCAACGTGCAAGCCGAACCCTACAACTGATTCAACATATGGAGGAAAGGCCATGGAACTGCGCCACCTTCGCTGCTTCATCGCCGTTGCAGAGGAACTGCACTTCGCGCGTGCGGCCGCGCGCCTGCATATCGAGCAATCACCCCTCTCCAGGATCATCAAGGAGCTGGAATATCGCCTGGGTGTCCAGCTGTTCGAGCGCACGACGCGGCGCACACGGCTGACCTGGGCTGGCAAGGTACTGCTGGAGGAAGCTCGTCGGGTGTTCGCCGTGGTCGACCAGGCCAAGGCCAGCGTCAAGAGCGCCGCGGCCGGTTATCGCGGGCGCATCCGGGTGGCGCTGTCCGATGGCATCCCGCAAGCCCGCTTGGCCGCCCTGCTCGCCCAGTGTCGCGAGCAGGAGCCAGAGGTCGAAATCTGCCTGTCGGAGGTCACCTTCAGCGAACAGGTCAGAGGGCTGAACGACGACCTGTTCGATATCGGCTTTGCCCAGTCGGACGAGGTCGGCGATGGACTGGTGGCCGAACCGGTGTGGTTCGATCCGCTGGTGGTGGCAGTCCCCGCCCGCCATCCCCTGTTGAGCCATCGGTATGTGCCGCTCACCGAGGTGGTGCGTTATCCCTTGGTGCTATGCGATCCCCAGGTTTGCGAAGGCTTCTGGCAGCAGCTGCAGCAAGTGCTGAGCTCTGTGAATACCCGCCTGACCATCGCCGACCGCGTACCGACCCTGGACCTGATGATGGCGCTGGTTGCGGCCGGCTACGGGCTGGGCTTCTCCAGCCTGGCCAAGATCGCTGGGCTCAACAATCCCGACGTGGTGGCCCGGCCGCTGGATGGCTGCCCCGCGATGCTGACCACCTACCTGATACGACGCGAGGGCGAACCGGCCGAACAACTGGCCCGGTTTATCGAGCGAGTGAGCCCGACCGAGGAACTGGCATTGCTGCCCACACAAACACCACGAGAGGAGATCGCTTGATGAACAGGATTCCACTGCTGCTGATCGTATTGCTGCTGACTGCGTGCGAGAAACCCATACCGTTCGAGTCGGCCGAATTTCTCGCCGAGAATCCCGAGCGTCTCAAGGAGCTGAACCTGCAGTGCCGGGCGGACCGTTCCAAGCTGGGCGAAGCCCAATGCAATGCAGTGGGGGACGCCCAACGCATACGCTTTATGGGCAAGGGCACACCCTACACCCCCTACCCCGTCACGTCCTTCTCAATGCCCGCCCAGGCACCGAAGGTGGAGGCCCGCTGAGACAGCAATGAAGCAACCACTCTTTGATCTACAGATACACAGGTGCTAAATTTGAATCTACAGATCAAGATTGAGGCACCCGCCATGGCAGCAGCTATCCAAGCTCAGAGCTTTTCGAAAAGCCAATGCGCGGCCGGCCTGCGTGCGGCGCTAAACATCCTGGACAAGTGGAAGGCCTCCTGTGAGCAGGCTTGCCGAGTCTTGCGCATTTCACGCAGCACCTACACCCGCGCCAGTCAAAAGGACTCGGCGTGGGCGGTGAGCCTGGACTCCGACCAGATGCAACGCATCAGCTTCGTCCTGAACATCCACGCGGCACTGCGCCTGGTGTTCGACAATCCCGAAAACGTCTATGGCTTCCCCTCGATGGAGAACCAGAACGAGTTCTTCAACGGACGCGCACCGCTCGAGATCATGGCCCAGGGCGACATGATCTCGCTGTACGAGACGTTCCGGCGGATCGATGCGCTGCGAGGTGCCCAGTGGTAATGCTCAGCGACCTTCCCCTTTTGGAAGGCGAGAGCCTGCAGACCTATCGGCTGATCAACTCCAAGTTTCCGCCCATTGCCCTGTTCGATGACGTCGCCGACGCAGAGGACTTCGAAGCTCTCTATCAGATTCAGGCAATGACCAACCCACGACTGCAGAACGAGCTTGGTCGCCTGGAGCTGATTCCTCGCGACCAGATCCCGTTCGGTATTCCTGGATGCTCCTACGCCACAGCGCCCTTTACCCATGTGAACCCGGCCGGCTCACGCTTCAGCAATGGCAGCTTTGGCGTGCTCTACCTGGCCGACAAGATGGACACTGCGATTGCAGAGGTGCGCCATCATCAGGAGCGCTACTGGTCGAACGTACCGGACCTCAATTACGAGCGTTTTGTCTTCAGAGGGCTGGCCTGCAGCTTCACTGATGCGGGGATGAGAGACGCTACAGTAGTGCCGCTGTCAGCCCCCATATATGCACCTGACGACTACACGCTTTCTCATCAATTGGGAGGCGAAACGAAGCGCGCGGCATGCACGGGCCTGCGTTACAACTCGGTCCGCTCCCCAGGCAACATCTGTTGGGCGCTGATGACACCAAGAACTGTTGCGTCAATCATCCAGGCCGCTCATTTCGAGATGATCTGGAGCGG
>JBFJZW010000384.1:0-3420 GCA_041621875.1 Pseudomonas sp. | reverse complement strand
GGCAATGGCCTTGGCCAGCAAGGTCTTACCGGTACCCGGCGAGCCAACCATCAGTACGCCACGGGGGATACGCCCACCGAGGCGCTGGAATTTGCCCGGATCGCGGAGGAACTCAACCAGCTCGCTGACTTCTTCCTTGGCCTCGTCGCAGCCGGCGACGTCGGCGAAGGTGGTCTTGACCTGATCTTCGGAGAGCAGGCGCGCCTTGCTCTTGCCGAAGCTCATCGGCCCGCCCTTGCCGCCCGCGCCGCCCTGCATCTGGCGCATAAAGAACATGAACACCGCGATGATCACCAGGATAGGGAAGCTGGCGACCAGCAACTGGGTCCAGATACTCTGCTGCTCGGGCTGCTTGCCGACGATTTCGACATTGTTGTCGATCAGGTCCTTGATCAGGCCGTTGTCCTGGATCGCCGGACGCACGGTCTCGAACGAAGAACCATCGCCGCGCACGCCGCTGATGATAAAGCCGTCGACGGTCACCCGCTTGACGGAGCCGTCCTGGACCTGCTGGATAAACTCCGAGTAGTTGAGTTTGTTCGACTCACTCGGGCTGGAAAAATTGTTCATCACCGTCACCAAAACGGCGGCGATGATCAGCCACAGGACCAGATTCTTTGCCATGTCGTTCAATTAGCTACCCTCTGCAGCAGGCCTCGTCTCGAAGCGTGCTTCGCATGACGACCAGTTATGTACCGATCTAACTTACTACACAACGCCCGCACCTGGCAGACGCCGTCTGTAACCCTTTATTTGCCAGCAACCCGCAGCACGTCGCCCATACAGCCTTGGACTGGCCTGGCGACGCATGGTTGCATGCCACTCAAAGCCCGCGAAAACCGCGGGCCAGCATATATTGCTCGCGGGAGCGGTCGCGCGAGGACAAGGGTTTGCGCATCTGCACCTTGTCGAACATCTGCCGCACCTGCTTGTGGTACAGATCGAAACCTTCACCCTGGAAGATCTTGATCAGAAAATCCCCGCCCGGACGCAATACCCGGGTCGACAGATCCAGGGCCAGCTCGCACAGGTACATGGCGCGCGGCTGATCCGACTCCCTTACCCCACTCATATTGGGGGCCATATCGGAAATCACAAGGTCTACCGGCTGATTGCCAATCGCCTCGAGGATCTGCGCGAACACCGCATCGTCGGTAAAGTCGCCCTGCACGAAGGTGACATCGGGGATGCTGTCCATCTCCAGGATATCTGACGCGATCAGCCGGCCCTTGTCGCCGATCACTCGACTGGTGACCTGGGACCAGCCACCAGGCGCGGCCCCCAGATCGACCACGGTGATGCCCGGCCGCAGGATGCGGTCCTTTTCCTGGATCTCCAGCAGTTTGTAGCTGGCGCGCGAACGGTAGCCGTCCTTCTGCGCCATTTTCACGTAGGGATCATTGAAATGCTCTTTCAGCCAACCTTGACTGGTCTTGGAACGGGCCACGCAACACCTCGAACTTTACAAAGCATGAATATCTGGGCGGGTCACGGGACGCTCGGGTAAACTAGCCGCCGTTTTTACCAGATTAAATGCAGGAATCAGATTATGCCGCTCACTCAAGAGCAGAAGAAACAATTCAAATCTATCGGCCACCACCTGAAACCCGTATTGATCGTGGCCGACAATGGTTTGACCGAAGGCGTGCTGGCCGAATTGGAGCGCGCCCTGAGCGATCATGAACTGATTAAAGTGCAACTGCGCATCGTCGAGCGCGAAGCTCGCCTGGCGGCCATCAACGAACTGTGCAAGGCCGGCCATGCCGATCTGGTGCAGGTTATCGGCAAGATGGCCCTGATTTACCGCAAGAACCCCAAGCCGAACAAGAACCTGTCGAATATCCACCGCCAGCACGGCTGACAGCTTCAAGCTGCATGCTTCTTACCCCCGGGGGAGGCATGCGGCTTAGCGCCGGGACCGCCCGGAACAGGCTGCAACACCAGCAGCAAGCCGCAGAACGCCATCACCAGATAGCTGAACATCAGCCAGAGTCCGGCCGCCTCAGGCATAAGGCGCTGCGCACCCAGATAACTGGCAGCCATCAGCACCACCACCAGCAGTAACTGCCCTCGCATATCCCGCCACAGACTCGCCAGCCCTTCGCCACGCACCAGCACCAGCGCCTGCACACCGGCGCAAGCCGCCGCCAACCCTACCAGCAGCGGACGCAGGGTATCGCTCAGCGTCTCGACCAGCAGCGAAGCCAGGCCGGTCTTGGCGATGGCCGGCAACAGCAGAAAATGCAACAACCAGAGGCCGCCAACCCAGAGGGTCTGGGCCAGCAGCCAGCTGATCGCTCCAGCATCGCGCGCAGCGGGCTTAGAGATGGCGGACCTCGACGATCTCATACTCGACCGCACCGCTCGGCGTCTTGACCATCACCACATCGCCCTCTTCCTTGCCGATCAGGGCGCGGGCGATAGGTGAGCCGACCGACAGCTTGCGCTGTTTGATATCGGCCTCATCCTCGCCAACGATCTGGTAGGTCACGCTCTCGTCGGTTTCGACGTTGGCGATCTCCACGGTGGTGCCAAAAATCACCTTGCCGGTGTGCTCGATGCTGGTGACATCGATCACCACGGCATTCTGCAGACGACCCTCGATATCGCGGATACGCGCCTCGACCATACCCTGCTGCTCGCGCGCGGCGTGGTACTCGGCGTTTTCCTTGAGGTCGCCCAGCTCACGCGCCGTGCCGATGTCCTGGCTCAGCTTGGGGCGCACCACCTTGGTCAGGTGGGCCAGCTCTTCTTCCAGGGCGCGCGCGCCCTGGACGGTCATGGGGTATTTGGTCATGCCTTGATTCCTGCATGCAGATCCTGCAGGCGGCGCACGGTCTTCTCGGGACCAAACTTCAGCGCCTCACAGATCGCCTGCCCCGCCGCGATGGTGGTGGTGCAGTAGATCTTGTGCTGCAGAGCGTTACGACGAATGGAGTAGGAGTCCGCGATGGACTGACGCCCCTCGGTGGTGTTGATGATCAGGGTGACTTCGTCGTTCTTGATCATATCGACCACGTGCGGACGGCCTTCAGTGACCTTGTTGACCCGGCGCACTGGCAAACCAGCCGCTTCGATCACCTTGGCGGTGCCGGCGGTGGCGACCACCTCGAAGCCCAGGTCGACCAGATCGCGAGCGACCTGAACCGCTTGCGGCTTGTCGTCCTCGCGCACGCTGATAAAGGCCACGCCGGCGTTCGGCAGAATCTCGCTGGCACCCAGCTGGGCCTTGGCGAAGGCCTCGCCGAAGCTGTCGCCAACCCCCATCACCTCACCGGTGGACTTCATTTCCGGGCCGAGGATCGGATCGACGCCTGGGAACTTGGCGAAGGGGAATACCGCTTCCTTGACGCTGTAGAAGTTGGGGATGATTTCCTGGGTGAAACCGACTTCGGCCAGGGTCTTGCCGGCCATCACCCG
>JBFJZW010000383.1:0-3463 GCA_041621875.1 Pseudomonas sp. | reverse complement strand
GTGATCCCCCTGCTGGCGTTCCCGCTTACCGCGCTTTTCGCCTTTGCCGTGCAGACCCGTCTGCGCGACACAGTGGCCAAGAGCCTGCAATTGGCCTCACAACGCCAGGCCCTGCTGATCGAAACCCTGGGCGGTCTGGAAACCCTGAAAGCCTGCGGCGCGGAAAGCGAACGCCAGCACCAGTGGGAAAAGACCCACGGAGCCCTGACCCGCCTGGACGTACATGCCCGCTCACTGGCGGCCATCGCCACCAACGGCACCATGTTCCTGCAGCAGTTCGCCGGTATGGCGACCATCGTTGCAGGGGTCTACAGCATTATTGCCGGCAATCTAAGCGTCGGTGCCCTGGTGGCCTGCTACATGCTTGGCAGCCGGATCCTGGCTCCCCTCGGTCAGATCGCCGGGCTGATCACCCGTTACCAGCAGGCACGCCTGACCATGGCCAGCACGGACGCACTGATGGCCCTGCCTCAGGAGCGCCAGGCCAAACAGCGCCCGCTGGATCGAACCCAGCTGCAGGGTGCCCTGGAGCTACGCCAAGTCACCTTCAGTTATCCGGGCCAGAGCACACCAGCACTGGCGGGGGTCAGCCTGCGCCTGAATGCCGGCGAACGGGTCGGCATCATCGGCCGTAATGGCTCGGGCAAAAGCACTCTGGCCCGCCTGCTGATGGCGTTTTACAGCGCCGATGAGGGCCAGATCCTGCTCGACAATATCGACCTGCGCCAGCTCGATGTTGCAGATCTACGCCACCAGATCGGCTATGTCGCCCATGACCTACCGCTGTTGGCCGGCAGCCTGCGCGACAACCTGACCCTGGGTGCCCGCTACATCAATGACGCACGCATGCTCGAAGTCGCGGAAATGACCGGTGTAGTGGACCTCGCCCGGCAGCATCCACAGGGTTTCGACCGCCCTGTGGGCGAGCGCGGCCAGCTGCTTTCCAGCGGCCAGCGCCAGGCCGTGCTGCTGGCCCGGTCCCTGTTACTGGACCCTCCCGTACTGGTGCTGGACGAACCCACCAGCTCCATGGACAACACCAGTGAGGACCTGCTGCGCACCCGCCTACAGACCTGCGCCCAGGGCAAGACCCTGCTGTTGATTACCCACCGTGCCTCCATGCTCAGCCTGGTCGACCGGCTGATCGTGCTGGATAACGGCCATATCGTTGCCGACGGCCCGAAAGAAGCGGTTATCGAAGCGCTGCGCAAAGGCCGGGTCGGCCCGGCTGCGGTCTAGGAATGCAAACATGAACCAGTCGCTTCGCAGCTATTTCGCCAGTTTGCGCCAGCACAAGCAGGATACCGAGTTCATGCCCGAGGTCGACGGCACGATACTCGAAGACTCCCCCTGGTTTACTCGGATCACCGTCTGGGCGGTCAGCGGCTGCCTCCTGGCCGCACTTATCTGGGCCAACTTTGCCGTACTGGAGGAAGTCACCACCGGTGAAGGCAAGGCCATCCCCTCAAGCAAAATCCAGGTTATCCAGAATCTTGAGGGGGGGATCGTCACCGAGATTTTCGTCCGCGAAGGTCAAGTGGTGGAAAAAGGCGATGTATTGCTGCGTCTGGACGACACCCGCTTTATCTCCAATCAAGGCGAAACAGAGGCCGACCGGCTGGCGCTGGTGGCCCGCGTCGAGCGACTGACCGCCGAGGCGGAGGGTCGCCCCATTGCCATGCCGGAAGAGATTCTGCGCAAGGCCCCACAACTGGCCGAAGACGAACTAGCCCTGTACCAGTCGCGCCAGGGCTACCTGCAGAGCGAACAGCGCACACTGGGCGAACAACTGCGGCAAAAAAGCCAGGAACTGGCCGAGTTCCGTTCAAAATCGCAGCAATACCGCGCCAGCATGGGGCTGCTTCAGCAGGAGCTGAACATGTCACAACCCCTGGTCGCTAGCGGTGCCATTTCCCAGGTTGAAATTCTTCGCTTGCGCCGCAGCCTGATTGAAATACGCGGCTCGCTGGACGCCACCAATCTGGCCATCCCCAGGGCCGAATCGGCGATGGCCGAAATCAAAAGCAAGATCGAGGAGTCCGAACTGGGCTTTCGCTCCGATGCCTTCAGGGAACTCAACGAAATCCGCACCGAACTGACCAAACTCACCTCGACCAGCGTCGCGATCCAGGACCGGGTCAGCCGCACCACCGTGGCCTCGCCTGTGCGCGGGGTGATCAAGCAACTCAAGGTCAACACCATAGGCGGCGTTGTCCAACCGGGCAGCGACATGCTGGAAATCGTCCCCCTGGACGACAGCCTGTTGGTCGAAGCCAAGGTGCGGCCCCAGGATGTGGCCTTCCTTCACCCCGGGCAGAAAGCCATGGTCAAGTTCAGCGCCTACGACTTCACCATCTATGGCGGTATGAAAGCCAACCTGGAATTGATCAGCGCCGACACCATCACCGATGAAGAAGGCAAGAGTTTCTACCTGATTCAGGTTCGCACCGACAAAAGTCACCTGGGCAGCGACGAGCATCCGCTGCTGATCATTCCCGGCATGGTGGCCACCGTGGACATCATCACCGGCAAGAAGAGCGTACTGGATTACCTGCTCAAACCGGTGCTCAAGGCCCGCGCCGAAGCGCTGCGCGAACGCTAGAAGCGGCTCGCTGGGCGTGCAAGCAATGCTTTAAGTAGCCCGGATGCAATCCGGGGAAATCCAGCGCCTACAAACCCGCCCCCGGATTGCGCCAAGGCTTACCCGGGCTACAAGGGCTGTAGATATCACTCCACTGATTAAGACTGCGCCTGTGCCGCATCGCGGTGATTACGCAGGTAGGTTTCCTCGCCCATCGCCGCGATCTGCCCCTCGATCAGGGCCTCGAATGGCCTGAGCAAGGCACCGAACTGTGCAGGGGCCTCCAGGGTTTCCAGCGCACTGACAATGGCCTCGATGGTCGAGACTGCCCCCGCTTGCGGTGCCTTGCGCAACCGGTAGCGCGACTGCTGACCAGATTCCAGGCTGACCCGTGGCAAGCTGGCTAGCAGAGGGTTGCAGTGCAATAACTTACGCGCCTTGCGCCAGGTACCGTCGGGCACCACCAGCAGGGTCGGCTGCCCGGCCGCCTGCTCGGAGAACTGCGCCAACGGCAATGCGCCCTCCCCGGGAAACAACAAACAAGTCTGGTAGCCGGGTTGATTGAGCAGCGCAGGCAAGTCCTCGAATACTTCGCCCACCCGCAACTCGGCATTGAGCAGCCCGAGCGCAGCCAGACGTGCGGTATTCAGGGCATGCCTGACCTCACTGGGGTGCTGCAGGATCAATACGCGGGTACGGCTTTCCAGGCGAGGAACAAGGGCGCACAGGCAGTGGGCGAGCGGGCGGGTGCAGGCGGGGCAGACAAGGCGTGACATGGGCATCTCCTGATGCCCTGCAGTTTGCCATAAGCCTGACCAGGTACGGCGTTGCGGCGTAGGCGAATTCGCGCACTGGCCTTGCACGGCAAGGCCAGTGCGCGTC
>JBFJZW010000382.1:0-3481 GCA_041621875.1 Pseudomonas sp. | reverse complement strand
GGGAGCGGGCTGGGGCCAACTGTCTGAGCATGCACGCCACAAAAAATGCCGTTCACTTGCCTGGAGTGAACGGCATTTTTGCGCTACAGGCCTCTGTTGTTGCTTACACCCTTACAGAACCGGTACCAGCATCAGCAGCAGGCTGCAGAGCAACCCCAGCACCCAGACTAGGCTGCGCTGCCAGTGCATATCGGCCCAGTAGAACCCCAGGTACAACACCCGGGCAACGACGAAGGTCACGGCCAGCACATCCACCAGTACGCCCTGGTTGTTGGTGACGTGGGTCATCAGCACCCCCACGGCAAACAGCGGAAAGGCCTCGAAGCTGTTCAGGTGGGCCGCCAGTGCCCGCGCGCCGAAGCCGCTCAGACGAGCCTGCTGAGCCCGCGGATGATGATTGTCGTAATGCCCTCCGCCCTCCTTGGTCATGGCCTTGGCCACCGGTGCTTTGGCAACAAAGATCAGCACGGCACTTATAAAGATGCACCAGAACGGCAGACTCATTCGTTTTTCTCCTTGGCTGTCTCGAACGCCGGGGTCTGGGTGTAGACCATCACTTCCAGGACATCGGAGTGGAACTCGCGGCGGTACAACACTATCACTACGCCCGCGCTGACCAGCATGAAAAACCAGGGGTTGATAAACCAGGCCAGGGTCGCCATGCCGAAGTAATAGGCCCGCAAGCCCTGGTTGAACTGGTTGGCCGCCATGGAGATCACCCGCGCGGTGCGTTCGGCAAAGGCCCTTCGCTCCTGCTCGGTGACATGCCGCTCGCCGATCATGGGCGCAGAGCCCACCAGCACCGCGGCGAAGTTGTACTGGCGCATGCACCAGCTGAAGGTGAAGAAGGCATAGACGAAGACCACCCCCAGACACAGCAGCTTGACCTCGGACATCTCGCGGCTGGCGGCCTGGACGAAGGGCAGATCGGCCAGCAGGGACACGGCGCGGTCGGAGGCCCCCAGTACGGTGAGGATACCGGCGAGGATGATCAGGGTGCTGGAGGCGAAGAACGAGGCGTTGCGCTCCAGGTTGCCGATCACGTTGGCATCGGCGATGCGGTTGTCGCGCAGCAGCATGCGGCGCATCCAGTCCTCGCGGTACAGGTGCAGCACGCTGGCCAGACAGGGCGTCGTGCGCCCCTTGGCCTGGGCATAACGGGTGTAGCCCGCCCAGCAGATCACAAACCAGAGAACAGCAAGCAGATGCGGCAGGTAATAGTCACTGATCGGCATGGGAGCTCCTTGATTGCCAGCGCCGATTATAGCCAGGCCAGTCTTTCAACAGGCCAACAAAAAAGGCCGCTGGAGCAAACCAGCGGCCTTTAACTGTGACCCGGAGACCAATCAGGCGGCGGCAGCGACCGTCCGGCCCAGCAAGCGGTCGCAGGCAGCGGCCAGAGCCAGCGTGACCAGCACCGGCAGCAGCCAGCCCAGGCTCTGGTCGGCCAGCGGCAACTGGCTGAAGAACCCGGGCACCCACTGCGCCCAACCCGCCGCGGCCAGGCCGTCGACCAGACCGAAGACCAGAGCCACCGCCATCACCGGACGGAACACCCGCGCCGATGAGAGCCAGAAACCATCGAGCAGGCTCAGTGCGACCAGAACGATGGCCAGGGGATAGAGCCCCACCAGCACGGGAATCGAGAAGCTGATCAGCTGCGTCAGGCCCTGGTTGGCAACCAGCAGGCTGAACAACCCCAGTGCGATCACCACGCTGCGGTAGGACACAGGCAGCAGCTTGCTGAAAAACTCGCCGCAGGCCGTCAGCAGCCCCACCGCAGTGGTCAGACAGGCCAGGGTGATGACCACGGCCAGCAGCAGGCTACCGGCTGTGCCAAAGGTGTGCTGCACATAGGCGGTGAGTATCTGCACGCCGTTCTGCGCTTCCCCGGCAATCCCCTGACTGGTCGCGCCGAGGTAGAACAGCGCCAGGTAGACCAGCGACAAGCCGACGGCGGCGATCAGGCCGGCAATCACCGAATAGCGAGTGATCAAACGCCCATTGCTGATGCCCTGATCGCGAATTGCGGTGGCAATCACGATGCCGAACACCAGGGCACCGAGGGTGTCCATGGTCAGGTAGCCCTGCAGGAAGCCCTGCACGAAAGGCGCGGCCTGATAGTCCGCGGCAACCGGGCCAATCTCCCCGGCAGGAACCAGCAGGGCCGCGGCCCCCAGTACCAGCAGCGCGGCGAGCAGAACCGGGGTGATGTACTTGCCGATACGCGCCACCAGCTGCCCCGGATTGAGGGCCAGAAACAAAACGGCGGCGAAATAGGCCAGGGTGTAGATCAGCAGTGGCGTTGCCTGGTTGCCGGCAAAGGGTGCAATGCCCATCTCGAACGAGACTACGGCGGTACGCGGGGTGGCGAACAGCGGACCGATGGCCAGGTACACCGCCACCGCAAACAGCGTCCCGGCATGCTTGCCCAGCGGTGCGGTCAGCAGCGCCATGCCGCCGCCAACCCGAGCCAGCGCCACGATGGTGAGCAGCGGCAAGCCGACACCGGTGAGCAGGAAGCCCAGGGCCGCCGGGCCGATATTTTCGCCCGCCGCCATACCGGCGCTGGGCGGGAAGATGATGTTGCCGGCACCGAGAAACAGGGCAAAGGTCATAAAACCAAGGGCCAGGAGATCCGAGCCTTTCAAACGATTCATAGAGGGGAATACCACAGGCAGAAAGTAATGAGTTCCGAGGGTTTCCCGAAGGATCGGGGGAAACGTCACCCAGCCGGTTGGGCTGAGCCACTGTTGCGCCGCAAGCCACTTGTGACGGCCCAGACGCGAATAGTTGCAAGCCTATCTAATTTGCCGTTTTAACGGCACTGACGCCGGTCAAGCTGTCGAACTGGCGTAAACCGCTGTCGCATCGACAACAGTTATTGCATCTGAATAAAAAAGGCCACCCGAAGGTGGCCTCTTTATCAGCCAATAACGCTTAGGCGTTCTTGACTTCCCAACCGGTCAGCTCGGCCAGGGCCTTGCCGATGTCAGCCAGGGAACGCACGGTTTTCACACCGGCGTCTTGCAGGGCTGCGAACTTCTCGTCTGCAGTACCCTTGCCGCCGGAGATGATTGCACCGGCGTGGCCCATACGCTTGCCCGCAGGAGCGGTCACACCAGCGATGTAGGACACCACCGGCTTGGTCACGTTGGCCTTGATGTAAGCAGCCGCTTCTTCTTCAGCCGAACCGCCGATCTCGCCGATCATCACGATCGCCTCGGTCTTCGGGTCTTCCTGGAACAGCTTGAGGATGTCGATGAAGTTGGAGCCAGGGATCGGGTCACCGCCGATGCCGACGCAGGTGGACTGACCGAAACCGGCGTCAGTGGTCTGCTTGACGGCTTCGTAAGTCAGGGTGCCGGAACGCGACACGATGCCTACTTTGCCTGGCAGGTGAATGTGACCGGGCATGATGCCGATCTTGCACTCGCCCGGAGTGATAACGCCTGGGCAGTTCGGGCCGATCAGGACCACG
>JBFJZW010000381.1:0-3486 GCA_041621875.1 Pseudomonas sp. | reverse complement strand
TTTCGGTGGAGCCGACCAGCGCGGTGTAGCCGGAGAGGAAGTGGTAGGCCGCCTGCTCTTCGTTGAGGATCGACACCGGTGGCAGTACGCCGGTCAGGTCGCAGGTGAGGAAGATCACCGCGTTGGGCTCGCCGCCGAGGTTCTTCTCGCTACGCTTCTCGACGAACTCCAGCGGGTAGGCGGCGCGGCTGTTCTGAGTCAGGCTGTCATCGGTGTAATCCGGTACGCGCTCATCGTTGAGGATGACGTTTTCCAGCACGGTACCGAACTGGATGGCTTTCCAGATCACCGGCTCGTTCTTCTCGGACAGGTCGATGCACTTGGCATAGCAACCGCCTTCGATGTTGAACACCACGCCTTCGCCCCAGCCGTGCTCGTCATCGCCGATCAGGTAGCGCGACTCGTCGGCCGACAGGGTGGTCTTGCCGGTGCCGGACAGGCCGAAGAACAGGGTCACGTCGCCCTCTTCGCCGATATTGGCGGCGCAGTGCATCGGCAGCACGTCTTTTTCCGGGAGCAGGAAGTTCTGCACCGAGAACATGGCCTTCTTCATCTCACCGGCGTAGCGCATGCCGGCCAGGAGAACCTTCTTGGCGGCGAAGTTGATGATCACGCAGCCATCGGAGTTGGTGCCGTCACGCTCGGGCACGCACTCGAAGTTGGCCACGTTGAGCACTTGCCACTCGTCCTTGCCGGCCGGGTTGTAGGCCGGCGGATTGATGAACAGCTGACGGCCGAACAGGTTCTGCCAGGCTGTGGCCGTGGTCATCTTGACCGCCAGGTAGTGCTCTTCGGCGGAGCCTACATGGACGTGGGAAACGAAGCGGTCCTGATCCCGGCTGAATGCCTCGACGCGATCCCACAGGGCATCGAACTTGTCGGCGGGGAAGGGACGGTTGATCGGGCCCCAGGCGATTTTCGCCTCGGTGCTCGGCTCTTGCACGATAAAGCGATCCGCCGGCGAACGACCAGTGCGGTGGCCGGTACGTACGACCAGGGCACCGCTGGCGGCCAGCTCGCCCTCACCGCGGCGGATGGCTTCTTCGACCAGTTGTGCTGCGCTGATGTCGGTGTACACGGCGTTGTTGGCTTGCGTCATGGGGGTCCCCGTCGGCCAGGTGGCCGAGTCTTCCGAACGTTTTGTAGTAGAAATGACAGCACTACTACAGCGAAAAAAGTGCGCCGGATTATGCCAGAAAAACTCGACTGCGGGTGCAGCCTCCGATCAGATCAATCCGGCGCGGCTTGTGACAATTTGCCTCAGTGGCGGGTATCCGACGGTGCCTCCGTGCTGCCATCGATAAACAGCTGCAGTACATCGGCGGCATCGAAAAGGTAGCGTTCGTTGCAGAACTCGCAGTCGATTTCCACCGTGCCGCCGTGCTCCTGCACCAGGGCTTCGGCGTCGGCCTGGCCCAAGCTGATCAAGGCTCTGGCCGAGCGCTCCCGGGAACAGCTGCAGCGAAACTGCAGGGCCCGCGGATCGAACAGGCGCAGCGGCTCTTCGTGGTAGAGGCGGTGCAGCAGGGTCTGGTTATCCAGGCCGAGCAGTTCTTCGCTCTGCAGGGTATCGGCCAGGGCGATGGCATGCTGCCAGCTGGCTTCGCGCTCCTCCGGCTCCTTCAGGCGATCGGCCGGAAGCTGCTGCAGCAGTAGGCCGCGGGCGCGCTGGCCATCGGCGCAAAGCCAGAAACGGGTGGGCAGCTGTTCGGAGGTTTCGAAGTAATTGGTCAGGCAATCGGCCAGGGTTGCGCCCTGCAGGTCGACGATACCCTGGTAGCGCTGCCCGGACTCGGGGTCGACGGTGATGGCCAGCACGCCATCGGGCATCAGTTCGCCCAGCGCGGCGGCGGCACCGACCTGCTCGGCGTGGTAGCGGGCAATACCGCGCAGCTCGCCGGCGCTGGAGCACTCGACCATCAGCAGCGGCACAGCACCGGATGAACGCGCCTGTAGTATCAGCAGTCCTTCGAATTTCAGGGTGCCGATCAACAGCGAGGCGGCCGCCAGCAGTTCGCCGAGCAGCTGGGCCACCGGCTGCGGGTAGCTATGTTTGGCCAGCACGTGGTGGTAGCTGTCGCTCAGACCAACCAGCTCGCCACGGATATCGCTGTCGTCGAACAAGAAACGTTGGGAAAAATCAGACATGCCAACTTCACTGAATGTGACTCGGCCCGCGATTTTAGGCGCAAATGCCCGCCCGACCAAGGGCCTCTTATCTATCGGCGCGGCCAACACAGGCTATCGCCGCCGACTCCGGTCGCAATTGCTGACAAAAGGCAGGGAGAAACTTTGCAATCCCGGGGCCGAGCCCCTAGCATGCCGGCCGCCATAAAAGCCCTTATAAATGACAAGGACGCCACCGCATGAGCCCGCTCTTTCTCAACCCCCACTGGCGCAGCCGACCGCTGCTCGCCTGCCATATCGTCGCCCTGCTCCTGCTGGCCAGCTGGCTGTGGGCACCCAGCCGCGCGCTGTGGGACCAGTTCGACCTGCAACTGTTCGCCCTGCTCAACCAGCCGGTGCATGCCGCCGGGCTCTGGGCCAAGACCTGGGCCATCGGCAGCATGCGCCCGGTGGACATGGGCGTAGGCCTGCTGATGCTGGCGGTCATGTTCAAGGCCGACCTGGTGTTCAGCGGGCCGCAGGTGCGCAAGGCGCTGTTCGCCTTTCTCGCGGCCCTGTTGGTCATGCTGCTGTTTCGCGTCGGCTTCGCCGAGCTGGTCAAGCTGATGGACTGGCAGCGCCCCAGCGCCTCCCTGGTGGTGGAAGGCGCGGCGCGCCTGACCGAACTGTTCCCGGACTGGGAAGAGCGCTGGGACATGAAGGACAGCGCGACCCGCAGCTTCCCCGGCGATCACGCCTCGGTCTTGCTGTTATGGGCGATGTTTATGAGCTTCTTCGCCCGCACCTGGCGCTTGCTGCTGGTCTGGACCATGGCCATGGTCTTTATGCTGCCGCGCCTGGTGGCGGGCGCGCACTGGGGCTCGGACGCCCTGGTCGGCGGCGTATTCCTCAGCCTGCTGGGCCTGGCCTGGGCCTGCTTCACCCCATTCGCCTACCAGGCCAGCGAATGGCTGGAAAAAGTCACCCGGCCGCTGACTCTCCAGCTGGCCAGGCTGCCACTGCTGGGCCGCCTGAGCATCATCAGCGGGCGCTAGGAGCTTCGCGGCGGCAGGCCTTGAGCCAGCCGCCGCGCCTTAATCCTGATTGCCGTGAAACTGCTGAAACTGCCGGCGCTGCTTCTTGCTCGGCCGACCATCGGTCTGCATGCCCAGAGCCCCAGCCTTGCGCTGCGCCGCCGCCTGCTCACGGCGTTCGATGCTTTCGGCGGTTTCGGCATACAGCGCCTGCGCTTCTGGCGCACCGCGGCGCACCACGGATAACGCCTGCACCACCACACTGCGCTCATCAAAGCCGCTGCGGATCACGTACACGTCGCCCACCTTCGGCTCTTTGCCCGGTTTACAACGCTCGCCGCGATGA
>JBFJZW010000380.1:0-3530 GCA_041621875.1 Pseudomonas sp. | reverse complement strand
CGGTTCCAGGCGCGGCAATCACGAGGTGATGATGCGCGGCACCTTTGCCAACATCCGTTTGCGCAACGAAATGGTGCCGGGCAAGGAAGGAGGCTTCACTCGCCATCTGCCGAGCGGAGAAGAACTGAGCATCTACGATGCCGCCATGCGCTATCAGGTTGATGGGACACCGCTGGTGATTGTCGCCGGCAAGGAATACGGCACCGGCTCCAGTCGCGACTGGGCGGCCAAGGGCACCAACCTGCTCGGGGTCAAGGCGGTGATCGCCGAAAGCTTCGAACGCATCCACCGCTCCAACCTGGTCGGCATGGGCGTGCTGCCCTTGCAGTTCATGCCCGACCAGGACCGCAAGAGCCTGCGCCTGAGCGGCCACGAAACCCTCAACCTCTACGGCCTGGACGGCGTCGAACTGCATCCGCATATGACGCTAACCGTGGAAGTCAGCCGCGAGGACGGCACGCGGGAAAGCTTCGAAGTGCTGTGCCGCATCGACACCCTCAACGAGGTCGAGTACTTCAAGGCCGGCGGCATTTTGCACTACGTCTTGCGCCAGTTGATCGACGGCTGAGAGCAGGCAAACGGCGGGCGCGCATTGAGGCTGCGTCCGTCGTCCGCCTACCCCCACGAAAATGTGAGGCCGTTCAATATCCAGTTACACTGCGCAGCCTGTTTTCCCGCTCAACTTCGGGCGCCTCTGGCCGATGACAAGGCATAACCCTTAGGGACAAGACACCCATGCGTAATAATCAACCGGTTACCCAGCGCGAACGCACCTTTCCGGCCCAGCAACGCCTGATCTCCACCACCGACATCAAGGGCCAGATCACCTACTGCAACGATGCATTCGTCGAGATCAGCGGCTTCAGCCGCGACGAGCTGCTGCGTGCGCCGCATAACCTGGTGCGCCACCCCGATGTACCGCCCGCGGTGTTCCAGCATATGTGGGACACCCTGAAAAGCGGCCGACCGTGGATGGGTATCGTCAAGAACCGCAGCAAGAACGGCGACCACTACTGGGTCAACGCCTATGTCACGCCCGTACTGGAAAACAACCAGGTGGTGGGCTACGAGTCCGTGCGGGTCAAACCCACCGCCGAACAGGTACGCCGTGCCGAAACCCTGTACCAGCGCATCAACGCCGGCAAGTCGGCCATCCCCAGCAGCGACCGCTGGCTGCCGGTGCTGCAGAACTGGCTGCCCTTTATCCTGATCAGCCAGATCGGCTTTCTGATCGGTGCCTGGCTCGACAGCAGCTGGGGCTTTCTGCTCGCCGCCGGTCTGTCCATCCCTCTCGGCCTGATCGGCCTGGCCTGGCAGAACCGCGGCCTCAAGCGCCTGCTGCAACTGGCCGAACAAGCCACCTCCGACCCGCTGATCGCGCAGATGTACACCGACAGCAGCGGCGTCCAGGCCCGCCTGGAAATGGCCATGCTCAGCCAGGACGCCCGCCTGCGCACCTGCCTGACCCGCCTGCAGGACACCGCCGAACACCTCACCAGCCAGGCCAAGCAGGCCGACGCGCTGGCCCACAACAGCTCCGTCGGGCTGGAACGCCAGCGCCTGGAAACCGACCAGGTGGCCACCGCCATCAACGAAATGGCCGCCACCACCCTGGAAGTGGCCAGCAACGTGGCGCGCACCGCCATCGCCACCCAGGATGCCAACCGCCTGACCAGCGCCGGCCGCACCATCGCCTCGGAAACCCGCGAGGCCATTCAGCGTCTCTCCGTCTCCGTGGGTGAAACCGGCGAAACCGTCACCCGCCTGGCCCAGGACAGCAACGAGATCGGCGGCGTGGTCGACGTGATCAAGGGTATCGCCGACCAGACCAACCTGCTGGCCCTCAATGCCGCCATCGAAGCCGCCCGTGCCGGCGAAATGGGCCGCGGCTTTGCCGTGGTGGCCGACGAAGTACGCTCCCTGGCGCAGCGCACCGCCGAATCCACCGGGCAGATCCACCAACTGATCGCCAAACTGCAACGCACCGCCGAAGAAGCGGTCATGACCATGGAAATCGGCCGCAAACAGGCCGACGAAGGGGTCGAGCGCGTGCAGAAGGCCGACGACGCCCTCGCCGGCATCAGTGAAGCGGTGGCCAATATCACCGATATGGCCAACCAGATCGCCGCCGCCGCAGAAGAACAGAGCGCCGTGGCCGACGAAGTCAACCGCAGCATCACCACCATCGCCCAGCTGGCCGACCAGACCGCCAGCGAAGCCCAAAGCACCGCCCTGCTCAGCGAAGCTCTCACCACCACCGCCCAGGGCCAGTATTCCCTGGTGGAACGCTTTAACCGCTAACCCCTTCCCCAAGTGCGCCTGCCGGCGCACTCTCTCCCCCTCCTTCCAACCGCCTCGCCCACTAGACGATGGCCATTTACCAGCATTCAAGATGGACAGCCCCGTCCCGAATGGAATAGCTTCTGGCAAAGCTGCCGGGCAGAACAACCCTGCCCGCAAAACGGCTTGCCATCCCCTGTCGCGTTGCCCCTTAAGCCCTGTCGCCTTTGCACCGGCCGATCTTAAGCAAAACAAGGACATAGTCGATGACAAGGAAGTTTATGCGACACGCATCGCGACAAAACGCGACATACGTGTCGCCTAATTAATAGTTAGCTTACTTAAGGAAGAGTAATGTACCCGCCAGCATACCCACACAAGCAACTACAAAACTTATACCCTGGCGTATTTCTGCTGCATGGCAGCATTAAGATGGGCCCCGGCATGAGAATGAACAGAAACATGGTCATTCTACAAAGCGGCTCAGAATTAACATTAATTAATCCAGTTCGCATGAACGAGGAAGGCCTTGCAGCTTTAGATCTACTTGGCAAAGTGAGCAAAATAATCAGACTGGGGGACTTCCACGGTCTTGACGATGAGTTTTACCTAAATAGATACAAATGTGAATTCTGGGCTCAGCAAGGCCAGGAAACATACAAATCACCAAGCCCAACAAAAATTATTAACTCAAGCACTACTGGGCCTGTCAGCAATTCCGAATTTTTCATTTTTGAAACTGCCATTTTTCCAGAGGCAGCGCTTCTCATCAAAGAGCACAAACTATTAATAACTACCGACAGTATTCAATATCATTCTGACTGGAGCTATTTCACATGGTTTACAAAGTTTGCCTTTAAGTTACTAGGCTTCAAAACAGGCCTGAACATTGGAGGGCCTTGGCTGAAGCGCGTAACGCCAAAAGGTGAAACACTCAAAAAAGATTTTGAGGCTCTTTTAACCCTCGACTTTGAGGCTATTATTGCTGCACATGGCTCACTCACTAGAAATGGCGCCAAAGAACTACTCAAAACCGAAATGAGTAACGTGTTCACGTAAGCTAACAACTGGTATATGGACTCTCCCCACAAGTAGTGAGCAAAGCCTTGCTTTTGCACCTGTCGTCAGCGCGGTTGCATTCGTATATCCGGCCTGTTGTGGGCTTTATCGCCCTGGCCAATCTGTAGTTCGCGCAGCGGGGGCCAAGCGTTCAATCGATCACACAGATCATCATTGTTATCGGCCTTATT
>JBFJZW010000379.1:0-3611 GCA_041621875.1 Pseudomonas sp. | reverse complement strand
GCACTTCCTGCCGGACATCTACGTGCCCTGCGACGTGTGCAAGAGCAAGCGCTACAACCGCGAAACCCTGGAAGTGAAGTACAAGGGCAAGAGCATCACCGAAGTGCTCGACATGACCATCGAGGAGGCGCGGCTGTTCTTCGATGCCGTGCCGGCCCTGGCGCGCAAGCTGCAAACCCTGATGGATGTCGGCCTGTCCTATATCAAGCTGGGCCAGAGCGCGACGACGCTGTCCGGCGGCGAGGCGCAGCGGGTCAAGCTATCCCGCGAGCTGAGCAAGCGCGACACCGGCAAGACCCTGTATATCCTCGATGAGCCGACTACTGGCCTGCACTTCGCCGATATCCAGCAGCTCCTCGACGTGTTGCACCGTCTGCGCGACCACGGCAACACCGTGGTGGTGATCGAGCACAACCTGGACGTGATCAAAACTGCCGACTGGCTGGTGGATCTCGGCCCGGAAGGTGGCTCCAAAGGCGGCCAGATCATCGCCGTCGGCACCCCGGAAGAAGTCGCCGAGATGCCGCAGTCGCATACCGGCTACTTCCTCAAGCCGCTGCTGGAACGCGACCGCATCGCCAGCTAAAGCCGATGGTCTGCCGCGATTTTCTCGCCGCCGCGATAAAACCTCGGCAGCGTCTCGGCTAACGCAACCTCTGCGCCCGGCCCAGGTCAAACTGGGGTCCCCCGGGCAGTACTGGCGGGACATCCTGACTTCTACAAGGAGAGTTCCCGATGCGTCTGACGTTTGCCACCCTCCTGCTCGGCGCAGGTCTTACCCCAGCGCTTGCCGCTGCCGCCCAACCCAATGGCCCCTGGCTCAACGAACAACAGCAGGTTTCGCTCGAAGGCTTTATGAGCAATGCCCAGTTGTATGAACAACTCGCCGGCGTCGCGCGCCGCTCCGGCGGCGTGCTCAGCCTCGAACAGACCGGCACCAGCGGCGAAGGCCGGCCGATCTGGCTGGCGCGCCTGGGTAAACCGGATAAGCCGGCGGTGATGATCATCACCCAGCAGCACGGCAACGAGCCCCACGGCACCGAAGCGGCCCTCGACCTGATCCGCCAACTGGCGGCCGGCGGCTCGTTCGCCGAGCAGGTGCTGGCCAACCTGCAAGTGCTGTTTATTCCCCGGGTCAACCCCGACGGCACCGCACTGGCCACCCGCGGCAATGTCGATTTCAGCGCGCCGCAAACCAGCGCCAGCTGCCTGCGCGCCGACGGCAGCCTGGACCCGAGCAAACTCGACCAGGGTCTGGGTGCCAATGTCACCGCCTATAGCCCCGAAGAGGGGCCGCGCCAATGGAGCTACGACATCAACCGCTACCACTGGCCGGACTGGAGCCAGAGCCCCCAGGTGCTGTGCAATCCGGGGCTGGCCGAGCAGGCGCACTTCAATCCGAGCCGCAACCCGGTGCCGGAAGCCCTGGCGGTGCGCAGCGCCTATGACCGCTATCAACCCATGTGGATGGTCGATGTACACAACCAGAACCCGGCCGTGGTACTCGACGACGCCGACCCCGAAGCCAATCGTCCCGGACGCCAGATAACCGCCTCCATCGCCTGGCCGACCCACGCCGAGGTTGCCCAGGAGGCGGTCGACCTGTCGAAGCAGATGGCCCTGGTGATGAAGAAGCGCTCCATGCAGATCGGCCATATGGAGGTCAGTAACTATTACTACCAGCGCCCGGACGGCAGCATTCGCCGTGGCGGCGGCGAGCCCGGCATTGCCCGCAACGCTTACGCGCTGCTGGCCAGCGAGAGCCTGGCCAAGGGGGCCGAGGGCCCACTGGGCGGCAGCATCCTGATGGAAATAACCGGACTCAACAGCCGCGGCCAGAAGTCCATCGGCATGCTGCGCAACAACGTCAGGGAAATGCTCGAAGCCTTGCTGCTGGCCAGCGCCGATGGCAGCCTGCTGACCCAGGACCCGGCCGAAACCGAGCTGCTGCTGCGCCCCGGCCAGGAAGTCGACGAGCCCCTGGCAAACCCGCACGACGAATAGCGCCGGCACCATGCAAAAAGCCCCGACTATTTCGGGGCTTTTTGTTGCTATCGATACACCTACATCTGGCTCTGCAGGTAGTTCTCCAGGCCCAGCCGGTCGATCAGCCCCAGCTGGATTTCCAGCCAGTAGGCATGATCCTCCTCGGTATCCTTGAGCTGCACCAGGAGGATATCGCGGGTCTGGTAATCCTGATGCTTCTCACACAACTCGATGCCTTTGCTCAAGGCCGCGCGCACCTGGTATTCCAGGGCCAGATCGAGCTTGAGCATCTCCGGCACCGTCTGGCCGAAGCTGAAGCCGTCCGGAACCATATCCGGCAGGCCTTCGAGAAACAGGATGCGCTTGAGGATGGCATCGGCGTGCTGGGTCTCCTCCTCCATCTCGTGGTTGATCCGCTCATGGAGTTTGGCGAAGCCCATGTCCTCATACAGACGCGAGTGGATAAAGTACTGATCGCGCGCCGCCAGCTCGCCCTTGAGCAGCATTTTCAAATAATCGATAACTTCGATATGGCCCTGCATGCCTGGTGTCCTTGCAATATTCGCGGGAATGCCGCGCATGCTGCGCATCCCGCCCCTGCGGGTCAAGGGAAAAGCACAGCGCCTCCACAAAGGGAGGCACTGCACGAGGGTTGGAAGCCCCCGGTGGAGCGCACAGGGCACTCCACCGGCCGCGGTTCAAGCGAGGTCGAAGCGGTCCAGGTTCATCACCTTGGTCCAGGCGGCGACGAAGTCCTTGACCAGCTTCTCCTTGCCGTCGGCGCTGGCGTAGACCTCGGCGTAGGCCCGCAGCACCGAGTTGGAACCGAAGACCAGGTCGTTGCGGGTACCGGTGAACTTCACCTGGCCGCTCTTATGATCCTTGCCCTCGAACAACTCCCCGTCGCCACCCACTGCCTTCCACTCGGTGCCCATGTCCAGCAGGTTGACGAAGAAGTCGTTGCTCAGCACGCCGACCTTGTCGGTGAACACGCCATGCAGGCTGCCGTCATAGTTGGCTCCCATCACGCGCAGGCCGCCGACCAGCGCGGTCAGCTCCGGCGCGCTCAGGGTCAGGAGCTGGGCCTTGTCGACCAGGATGGCCTCGGTCGGCACGCCGAGATTGCCCTTGCTGTAGTTACGGAAACCATCGGCGATGGGCTCGAGCGGTTCGAAGGCCTCGATATCGGTCTGATCCTGGCGGGCATCGACCCGGCCGGGCGCGAAGGGTACATCCACACTGACTCCGGCGGCCTTGGCGGCCTGCTCCACGCCGACGTTACCCGCCAGCACTATCACGTCGGCCAAGGAGGCCTTGGCGGATGCCTGTTGAATCTCCACCAGTTTGCCCAGCGCCTTGATCGCCCGTTGGTTGACCGCCCAGTCCTTCTGCGGAGCCAGGGCCAGGCGCGCACCGTTGGCACCACCGCGCTTGTCGCCACCACGGAAGGTCGAAGCCGAAGCCCAAGCCACCGAGACCAGATCGCCCACCGACAAGCCACAGGCGGCGATCCTGGCCTTGAGGTCGGCGATATCGGCCGCGCTGGGATTGTGCGTGGCCGCTGGCAGCGGATCCTGCCAGATCAGGTCCTCCTTCGGCACTTCCGGGCCGAGGTAACGGGCCTT
>JBFJZW010000378.1:0-3667 GCA_041621875.1 Pseudomonas sp. | reverse complement strand
TCACGGTGGTGCGCGCGGCGCACCCTACGGGCCCGCGTGGTACCCGCGAAGCAAAACCGGCCCATCTGAAATGAGGTTATCGCCATGCGTGTTGCCGCAAGCCTGTTGCTCCTGGCTCTGATCCTGCCCGCCCAGGCGCAGGACAAGCTCCTGAATCTGTACAGCTGGTCGTCCTATATCCCCGAGCAGGCGCTCAAGCGCTTCAAGGAAGAGACCGGCATCCGGGTCAAATACGACATCTTCGATAGCGCCGAAGCCCTGGACAGCAAGCTGCTGACCGGCGGCAGCGGCTATGACGTCGTCTTCCCGGCGTCCAGCGGCCTGGCCCGCGCCATCCAGGCCGGGGCGCTGCAGCCGATCGACCGCAGTCAGCTCGCCAATCTGGGCAACCTGGATCCTGAACTGCTGGCGAAGCTGGCCAGCAGCGATCCCGGCAACCAGTACGGGCTGCCCTACACCTGGGGCACCGTCGGCCTGGGTTACAACCGCCAGGCCGTCGAGCAGCGTCTGCCGGGGGGGGCGAGCAACAGCCTGGACCTGCTGTTCAAGCCCGAGTACGCCAGCAAGCTCAAAGACTGCGGCATCGCCGTGATCGACTCGCCCCAGGAGGTGATCAGCATCGCCCTGCATTACCTGGGCAAGGATCCCTACAGCAGCGAGCGTGACGACCTGGCGGCGGCGCAGCAGTTGCTCGCCGGGCTGCAGCCCAATCTGCGCTACGTCGGCAGTGGCCGGCATATCGACGACCTGGCCAAGGGCGAGATCTGCCTGGCCCTGACCTACAACGGCGACGCCCTGATGGCCGCCGACAACGCCCGCGAGGCCGACCAGCCGTTCGAGGTGCACTACCGCATCCCCGTGGAGGGCACGCTGATCTGGTTCGACACCCTGGCCATTCCCGTCGATGCGCCGCACCCCGAGGCCGCCCACGCCTTTATCGACCATATGCTGCGGCCCGAGGCCATCGCCGAGCTGACCAACAGCGTGTTTTTCGCCAACGCCAACCGCGCCGCCGGCGAGCTGGTCGACGCGGCCATCACCGGAGACCCGGATATCTACCCGCCCGCCGAGGTGCGTGCGCGGCTGTTCAGCGAGCAGCTGCTGCCGCTGCGCCAGCAGCGCGAGCGCACCCGCATCTGGACCACTTTCCGCAGCCAGTACTGAGAACACGACCATGGAAGCATTTAACGGCAACGACCTGGCCATCACCCGCGACAGCCTCTACGGCACCTACTCGGAGCCGACCTACGCCGGCGTCACCAGCTTTATGCGCCGGCGCTATTCGCGCGACCTGCGCGGCGTCGATCTGGTGGTCAGCGGCGTGCCCTTCGACACCGCTACCACCAACCGCCCCGGTACCCGCTTCGGCCCGCGAGCGATCCGCGCGGCCTCGATCACCAGCGCCTGGGAGCGCCATTACCCCTGGGAGTTCGACCCCTTCGACCATCTGGCGGTGATCGATTACGGCGACTGCAATTTCGACCATGCCCTGCCGCACAAAGCACCCGCCGCCATCGAGGCCCATGCCGAGCATATCGTCCAGGCCGGTTGCGCCATGCTCACCCTGGGCGGCGACCATTTCATCAGCTACCCGCTGCTCAAGGCCCATGCGCGCAAACATGGCGCACTGTCGCTGGTGCACTTCGATGCCCACAGCGACACCTGGCCGGACAGCGATGCCAGCGAGCAGGGCGTCAGTCACGGCACCATGTTCTATCACGCCGCCCGCGAGGGGCTGGTCGATCCGTCACGCTCGGTGCAGATCGGCCTGCGCACCACCAATGACGACGTGATGGGCTTCCAGGTGCTGGATGCACGCCAGGTGCACTGCAGCACGCCGGAGCAGATCGCCGCGCAGATCCGCGCGCGGGTCGGTGATAACCCGGTGTACCTGACCTTCGATATCGACTGCCTCGACCCGGCCTTCGCCCCCGGCACCGGCACCCCGGTCTGCGGCGGTCTCTCCACCCACCAGGCCCTGGAGATTCTGCGCGGCCTGCGCGGTATCAACCTGGTCGGCATGGACGTGGTGGAAGTCTCGCCGCCCTACGACCACGCCGAAGTCACCGCCCTGGCGGGTGCCGCGGTGGCGATGGAGCTGGTGTGCCTGTATGCCGCGCGGCATAAATTGGGCGAGAAGGCGTAGGGTGGAAATCGCCGTTTATTTCCACCATGGGCGTTCGTCTCGATTGCCCATGGTGGATCGATGAGGCGTGATCCACCCTACGTATTCAGGCAAAAAAACGGGCCCGCAGGCCCGTAAACTCACACTCAAACCTTATCCGTGTAGGGTGGAAATCGTTTTTTATTTCCACCATCGGCATTAAGGGTTAAAGGCTGTGCTGCAGGCCCAGGCGTTCGGGCAGAAACAGCCGTGCATCCATCGGCTGCGGCGTGCGCACTATGGGGGTGAAGTCCATGCGGTCGAGGATGTCGCGCTGGATATCCACCCCGGGGGCCACCTCGATCAGCTCCAGGCCATCCCGGGTCAACTGGAATACGCAGCGTTCGGTGATATAGAGCACCGGCTGGCCGCGCTCGGCGGCCAGGCGACCGGCGAAGGTGCGCTGCTCCACCTCGGCGACAAACTTGCGCAGCGCGCCGTCTTCGATGATGCGCAGCTGCCCGTCCTCGATACGAATATCCTGCGGCCCGGCGCTAAAGGTGCCGACAAACACCACCTGCTTGGCGTTCTGGCTGATATTGATAAAGCCGCCGGCCCCGGCCAGGCGTGAGCCGAACCTGGACACGTTGAGGTTGCCCGCCGCATCGGCCTGAGCCAGGCCGAGAAAGGCGATATCCAGGCCGCCGCCGTCATAGAAGTCGAACTGATAGGGCTGGTCGAGCAGCGCGCTGTGGTTGCTGGCTGCACCAAAATCCAGGCCCGAGGCGGGGATGCCGCCGATCACCCCGGGTTCGGCGGTCAGGGTCAGGCGCTCGATCACCCCTTCCTCGGCGGCCACCGCCGCCACGCCTTCGGGCATGCCGATGCCCAGGTTGACCACCGCGCCGGCGCGCAACTCCAGCGCCGCGCGGCGGGCGATCAGCTTGCGTATATCCAGGGGCATGGCTTTCAGGCTGTCCACCGGCACCCGGGTCTCGCCGGCGAAGGCCGGGTTATAGGCGGTGGCGAAGGTCTGCTGATGGTTGTGCGGCTCGGCCACCACCACGCAGTCGACCAGGATCCCGGGGATTTTCACTTCTCGGGCATTGAGCGAGCCGCGCTCGACGATGCGCTCGACCTGGGCGATGACCATCCCGCCCGAGTTGTGCGCGGCCATGGCGATGGCCAGGCTCTCGATGGTCAGCGCCTCGCGCTCGAAACTCAGGTTGCCGTCGGCATCGGCACTGGTGGCGCGGACGATGCCGACATGGATGGGGAAGGCCGGATAGAACAGATAGTCCTCGCCGTCGATCGGCATCAGCCGCACCAGCTCGGCGGTGGTGCAGGCGTTGAGCTTGCCGCCGCCGTGGCGTGGGTCGACGAAGGTGCCCAGGCCGACCCGCGACAGCTGCCCCGGCTTGCCGGCGGCGATGTCGCGGAACAGCTGGGAGATCACCCCCTGGGGCAGGTTGTAGGCCTCGATGCGGTTGTCCACCGCCAGCTTCTGCAGCCCCGGCACCAGGCCCCAGTGGCCGCCGATCACCCGCCGCACCAGGCCCTCGT
>JBFJZW010000377.1:0-3700 GCA_041621875.1 Pseudomonas sp. | reverse complement strand
CTGGAACTGACCGTTCGTTCGGCCAACTGCCTCAAGGCAGAGAACATTTACTACATCGGCGACCTGATTCAGCGCACCGAAGTAGAACTGTTGAAAACGCCGAACCTGGGCAAGAAATCCCTGACCGAAATCAAGGATGTTCTGGCTTCTCGCGGTCTGTCCCTCGGTATGCGCCTCGACAATTGGCCGCCGGCAAGTCTGAAGAAAGACGATAAGGCGACTGTCTGATCGTCATCATCACCGAACGTGAGTTTGGTAAGGAATTGAACCATGCGTCATCGTAAAAGTGGCCGTCACCTCAGCCGCACCAGCGCACACCGTAAGGCCATGTTCCAGAACATGGCGGTATCGCTGTTCGAGCATGAGCTGATCAAAACTACTCTGCCGAAAGCCAAAGAGCTGCGTCGCGTTGCCGAGCCGCTGATTACTCTGGCTAAAGAAGACAGCGTTGCCAATCGTCGTCTGGCCTTCGACCGTACGCGTTCGAAAGCCATCGTCGGCAAGCTGTTCAACGACCTGGGCAAGCGCTACGCCACCCGTCAGGGCGGTTACCTGCGTATTCTCAAGTGCGGTTTCCGCGCTGGCGACAATGCTCCGATGGCTTATGTTGAGCTGGTTGACCGTCCGGTCGCTGGTGCAGCTGTAGACGCCGAGTAAGTAGTAGGTTGTAGGAAAAACCGGGCCTTGGCCCGGTTTTTTTGTGCTCAGCACATCCATGTGCTTCGCCCCTCCGGCGCTTGCACGCAAAAACGCTCCCGGCGTTTTTGTGGCTCGCCATCCCTGGCGGCCACCCTTCTGGCTGTCGCTGCTCGACGTCAAAAATGGCTCCCGGCCATTTTTTATGGCCGGCCATCCCTGGCGGCCACCCTTTGGGCCGTTGCTGCGCAACGTTAAAAATGGCTCCCGGCCATTTTTTGTTTTTCTGATGAATAATATTCCGCACGTCGTGTTTGATATTGTGTGCATCGGCTGGCTCGGGTAAGGTTCGCGGGTCTTCCGTTCCCGCCGTCTTGCGGCCCCTATAAGAACAATTGCACATCATGTCCGAACCTACTGCGCTGAGTCTGATTCCCCCTGCTGTCGTATTGATCCTGGCGGTCATGTTGCGGCGGCCCATCCTGGCCCTGGTCCTGGGTGCCATCTCCGGTTTGTTGCTGCTGTCGCCGAGCGAGGCGTTGAACAACTTCTCCGCAATTTCCCTCAAGGTGATGCAGGACGAAACCATCGGCTGGTTGATCCTGGTCTGCGGCAGCTTCGGCGCGCTGATCGCTTTGCTGGTGCGTACCGGTGGTGCCCTGGCGTTCGGTCGTGCCGCGTTGACGCTGGCCAAGGGGCGACGTTCCTCGCTGCTGATGACCTTTGCCCTGGGCGTGGTGATCTTCGTCGACGACTACCTCAATGCCCTGACCGTGGGTGAAACCATGAAGCGGGTCACCGACCGTTTCAGGATCTCCCGCGAGATGCTGGCCTATGTGGTGGACTCCACTGCGGCACCTATCTGCGTGCTGGTGCCGCTGTCGACCTGGGCGGTGTTCTTTGGCGGGCTGCTGGAGAACAACGATATTGCCGCCACTGGTCAGGGCATCAACGTCTATATCCAGGCCATTCCTTACATGCTCTACGCCTGGTTTGCGGTGATTCTGGTGTTGCTGGTCGCCGCTGGAGTGGTGCCGGCGATTGGTCCCATGCGTAAAGCCGAGATGGCCGCGCGTCACGGTTCGGCCGGTGCCATGCATGTGGGTGAGCTGAGCCCCGAGCACAACTACTCGATGAAGTCACTGGAGGAGGAGTTCGACGGGGCGGACAAGGAGGGCGGCAAGCTTTACAACTTCCTTGTACCGCTGCTGATGCTGATCGGCTTTACCATCTACTTCGATATCGATGTGTGGATGGGCATGCTGGCCACCCTGGCCATCACCGTGCCCTTCTACCTGCTGCAGCGCTTGATGCCCTTGGCGGAAATGCTCGATCAGATGGTCGATGGCTTCAAGACCATGCTGCCGGCCATCGGTATCGTGATTGCTGCCTTTATCTTCAAGGATGTGTGCGATCAGTTGATGCTGCCGCAATACGTGGTGGAATCGCTCAAGCCCTATATGAGCCCGCAGATGCTGCCGGCCATGGTATTCCTGTCCATGGCCGTGCTGGCCTTCGCCACGGGATCATCTTGGGGCATCTTCGCCGTGACCATCCCCATCGTCATGCCTCTGGCCTATGCGCTGCAGGCGGATATCCCGCTGACCATCGGCGCACTGCTGTCGGCTTCGGCTTTCGGTAGCCAGGCCTGTTTCTATAGCGACTCGACCGTGCTGGCCGCCCAGGGCTCGGGTTGTAACCTGATCAGTCATGCCATCACCCAGCTGCCCTATACCCTGATCGCGGCAGGCCTGGCCTTTGTCGGATTCATTCTGATCGCCTGAGTCAGTCGTGGATAAAGAAACGGGCCTGTGTTGGCCCGTTTTTTATGCGAATAACGAAAGATAAAAACTATTGAGTTGTTACGCTTCATAAATTGGTTCCCCTGACAAAGCGGGTCTAGTCTTGTTCCATTGTTGGCTGCAGGCGATGGGCCGACCCGATGAGGAGAGAGGAGAGAACCATGTCGAACCCAGGTAAATGCCCGTTCAATCATGTCGCCGGCGGCGGCACGACCAACAGAGATTGGTGGCCGAACCAGTTGCGTGTGGATCTGCTGAATCAGCACTCGGAAAAGTCCAACCCGTTGGGTGATTTCAACTACGCCGAAGAATTCAAGAAGCTCGACTACCAGGCCCTCAAGGCGGATCTGGTCAAGCTGATGACCGATAGCCAGGACTGGTGGCCGGCCGACTTCGGCCATTACGGGCCGCAGATGATCCGTATGGCCTGGCACGCCGCCGGCACCTACCGCATCACCGATGGCCGCGGCGGCGGCGGTCGTGGTCAGCAGCGTTTCGCGCCGCTGAACTCCTGGCCGGACAACGTCAACATCGATAAATCACGCCGCCTGCTCTGGCCGATCAAGCAGAAGTACGGCCAGAAGATTTCCTGGGCCGACCTGTTGATCCTCGCCGGCAACGTGGCGCTCGAATCCATGGGCTTCCGCACCTTTGGCTTTGCTGGCGGTCGTGAAGACGTGTGGGAGCCGGACCTGGATGTGAACTGGGGGGCGGAGATCGCCTGGCTGGGCGTGGACCCGGAGCGCGTCACCGGCGACCGCGAGCTGACCGCGCCCTTCGGTGCCACCCATATGGGCCTGATCTATGTGAACCCGGAGGGCCCGAACGCCAGTGGTGACTACCTCGAGGCGGCCAAGGACATCCGCACCACCTTCAGTCGCATGGCCATGGATGACGAGGAGACCGTTGCCCTGATCGCCGGTGGTCATACCTTCGGTAAGGCTCACGGTGCCGCGCCGGAATCGCACAAGGGGCCGGAGCCAGAAGCGGCATCGATCGAGGCCCAGGGCCTGGGTTGGGTCAGCAACTTCGGCAGCGGTCACGGCAAGGACACCATCTCCAGCGGCATCGAAGTCACCTGGAGCAAGACCCCGACGCAGTGGGGCAATAACTTCTTCGAAAACCTGTTCAATTTCGAATGGGAGCTGACCCAGTCGCCTGCCGGTGCCAAGCAGTGGGTGGCCAAGGATGCGCCGGAGATCATTCCGGACGCGCATATCCCGGGCAAGTTTCACAAGCCGACCATGCTCACCACCGACCTG
>JBFJZW010000376.1:0-3715 GCA_041621875.1 Pseudomonas sp. | reverse complement strand
GTTATACAAAAACAAATAATGTATAGTTTTTGTATAGAATTAAGCACCAAATAGCAAGCATATTTCTATACGAGCTGTACAACTATCCGGAATCGGCGACAACTCGCAGACACGCAAAAGCGCGATCGCCATGACGGCGGCCGCGACTGTTCAGGCGTGCTTGATAAGAGGAATCAGGTATCCAGGTGCCCAGCCAGAAACTGCTGCAGGCGGCGCTGCATCAGTCGCCCCTCGTTGCCCAGACAGGCGATCGGTGAGCCGCTGAGGCTTTCCTCGGCCAGGTCGGCACCGTCACCGGCCATCACCAGCGGGCAATCCAGCGCCAGGGCCAGGCGCGCCAACATGCGCGGCAGATCATCGCTGGGCGGCTGATTGGAGAACAGCACCAGGGCCTGGGGCTGCATCTTCTCGCAGATCAGGGTCAGCTCTTCCAGCGGCTGCCCCAGCCCCAGCACGCTGACCGCGACCTCGGAACTGCTCAGCAGCAGCCCGGCGACCAGCAGCTCCAGTTCGCGGCAGTGCCCCGGCAAGGCCGCCAGCAACACCCGCTCCTCGACCTGGGCACGCATCATCTGCAGGCGCAGCAAGGTGCGCGCACGCAGAAAGGTGTCGAAAAACAGCCACTCGCTGGTCTGGCCGAACTCGTCCTGACGCAGCAACAGCTCCTGCCACAGCGGCATCAGGATGTCCTGAAACACCACCGGCAGCGGGTAGCTGGAGAACACCTGACCATAGAGACGATCCAGTCGCCCCTCATCGAAAGCCGCGACGGCACGGCGCAACTGCGCCTGCCACTCGGCCCATTCGCTGGCGCTGACTTCTTCATAAACCGGGGCACTGGCCGCCTTGATCGAGCTGCTTTTGGCGAGAATCTTGCCAACCTTGCTGACCGACACGCCGCGCTCGATCCACGCCAGAATGCTGCGTACCGACTCGATATCCACCTGGGAATAGAGGCGATGGCCACTCTCGGTGCGGGTTGGCTGGATCAGCCCGTAACGCCGCTCCCAGGCGCGCAGGGTGACCGGATTGACCCCGGTCAAGCGCGCCACCTCGCGAATGGGGAACAACTCTTCCTGCTTGAGGGCATTCGAAACGAGGGACGAAGCACCGGCGTGATCGGACATGGGAGGCGGCATCACAGCAAAAATGTTACGCGCATTGTAACTCAGCTCCTTAGCGCATACTTTGTACAACACCTATACAAATAGTTAGACCATGAACAACCCACCACAATGGCCTCTGACCCTCTACTACGATGGCAGCTGTCCGCTGTGTGCCAGGGAAGTACGCCTGCTGCGCCAGCGTGCCAGCAGACAGCGCCTGCGGCTGGTGGATATCAGCCAGCCCGACTTCCAGGCCACTGCCCTCGGCCTGACCCAGAAAACCCTGCAAGACCGACTGCACGCGCACTTTGCCGATGGCCAGTGGCTGACCGGGCTGGACGCTACCCTGTGGAGCTGGCGCGCCGCCGGCATGGCAGCCTGGGTCGCGCCCCTGGCCTGGCGGCCCTTGCGTCCTCTATTAGAGCTGGGCTATCGCCTGTTCTGCCGGCTGCGCCCGCACCTCGACTGGCTGCCCTACCCGGATGCCGGCCAGCGCTGCCGGGAGAAGGCGTGCTCGAGCCGCGAGCGACGCTAAGCCTGTCACGGCCTACCCAGCGACATGGCCAGCCCCCCCCATAGCGCACACCTCAAACCTGTACAAGATCGCCATACTTGTACACGATAGAAACAATTATTTCAGCGCCTTCTCCTCGATGAAATCCCTTGCAGCTCAATAAAATAGGCAAAACTCCACCATCACAACCAGTACCCACACAGCGCAGATGGTTGTACAAAGCGTATTGCTGGTATAACTTTACCCCTGGTTCAGTCGAGGCCGCGTCCTACTGGTCAGGTATCCCGGCGCAGCGTCGCTGAACCCACCCCTTATTCTTCTGCAGAGTCGAACATGAGCGCAGCCCCCATCCTGATTACCGGAGCCAGCCAGCGTATCGGCCTGTACTGCGCCGAACGCCTGCTGGATGACGGCCATGCGCTCATCGTCACCTATCGCAGTGAGCGCGAAGGCGTCGAACAGCTCAGGCAGCGCGGCGCACTGACACTGCAGGCCGACTTCGCCAGCGAGGCCGGGATCCTCGGCTTTATCGCCAGCCTGAAAAACCACACCGACAGCCTGCGCGCCATCGTGCACAACGCCTCCGACTGGCTGGACGAAAAACCGGGCCAGGAAGCGGCCGCCTTTCAGCAGCTGTTTGCCGTGCATATGCTCGCGCCGTACCTGATCAACCTGCACTGCGAAGACCTGCTGCGCCGTTCGACACCCGCCGATATCGTGCATATCGGCGACGACGTAACGCGCAAGGGCAGCGCCAAGCGCCCGGCCTACTGCGCCAGCAAGGCCGGGCTGGACAGCCTGACCCTGTCGTTTGCCGCACGCTTCGCGCCACAGATCAAGGTCAACGGCATCGCCCCGGCGCTGATCCTGTTCAACCCGGACGACGATGACGAATACCGACGCAAAACCCTGAACAAATCGGCACTGGGCATAGAACCCGGGCCGCAGGTGATCTACCAGAGCCTGCGCTACCTGCTCGACAACCCTTACGTCACCGGCACTACTCTTACCGTAAACGGCGGCCGCCACCTCAAGTGAGGCGTGCCGCGAGGACCTGCAATGAATTCTCAGATGCTTGACCACTATCGCGAAATCCTCGTGGGCGTCGGTGAAAACCCCGAGCGCGAAGGCCTGCTGGACACCCCCAAACGCGCCGCCAAGGCCATGCAATACCTGTGCAACGGTTACCACAAGAGCCTGGAAGAAATCGTCAACGGCGCGCTGTTCGAGTCGGATAATGACGAGATGGTGATCGTCCGCGATATCGAGCTGTACTCGCTGTGCGAGCATCACATCCTGCCCTTTATCGGCAAAGCCCATGTGGCCTATATCCCCACCGGCAAGGTGCTCGGTCTGTCGAAGGTGGCGCGCATCGTCGACATGTATGCGCGCCGCCTGCAGATCCAGGAAAACCTCACCAAGCAGATCGCCGATGCCATCCAGCAGGTCACCAGTGCCGCCGGGGTGGCCGTGGTGATCGAGGCCAAGCATATGTGCATGATGATGCGCGGGGTGGAGAAGCAGAACTCGGTGATGACTTCATCGGTGATGCTTGGAGCCTTCCGCGAATCCTGCAACACTCGCCATGAATTCCTGCAACTGATCGGACGGAGCAAGTAATGCCGCGACTGGAACCTGGGATGGCGCGTATCCGCGTCAAGGACCTGCGCCTGCGCACCTATATCGGTATCAAGGAAGAGGAGATCAACAACAAGCAGGATGTGTTGATCAACCTCACCATCCTCTACCCGGCAGTGGATGCCGTGCGCGATAACGATATTGATCACGCACTCAACTACCGCACCATCACCAAGGCCGTGATTCGCCACGTGGAGGAAAACCGCTTCGCCCTTGTGGGCGACCATGCGGGGCCCTATTGCCTTCATTTGTCGGTTCAGGACAACCGCCTGCTGTTCGACGTGCGCGACGAGGCCGAGCAGGCACTCTCCACCGTGGCGCTGCCGCTCGCACCCTTCCGGCGCATCGTGAAGGACTACTTCACAGTCTGCGAAAGCTATTTCGATGCCATCAAGACGGCAAGCCCGTCGAAGATCGAGGCCATCGACATGGGCCGCCGCGGTCTCCACAACGAGGG
>JBFJZW010000375.1:0-3744 GCA_041621875.1 Pseudomonas sp. | reverse complement strand
GAACTGGAGGAGCTGCAGCGCGAATGGGCCAGCCAGTCCGGGGTGTTGCTGGTGGCCGACAGCTACTCGGTGGTGATCCTCAGCAACAAGCCGGCCTGGCGTTTTCGCGTGCTCAGCGACCTGAGCGAGCAGGCCCGCGCCGAGCTGGTGGAGGTGCGCAAGTATGCCGAGCAGGCCCTGCAGCCGCTGCCCAGCACGTTGCGCCGGCAGATCGATAGCGACAGCCAGTGGCGGCGGGTCGAGGGCCCGGATGGTCCGCGCGATTACCTCTGGCAACGCCTGGCCCTGGAGGGCGAAGGCTGGACCCTGCATTTGCTGCTCGAGCCGCAGGCTCTGGTCGACAGCGTGCGCAGCTATCGCCTGGCCGCCGCCGGGGTGTGGATGACCCTGGCCTTTCTCCTGCTGTTTCTCGCCCAGCGGCGTAAGAACCAGCGCCTGCAGGCCGGTATCCGCGAGCGCCTGGAACGTGAAGTGGCGCTGCGCACCGCGGAATTGCGCGAGGCCCAGGAAGGCCTGGTGCATGCGGCGAAGATGGCCGCCCTGGGGCAGATGTCGGCGGCCATGGCCCATGAAATCAACCAGCCGCTGACCGCCATGCAGATGCAGCTGGGCAGCCTGCGCCTGCTCCTCGACAGCGGTCGCCAGGCCGATGTGCGCGAGGGCCTGCAGCGTATCGACGGGCTGCTGCAGCGCATGGCCGGGCTGACCGGGCACCTGAAAACCTTCGCCCGCAAGAGCCCGGCGGGCCTCAGCGAGCGCTTGCGTCTGAGCGATGTGCTGGAGCAGGCCCTGCAACTGCTGGCCCCGCGCATGCGCAGCGAAAATGTCGAACTGCACTGCGAGATCGAGCAGGACGCCATGGTCCTTGGCGATGCCATCCGCCTCGAACAGGTACTGCTCAACCTGCTGCACAACGCCCTGGATGCCATGGCGTCTGCCGCGTCGCGGCAGTTGCATATCCGCATCCAGCGTCAGGCCGACAGCTGCCTGCTCAGCGTCGCCGACAGCGGCGGCGGCATCGCCGCCGAGGCGCTGGACCATGTCTTCGAACCCTTCTTCACTACCAAGCCGGTAGGCGCGGGGTTGGGCCTGGGCCTGGCGGTGTCCTACGGCATCGTGCGCGAACTGGGCGGCAGCCTGGAGGCGGCCAATGGCGAGCAGGGGGCGGTATTTACCCTGCGCCTGCCGGCGGCGGCGTAAGCGTACTCGGTCGCGTAGGGTGCGCCGTGCGCACCGGCTAACGCATGCCACCAGCCTGCTGGTGCGCACAGCGCACCCTACAAAATACCAAGGCAGTTACACTGCCGCCGATTGATCAGGAGGTGATATGACCGGGCAAGTGATAGTCGTCGATGACGAAGCGGCGATCCGTGAGGCCGTGCAGCAGTGGCTGGAGCTGTCCGGTCTGCATGTGCGCAGTTGCGCCAGTGCGGCCCAGGCCCTGGCGCTCATCGACCGCGACTTTGCCGGGGTGGTGGTCAGCGATGTGCGTATGCCTGGCACCGACGGCCTGCAGCTGCTGGACAAGCTGCTGGAGCTGGATCGCGACCTGCCGGTGATCCTGGTTACCGGTCATGGCGATGTGCCCATGGCGGTACAGGCCCTGCGCCAGGGTGCCTACGACTTTATCGAAAAGCCCTTCACCCCCGAGCGTCTGCTCGACAGCGTGCGCCGCGCCCTGGACAAGCGCCGCCTGGTCTGCGAGAACCGCCAGCTGCGCGAGCAGTTCGCCCGCAAGGACCATATCGAGGCGCAACTGCTCGGCGTATCGAAGCCGATGGAAAACCTGCGCCGGCAGATCCTCGAGCTGGCCGGCACTTCGGTAAATATCCTCCTGCGCGGCGACACCGGCAGCGGCAAGGAGCGGGTCGCGCGCTGCTTGCACGATTTCAGCGCCCGCGCCGGCAAGCCCTTCGTCGCGCTGAACTGCGCGGCGATTCCCGAGCACCTGTTCGACAGCGAGCTGTTCGGCCATGAAAGCGGGGCCTTTACCGGGGCCCAGGGCAAGCGCATCGGGCGCATCGAACACGCCGATGGCGGCACCCTGTTTCTCGACGAGGTGGAAAGCCTGCCCCTGGCCCAGCAGGTCAAACTGCTGCGCGTGCTGCAGGAGAAAACCCTCGAACGCCTGGGTTCGAACAAGAGCATCCGGGTCGATCTGCGGGTCATCAGTGCGGTCAAGCCGGACCTGCTCGACGAGGTCAAGGCTGGGCGTTTTCGCGAGGACCTGTACTACCGCCTGAATGTCGCCAGCCTGCGTATTCCGCCGCTGTGCGAGCGCCGCGAGGATATTCCGCTGCTGTTCGAGCACTTCGCCCAGCAGGCCGCGCAGCGCCACCAGCGGGAGATGCCGGCCCTGCCGCCCGGCGAACTGGCGCGCCTGCTCGGGCATGACTGGCCGGGCAACGTGCGCGAGCTGATCAATGCCGCCGAGCGTCATGCCCTGGGCCTGAGCGCCCAGGTCGAGGAGGCGGGAGGGTTGCCGGCACAATCCCTGGCCGAGCAGATGGAAGCCTTCGAGGCGCAGTGCCTGCACCGCGCCCTGCAGCACTGCCAGGGCAATATCGCCGAGGTCATGGCGTTGCTGCAGCTGCCGCGGCGCACCCTCAACGAGAAGATGCAACGCCACGGCCTGCAACGCAGCAGCTATCGTCCCAGCGGCAGCAGCGACGAGGAATAGAGGTGGCTGCAAAAAAGCATGATCCAGCCCGTGAGTCCGATGGTTATTGCAGGTCTGCGACTTCGTAGAGTGGATGACGCTTCAGCCATCCACCACCTGCAAGGGTGGATGAGAACAGCGCCATCCACCCTGCCTAGCGCTAATCAGGATGAAATCCGCGGGATCGATGGCAGTCATCGGCAGGTTTCCGCCTATTGGGTTTTTCGCATAGGCGAGTTTCCGCCCGTAGCGCGCAGTTAGAGAGAGGCCATCCGCTCTAGAGCGGGCTTTTCGACGACTGGCACGGCTTCTGCTATAGCTCTTGTCAGCCACGCGCTTAATTGCCGCGGGCAGCATAAGAAAGACAAGAGGTGAGCCCATGAACTGCCAAGCATCCCCAGCGAGCCGCGCTCGCCCAGCTGCACAACGCCACCTCTTGCGTGCCCGGTTACGGCCGGGGGCGGGCGTTCGCCCCTTTCAGCCATTCAGCTAGCCACGACGCGGCTTCGCCACTCGGGCGGCGCACAGCGTCTACAGTGAAACCTCTGCATTAAAGCCATAACAACGACGGAGATTGATCCATGCGAATGACCAAACGACTCAGCCTGTTTGCCGCTGCTGCGGCCTTTACTGCCAGCACCGCGGTCCTCGCCGCGCCGACCTTTATCAATATCCTCACCGGCGGCACCAGCGGCGTGTACTACCCGATCGGCGTCGGCCTGTCGCAGCTGTACAGCAATGGCATCGCCGATTCGAAGACCTCGGTGCAGGCCACCAAGGCCTCGGTGGAAAACCTCAACCTGCTGCAGAGCGGCCGCGGCGAGCTGGCCCTGGCCCTCGGCGATTCGGTGGCCGACGCCTGGAACGGCGTGGAAGACGCCGGCTTCAAGGTGCCGCTGAAAAAGCTCCGGGCCATCGCCGGCACCTACCCCAACTACATCCAGATCGTCGCCAACAAGGAGTCCGGCATCCACACCCTGGCCGACCTCAAGGGCAAGCGCATTTCCGTCGGCGCGCCGAAGTCCGGCACCGAGCTGAATGCCCGCGCCATCTTCAAGGCCGCCGGCCTGAGCTATGAAGACATG
>JBFJZW010000374.1:0-3827 GCA_041621875.1 Pseudomonas sp. | reverse complement strand
GATGCCCAGGCAGGATGGCGGGGCGCGCTACCCATCGAAGCCGATGTCTGGCCTCAGGCCTGCGCGCCCTTGCGCAGGTGGGCGGCCAGGGTGCGCAGCGGCCCGAGCTGACGGCAGATCAGCGCCAGCTGGGTCTGCACCAGGCGCTGCTGGTCGTCCAGGCTGTCGTCGGGCTGCTCCAGGCGACTGGCCAGCTGTTCTTCCGCATCGCTGTGAATCGCCACCGGGCGTCCTTCGTTCAGGCACTGGGCGATCTCATCGAGGCTGGCCGCCAGGTGTCCGGCCCCGAGCCGCAGCGGGTTGTCGCTGCCTTCCAGACGGGTTTCGCCGCGGTGCGCGCCGAGCCCGGAGAGATAACTCAAGAGGGTGTGCGACAGCACCAGAAAGCGGAAGCCGATATCCGCCTCCTTACGGAAGTGCCCGGGCTCCATCAGCATATTGCCCAGGGTGGTCGACAGGGTCGCATCGGCGTTGTGCGCATTGCGCCGCGCCAGGCGATAGGCCAGGTCGTCGCGTTTACCGCTAACGTACTGGGCGATGATCTGCTGCAGGTAGCGGCTGTTGCAGCTCAGGGTATTGGCCAGCAGGCGGTTGAGTCGGCGGCCCTGCCAGTCCGGCAGGATCAGAAATACCGCCAGGCCGGCGATCAGGCTGCCCAGCAGGGTATCCACCAGGCGCGGAATAAACAGGCCGTAGCCGTCGCCCACCTGGTTGAAGCAGAACAGCACCAGCAGGGTAATGGCCGCCGTGGCCAGAGTGTAACGGCTGCTGCGCAGGGCGAAGAAGGCCACCCCGGCCACCACCGCGAACAAGGCCTGCACCAGCGGGTTGGGGAACAGGTCGAACAGCGCCCAGCCGAGCAGCAGGCCAAGCACCGTACCGCTGATCCGCTGCACCAGCTTGAGTCGGGTCGCGCCGTAGTTCGGCTGACAGACGAACAGGGTGGTCAGCAGGATCCAGTAGCCCTGGGTCGGGTGGATCCAGTGCAGCAGGCCGTAGCCGAGGGTCAGGGCACAGGACAGGCGCAGGGCATGGCGGAACAGCAGTGAGGTTGGCGTCAGTTGCAGGCGCAGCCGCTCCCAGACGTCCCTGAGCGATTGCGGCTCGCGGTCGAGCAGGCTGCTGTCCTGCTCCTCGGCCAGGGCATCGGGGCTGCTGGCGTTGCTCAGCAGCCCATCGAGGCTGCGCAGGTTGCCGGCCAGGGCCGCGAGGGAGCGCAGCAGGTGCCGCCAGGCCGGGTTGCTTTGCACCCGCAGGTGCTCCAGGGAGTCGTGCAGGTCGTCGAGGGCCTGGCCGCACAGCGCGCGGTACTCGAACGGCTGGCGCAGTTCGATGGCCTGGGCCAAACGCTGGCAGGCCTGGCCGTGCAGGCGCAGCAAGCGCTGGCAGCGGAACAGCACATCGCTGTGGAAGAAGGCTTCGGCCAGTTCGTTGTAGGGGTAGTGCGAGGAACTGGCGCGCTCGTGCAGGTCCTGGGCGAGGAAATACAGCTTGAGGTAGCGGCTGACCTTGGGCCCGGGGCGGCCATTGCCGACCCGGTGCAGGATCACCTCCTTGCAGGCGTTGAGCGCGGCGACGACCCGGCCGTTCTGCCTGGCCAGGGCCAGCCGCCGCTCCTCCACATCCAGTTGGCGCAGGGGCTCGAACAGCGCGGCCTTGAGCTTGAGGTACAGGCCCAGTTCGCGAAACAGCCGGGCCAGGCTGTGCTGCACCGGCTGGTTGGCGAACAGCGCATTCCAGATCACCGACAGCAGGCCGTACCAGGCCGCGCCCGCCACCAGCAGCAGGGGTTCCAGCCAGAGCCCAGCGCTGCCGCCGCGCTGCTCCACGCCGATCATGCTGTACACCGCCAGGATCAGGGTGGCCGAACCCAGAGTGGCGTAGCGTTCGCCCAGGGCCCCGAGCATGGTCAGGGCGAAGCTGGCCAGGGCCAGGGCGCTGACGAACAGCCAGGGGTGGGGAAACAGCAGCTCCACCGCATAGGCCGCGGCGCTGAAACACCCCAGGGTCACCAGCAGGGCGACCAGGCGACCCTGCCAGCTGTCGTCGGTCTCGGCCAGGGCGCTGGCGATGACCCCGAGGAACAGCGGAATCAGGGCGTGCATCCAGCCTTGCGCCCAGCACAGCAGCAGCGCGCCGCTGAGGGCGATAAACACCCGCAGGCTGTAGCTGAACTTGTCCAGCGCCCAGAGACGGCGCAGGGAGTGGCTGAGGGGGCTGGACGACATGGGCGGGGGTCTTGTTCAGCGGGAATACCGAGCAGCCTAACGGACTCCGCGCGGTGGCGGCAGCCCCCGCTGACGCTGTCGGGTAAATTCGGTCGCCAGGCACCATGGTCTATCCTCTTAAACAGGTAGCCGGATCGCAGCCTGTGGACCTTGATCATTCCGGCTGCCGGGAGCGCTTCGTGAAACAGGTTCTACGCTGTTGCGTGCTGGTCCTGGTCTGGGTGCTGGGGCCGGGCGCTGGGCTGGCAGCTCCGGCTCCGGTGCTGGAGTTGCGGGTCGATGGGGCCATCGGGCCGGCTAGCGCCGACTATGTGGTGCGGGGTCTGGCCCGCGGCCAGGAACTGGGCGCGCAGCTGGTGGTGCTGAACATGGACACCCCCGGCGGTCTGGATACCTCCATGCGCGCCATTATCAAGGCGATCCTCGCCAGCCCGGTGCCGGTGGCCACCTATGTCGCCCCCAGCGGTGCCCGGGCCGCCAGTGCCGGGACCTATATCCTCTATGCCAGTCATATCGCCGCCATGGCCCCGGGCACCAACCTGGGCGCGGCCACTCCGGTGGCCATCGGCATGCCGGGCGCGCCGAGCGGAAAACCCACCGACGAGGAGAAGAAGCCGGAGGAGGAGGGCAAGCAGGAGGCCCCGGCGGACGCCATGAGCGCCAAGCAGATCAACGATGCCTCGGCCTATATCCGCGGCCTGGCGCAACTGCGCGGGCGCAATGTCGAATGGGCCGAGCAGGCGGTGCGTCAGGCGAGTAGCCTGTCCGCCGAGGAGGCGCTGAAGCTCAAGGTGGTCGACTACCTGGCCAGCGACCTGGCCGAGCTGTTGCGTCAACTGGACGGTAAGGTGTTCGCAGCGGCCAATATGGACGTGCGCCTGCAGACCGTCGGTGCCCCGCTGATCAGCCTCGAGCCGGACTGGCGCACCCGCTTGCTGGCGGTGATCACCAACCCCAGCGTGGCGCTGATCCTGATGATGATCGGGGTCTACGGGCTGATCTTCGAATTCTCCAACCCGGGTAGCGGGGTCGGCGGCGTGCTGGGTGGCATCAGCCTGATTCTCGGCCTCTACGCCCTGCAGCTGCTGCCGGTGAACTATGCCGGGGCCGCGCTGATTCTACTCGGCATCGCCTTTATGGCGGCGGAGGCCTTCCTGCCCAGTTTCGGCATCCTGGGCATCGGCGGGGTGGTGGCCTTCGTCTTCGGCGCGCTGATCCTGATCGACACCGATGTGCCGGGCTTCGGCATTCCCCTGGCGCTGATCATCGGCCTGGCACTGAGCAGCGCGCTGCTGATCGTGCTGATCGTCGGCATGGCCCTGCGTGCCCGCGGGCGATTGCAGGTCAGCGGCGACCAGCCGCTGCTGGGCAGTCGGGCCGCGATCCTGGCGGTGCAGGCGGACGACCCCTGCGGCGGCTGGGTGCTGCTGCAGGGCGAGCGCTGGCAGGTACAGAGCGACACGCCGCTCGCCCCCGGCCAGCAGGTGCAGGTACGGGCTCGCAAGGGCGTACGACTGGACGTGATCGCGGCTGATCGGCAGCCGCGACAAGGAGAATAATCATGGGTTACGAATTGGGTTTTCTACCCCTGCTGGTCAT
>JBFJZW010000373.1:0-3857 GCA_041621875.1 Pseudomonas sp. | reverse complement strand
GTAGAGGTGTAGAGGTGTAGAGGTGTAGAGGTGTAGAGGTGTAGAGGTGTAGAGGTGTTGGCGGGGTGGCACGGCGAAACACCCGGCACGTCCTGGGGGCGGTCGGTTGGCGGTGGCGGGCGGGGCTTTGCGCGGCCGGGGTTGGCCGCAGGGAGGAGGGGCTTACTGCCAGCCCATCAGCCAGTGCTGGGCATTTTCCAGGGTCTGCCAGTCCAGGCGTTGGCTGCGCTGGCTGAGTACGGCCTGTAATTCGACCTGCAGCACAGTGCCGTCCTCGTCGCAGAACAGCTCGGTAACCAGGAAGTGTTTTTCACGGTTCAGCGGTCGTGCTGCCGTCCATTTCGACAGCAGCAGCTTGCGCGGGTTAAGCCGGTGTCTGGCTGACGCAGTGCGGACCTGGGCCTTCATTGCAGGTGTGCGAGCAGGCGGCGGGCGGCTTCCTGGCCGCTGAGCCAGGCCCCTTCGACGCGGCCCGACAGGCACCAGTCGCCGCAGGCATACAGGCCCAGGTCGGCATCGGAGAGGGCTCCCCACTGCAGCGCCGTGGCCGGGCGGGCATACAGCCAGCGATGGGCCATGCTGAAGACCGGTGCCGGCACGGCGCAGCCGATCAACTCGGCAAAGGCCCCGTGCAGTTGTTCGATCACCTCTTCCTTGGCCATATCCAGATGTTGTTTGGTCCACTGGCTGCTGGCATGCAGGACCCAGGTGTCCTGGGCGGTGTCGCGCCCGGGCTTGCTGCGGTTGCGGGCCAGCCAGTCGAGTGGGTTGTCGCGTACAAAGCAGCCTTCGACCTTGGTGTCCAGCGGGCTGTCGAAGGCCAGCGCCACGGCCCAGGTCGGGTCCATGGCGACGCTGGCCGCGGCCCCGGCCAGCTTCGGTGCGCTGGACAGCAGAGTCGTGGCTTGCGGTGCGGGCGCGGCAACCACCACATGGCTGAAGGGGCCGTGGCTATTGCCTTCGGCATCCTGCAGGTGCCAGTGCTGTTTGCCGCGAAACACTTCGGTGATGCGGCAGGAGAACTGCACCGGCAAGGCCCCGAGCATGGCGCGGGTGATGGCGCTCATGCGTGGGCTGCCGACCCAGCGTACCTGCTCATCCGGCGAGGCGCTGAGTTGGCCATTGTCGAAGTGGTAGAGGCTGGGGGTCCACTCGCTGACCCAGCCGCGGGTCTGCCACTGTTGCACCACCTCGACGAAGCGGCGGTCGCGGGCCGTGAAGTATTGGGTACCCAGGTCCAGTGCGCCGACGTCGCTGCGCTTGCTGGCCATACGGCCGCCGCTGCCGCGGCTCTTGTCGAACAGTTGCACCGCATGTCCGGCGGCGTGCAGGGCCTGGGCTGCGGACAGCCCGGCGATGCCGGTGCCGATGATGGCGATGGGGTTGATGGCTGTCATGGCTTACCTCTTGCTCAAGGCCATTTAGGCTACGATTTATACAGAAACTATACAATATGGTTTTTATGTATAGGATGTGTGGCTGCAATCGTACCTACCTATAGTTAAGACAACTGGCCGGCGGAATAAAGGCACGACGGTCAGAAATCTTCATGTTGCGCATACTCACTATCAGCCATGCGAGGACGATGCCATGCACATACTTCTAACCGGCGGTACTGGGCTAATCGGGCGCGCGTTGTGCCGGCACTGGGCGCGACAGGGCCATCAATTGACGGTGTGGAGCCGCACTCCGTTACAGGTCGAGGTCTTGTGCGGCACCGGGGTGCGTGGAATCGGTCGCCTCGAGGAACTGGCCGAGGAACCGCTGGATGCCGTGGTCAACCTGGCGGGTGCGCCGATTGCCGACCGGCCCTGGACGCGCAAGCGCAAGACGCTGCTGTGGGCCAGCCGCATCACCCTGACCGAACAGTTGCTGGCCTGGCTGGCCAGCCGCGGGCAGAAGCCCAAGGTGTTGTTGTCCGGTTCGGCGGTGGGCTGGTATGGCGACGGCGGCGAGCGTGAGCTGGATGAGGACTCGACCCAGGTCACCGACGATTTTGCCGCGCAACTGTGCGGGGCCTGGGAGGAAACCGCATTGCGCGCCGAAGATCTGGGCATCCGTGTGGTGCTGCTGCGCACCGGTCTGGTGCTGGCGCGCGACGGTGGTTTTCTCAAGCGCCTGTTGCCACCGTTCAAGCTGGGGCTGGGTGGCCGCCTGGGCAGCGGTCGGCAGTGGATGTCGTGGATTCATATCAGCGATCAAATCGCCCTGATTGATTTTCTCCTGCAGCAGGAGCAGGCCCGTGGTCCTTATAATGCCTGCGCGCCGACGCCTGTACGCAACCGCGAGTTCAGCCAGGCCCTGGGCCGCGAAGTGCACCGCCCGGCCTTTATGCCGGCTCCGGCCTTCGTCCTGCGCCTGGCCCTGGGCGAGTTGTCCGAGCTGCTGCTCGGTGGTCAGCGCGCCTTGCCGACGCGCTTGCAGGCCGAAGGTTTCAGTTTTCGTTTTACTCATTTGGATGTGGCGCTGGCGGACCTGCTGGGCCAACCTGACTAGGATTGCGCATGACCGATAACGCATTGCTGCTGGTAAACCTGGGATCGCCAGCCTCCACCGACGTCGCCGATGTGCGCAGCTACCTCAATCAGTTTCTGATGGACCCCTATGTCGTCGATCTGCCCTGGCCGCTGCGGCGCTTGCTGGTGTCGCTGATCCTGATCAAGCGCCCGGCCGCCTCGGCCCATGCCTACGCCTCGATCTGGTGGGAGGAGGGCTCTCCTCTGGTGGTGTTGAGCAAGCGCCTGCAGCAGGCGATGCAGGCCACGTGGAGCCAGGGCCCGGTGGAGCTGGCCATGCGTTACGGTGAGCCGTCGCTCGAGACGGTGCTCCAGCGTCTGGCCGCCCAGGGCATCAAACAGGTGACCCTGGCACCGCTCTACCCGCAGTTTGCCGACAGCACCACCACCACGGTGATCGAGGAAGCGCGGCGGGTGGTGCGCGAGCACAAGCTGCCGATCCATTTTTCGATTCTGCCGCCTTTCTATGAGCAGCCCGAGTACCTCGAGGCCCTGGCCGATAGCGCCAGGCCCTATCTGCAACAGGACTTCGATCACCTGCTGCTGAGCTTCCACGGCCTGCCGGAACGTCACCTGCGCAAGCTCGATCCGCGTAAGCATTGCCTCAAGGGGCCGGACTGCTGCATGAGCGCTCCGCCCGAGGTGCTGGCCAGCTGTTACCGCGCCCAGTGCATGCGCAGTGCCCACGCCTTTGCCCAGCGCATGGGCCTGCGCGCGGAGCAGTGGTCGGTGTCCTTCCAGTCGCGCCTGGGGCGGGACAAGTGGATCGAGCCCTACACCGAAACGCGCCTCGACGAACTGGCCAAGCAGGGGGTGAAGAAGCTGCTTGTGATGTGCCCGGCCTTTGTCGCCGACTGTATCGAAACCCTGGAGGAAATCGGCGACCGTGGCCGCGAACAGTTTATCGAGGCCGGTGGCGAAAGCCTGCAACTGGTGCCCTGCCTGAACGACCACCCGAGCTGGGTGGCGGCGCTGAAGACGCTGAGTGAGCGTGCGCCTTTGATGCTTTGAAGTGGGGGATGCATTAGCTCGAAAGGATGTATTGCATTCGCCTGACTGATAACACCTACGGGCGATACTCATCGCCCTGTATATCGACCTAAGCTGGCAGCTCTTTCAACCGTCGTGCAGCGCACCTGCGCCGCCGAGGAGACTGCCAGTGCCCCACAACAATAACGGCTATCCCTCCAGTACCCGCGCCTGGGCCACTGTTGCCATTCTGATGGTGGCCTATGTGCTGTCCTTTATCGACCGGCAGATTCTCAACCTGCTGGTGGGGCCGATCCGCCGCGATTTGATGATCAGCGACACCCAGATGAGCCTGTTGATGGGCCTGTCCTT
>JBFJZW010000372.1:0-3920 GCA_041621875.1 Pseudomonas sp. | reverse complement strand
CGCGCATCCCTTCGTGATAGGCGTTGTGTTTTTGACGAGGTGCTCGACGCTTATGCCACCTTGCAGTCGCGGCCTGGTCAGCGCGAGTTCGGAGACGACCTCGGTAGCACCATTCTGGAAGACGCCGTCAGGCTGACGGAGAAGGTGCTGGGCCCGCTGAGCGGCCCTGGCAACAAGCCGGGTTGCCGCTACGCGCTGCCGTGTGGTGCGCGATTATGTGGCCCGGGCCAGCCTGGCCTGGAGGTGGGGGCGCAGCCACGGCGAAACCGACGAGCTGGTTGCGAAGAGGCATTTGCGGCCTAGAAAGACTGCGCAATCCGGTAGCCAGCTGTGTGCCCATTTTCGGCTAGCGGATTTTTTTATCCCTGTCGTAGGAATTATTCCTGCATTTCGGCCCCGCCCTTGGCGGTCATACCGCTCACCTAACAAGTGAGCGGTTTTTTTTGGGGCGATGTACCCGCTAACTGTTGTGCGATTGCCCGGCTTAGGCCGATTAGCCCCTCGCCCCTCCGGGGAGAGGGGCTGCGCCATTCAGGCTTGCACAACTGGCGGCTTCGCATGCGCGGCGGGGGACGACCACCCCTATGGTCGCGCACAGGGCATGCTCGGTAAAGTCATCGCGGGCATGGCCCGCTCCTACGCGCTCCGCTCGAGTAGCGGTGTCTGGGTGCAACGTAGTACAGGGACATAGCCTTAAGACAGGTTATTGGCTGATGGGGCGATTCTGGGCGCGGGATTTATTCGCGAGTTTCGCGGCTCAAGCCGCTGCCTAGCGCTGCAGCTGTTGTTCGTACCGGCGGTGTTGCTGATAGAGAAACTGGCGCAAATGCTCGTCGCTGTGCGGGTCGAGGGTGTGCACCTGGTAGGCGAACAGGCCTTCGTCGGTTTTACGCACAAGCTCGCCCTCAAGGGTGATGGCCGGTTGTTCATCGAGTGGCAGCATCAGGCGGAAATGCGCAGGGGGCTTGCGCCGTGCGCGCTGCTCGATCAGGGCACCATTCATCGACAGTTGGTGAACCCACAAGTCGCAGGGGCGGGAATCGGGGCGTTGCAGGTGTAGGGGCTGCGGTAGTGGCGAGCGCCAGGCACGATTGATCGCGCCTTCGTCAAAAATCTGCGGGGTACCCAATTGCAGGCACGGCTCATTCTGCGCATCGCGGCTCAGATGCAGGTCGAAGGTCAGGTGCTGGTTGGCGATATGCGCATGAATGCTCAACTGTTCGTTGGCCGCACACTGCGAAAGCAGTTCGCCGATCTGCTCGCTCGCATCGACCCGCAGAGCCGCTAGGTCCGTTTTTTCGGCGTCCGCTGTCGAATCCTGCAGTTGGCGGATAAAGGCCAGTTCAGCCGCAGTTAGAAGGGGGCGCTCTTGCATGATCGAGTTCTACGCGTAATAGCTATTACACGTGTGACCGCAAGATTGGCCTTTTGTTACTGCTTGGCAGCGACCGTCTGTAAGCGCGCCAGCTCGGCCTTGAGGGTGGCCAGTTCAGCCTCCAGTTGCTTGACCCGCTCCTGGGCCTCGACCTGCTCGGTGACGTTCTTCTGGATGCCGATGTAGTAGGTCAGCTGGTCGGCTTCATTGACCACCGGGGTGATCGACAGCTCGTTCCAGAACGGGCTGCCGTCCTTGCGATAGTTGCGGATGATCTGCCGACATGGACGATGGTTCTTCACCGCTTCGCGTATGGCGGCCAGGCCCGGCTGGTCGCGGTCGTCGGCCTGGAGGAAGCGGCAATCCTGATAGAGGATGTCTTCGCTGGCGTAGCCGGTGAGCTTTTCGAAGGCGGGGTTGGCATAGATCAGGATGTTGTCGTCGCCTTCCTGTTCGGCCACCACGATGCCATCGTTGGAGGCGTTGATCACCAGTTGCAGCAGTTTGGCGTTGATCATGAGGCGATTTCCCAGTCTATGTCCGCTGCATTCTAAAACATCCGGGCGGGCTGTCTACTTGCGGCATAATGCCCGGCTTATCGATTTGGTTCTGACTGTTTCGGAGTTTTGCATGAAGATCGCCATCCTTTCCGGTTCGGTGTACGGCACCGCCGAGGAAGTCGCCCGCCACGCCGAGCGCCTGCTCAACGCCGCAGGTCATGAGGCCTGGCACAACCCGCGCGCCAGCCTGGCGGAGATTCAGGCCTTTGCCCCCGAGGCTTTTCTGGCCGTGACCTCGACCACCGGCATGGGTGAATTGCCGGATAATCTGCAGCCGTTGTACTACGCCATCCGTGACCATCTACCGGCCTGGAGCGGCCTGCCGGGCGGGGTGATTGCCCTGGGCGACTCCAGCTATGGCGATACCTTCTGCGGCGGCGGCGAGCTGGTGCGCGAGCTGTATGCCGAGCTGGGCATCCGTGAAGTGCAGCCGATGCTGCGTCTGGACAGCAGCGAAAGCGTCACCCCGGAAAGCGATGCCGAGCCCTGGCTGGCGGACTTTATTGTGGCGCTGCAAGGCTGATGCATCCGCGCGCGCTGGCGCTGATCGAGGCGCTGCATGCCGCGGCCGCCCCGGGATCTAGGGCAATCTGCGCGCCGAAGCCGGCCTACGCGCTGCAATACCCCGAGCGGGTTTGACCCGCAAGGTCAGCAGGCTGGCCGCCAGGGCGACTCACCTTTGCCGCCGCCCTCGCTAGACTCCTTGGCACGTCAATAACAAAAGCCGAGGTGAAAATCATGACCGCTGCCCACGCACTGCCTGTTGTAAGCCTCAAGGATCAGGTGTCCGCCACCGAATGGCAGGCCCGCGTCGATCTGGCTGCCTGTTACCGCCTGATCGCCCTGTATGGCTGGGATGATCTGATCTTCACCCATATCTCGGCGAAGATTCCCGACAGCGAAGATTTCCTGATCAACCCCTACGGCCTGATGTTCCACGAGATCAGCGCCTCCAGCCTGGTAAAGATCGACCTGGCCGGCAACAAGCTGATGGACAGCCCGTTCGACATCAACCCGGCCGGCTACACCATCCACAGCGCGGTACACGAGGTGCGCCACGATGTGGCCTGCGTGCTGCATATCCACACCGCTGCGGGGATTGCCGTTTCGGCGCAGAAGCAGGGTTTGCTGCCACTGTCGCAGCAGTCGCTGTTCGTCCTCGCCAGCCTGGCCTACCACGGCTATGAAGGCGTGGCGCTGAACCATGACGAGAAGGCCCGCCTGCAGGCCGATCTGGGCGAGAAGAACTTTATGATCCTGCCCAATCACGGCTTGCTCACCGCCGCCGGCAGCATCGCCGACGCCTTCCTGATGATGTTTATTCTGCAGCGCGCCTGCGAGATCCAGGTCATGGCGCAAAGCGGTGGCACCGAGCTGATCCATATCCCCCAGCAGGTGCTCGACGGTGCCCGGGGGATGATCGCCGGGGTGATGAAAAGCCCCCAGGGCATGGGCGGCGCGCTGCCCTGGCCGGCGCTGCTGCGCAAGCTGGATCAGCAGATGCCGGGTTACGACCTGTGAGCATATTGCCAGGGATCGCCCTGGCGGATTGGCGGACTCAGGGCTTGAACTTCAGCTTTCAAGGCCATGCAGTACGCTATTGGACGGCGGGGCAGGGCGAGCCCCTGCTGCTGATCCACGGCTTTCCCACCGCCAGCTGGGACTGGCATCGTCTCTGGGGAGCGTTGGCCGAGAAATACCGGGTGATTGCCTGCGATATGCTCGGTTTCGGTGATTCGGCCAAGCCGCGCGGGCATGCCTACAGCCTGCTGCAGCAGGCCGATCTGCAGCAGGCGCTGCTGGCGGATCTAGGTATTCGCGAGCCTGTGCATGTTTTGGCCCATGACTATGGCGACAGCGTGGCCCAGGAACTGCTGGCTCGGCATCAGCAGGGGCACATCCAGCTGGCCAGCTGCGCGTTTCTCAATGGCGGGCTGTTTCCGGAGACCCATCGCCCGGTGCTGGTGCAAAAGCTGCTGCTCAGT
>JBFJZW010000371.1:0-3945 GCA_041621875.1 Pseudomonas sp. | reverse complement strand
CCAATGGTCGGCGCATAGCCGCCCATGCTCTCGAACACCTTGGCGGCCTGAATATCACGCCCCTCCTGGGTATACAGGTCAACTTCGAGAATACTGCGGATGGCTTCCGGTTCGGCACCGTCGACCAGCAACTGCAGGCCCTTGCGCGCATAGGGGTCGGTCTCCGCATCGGCCACCGCCTCGAGGCCGAGCAGCCCCTCCTTGCGCGCCGTCATGCTCCAGCCCACGACCCTGTTGATGCCGCCGATCAAGTCGATATGCGGCGGAAAGAAAATCCAGCTACTGATGGCCAGCGAGCGCTTGAACACATTGACCGGGGCCTGCAGAAAGGCCGCGCCCAGGGTACCGCCAATCACGATCAGCGCCGCCGGACCGTTGAGCAATGCCGCCGCATGGCCACCCTCCAGGTAGTTACCGCCGAGAATGGCGACAAAGGCCAGGATGACCCCAATCAGGCTCAGTACATCCATTTATATACAGGTCTCCGCCAGGTGCCTGCCGATCTCGTCGAGCGGGTAGATCGCGTCGGCCAGGTCGGCTTTGACGATGGCCATCGGCATGCCGTAGATCACGCAGCTGGCTTCGTCCTGGGCCCATACCTGGCTGCCGCTCTGCTTGAGCAGGCGCGCGCCTTCACGGCCATCCGCTCCCATGCCGGTCAGCACCACAGCCAGCACCCTGTCGTGATACGACTTGGACACCGAACCAAAGGTGATATCGACACAGGGCTTGTAATTCAGACGCTCGTCGCCGGGCAGGATCCTGATCATGCCCCGGGCATCGACCATCATCTGCTTGCCGCCGGGAGCCAGCAGGGCCAGGCCCGGGCGCAGCACATCACCGTCCTCGGCCTCCTTGACGCTGATCCGGCAGAGCTTGTCCAGGCGCTCGGCGAAGGCCTTGGTAAAGGCCGCCGGCATATGCTGGATAAGTACGATGGGGGCCGGGAAACTGGCCGGCAACTGGGTCAGGACTCGCTGCAGGGCCACCGGGCCGCCAGTCGAGGTGCCGATGGCGACCAGTTTGTAGGCCTTACGCTTGGGCGCAGCCGAACTGACCGGCGTGCCAGCGGGAGCGCTCGCCGGACGACTCAAGGAACTGCCGCCAGCGCTAGCGGCGGGACGCCCCACGGGCCTGGCTGGCGCAGCCGGGGCGGCAAGCGGGGCCGCAGGCGGACTGAAACTGCGCCTGTTGCTGCGGGCGATGGTATGGATCTTCTCGCACAGCAGTTGCTTGACCCGCTCCGGATTGCGCGAGATGTCCTCGAAGTTCTTCGGCAGAAAATCGACGGCCCCGGCCTCCAGCGCATCCAGGGTCACCCGCGCGCCTTCGTGGGTCAGCGAGGAAAACATCAACACCGGGGTTGGACAGCGCTGCATGATATTACGCACGGCCGTGATGCCATCCATCATCGGCATCTCGTAATCCATGGTGATCACGTCCGGCTTGAGTGCCAGTGCCTGATCGATGGCCTCGCGGCCGTTGGTGGCTGTACCAATCACCTGGATATTAGGGTCGGCCGAAAGAATCTCCGACACACGCCGGCGAAAGAAACCGGAATCGTCAACCACCAACACCTTAACAGCCATAAACACTCCTAAACGGCACGACGCAGACAGGCGTGCCGTCAATATTCAGATGCGCCGAGCATAACGCTTCAGCATGCTCGGCACGTCGAGAATCAGGGCGATGCGCCCATCGCCGGTGATGGTCGCGCCCGACATGCCCGGAGTGCCCTGGAGCATCTTGCCCAGCGGCTTGATCACCACCTCCTCTTGGCCCACCAGTTGATCGACGACGAAGCCGATGCGCTGATTGCCGACGGTGAGGATCACCACATGGCCCTCGCCCTGCTCAACATGCGCCGCCTTACTCACCAGCCAGCGCTTGAGGTAGAACAGGGGCAGCGCCTTGTCGCGCACGATCACCACTTCCTGGCCGTCGACCACGTTGGTGCGCGACAGGTCGAGGTGGAAAATTTCGTTGACGTTGACCAGCGGGAAGGCGAAGGCCTGGTTGCCCAGCATCACCATCAGGGTCGGCATGATCGCCAGGGTCAGCGGCACTTTGATGACGATCTTCGAGCCCTGACCCTTGACCGAGAACACGTTGACCGTGCCATTGAGCTGGGAAATCTTGGTTTTCACCACGTCCATACCGACACCGCGGCCGGACACGTCGGAAATCTCGGTCTTGGTCGAGAAGCCCGGGGCGAAGATCAGGTTGTAGCATTCGAATTCGTTGAGGCGGTCGGCCGCGTCCTTGTCCAGCAGGCCCTTCTCCACCGCCTTGGCGCGCAGTACATCGGCGTCCATACCCTTGCCGTCGTCGGAAATCGACAGGAGGATATGGTCGCCCTCCTGCTCGGCCGAGAGCACCACCTTGCCGCCCCGCAGCTTGCCCGAGGCCTCGCGCTCCTCCGGCATCTCGATACCGTGGTCGACCGCGTTGCGCACCAGGTGGACCAGGGGATCGGCCAGGGCTTCGACCAGGTTCTTGTCCAGGTCGGTTTCTTCGCCGACCAGCTCCAGGTTGATCTCTTTCTTGAGCTGGCGCGCCAGATCGCGAACCAGCCGCGGGAAACGCCCGAAGACCTTCTTGATCGGCTGCATGCGCGTCTTCATCACCGCGGTCTGCAGGTCCGCGGTGACCACATCGAGGTTGGAGACGGCCTTGGCCATGGCCTCATCGGCGCTGTTGGAGCCCAGGCGCACCAGGCGGTTACGCACCAGCACCAGTTCGCCGACCATATTCATGATCTCGTCCAGGCGCGCGGTGTCGACCCTGACCGTGGTTTCCGCCTCGCTGGGCGGGGCAGCCTTCTCGTTGGCCGGGGCAGCCGCCTTGGCCGGCTCGGGCTTGGCCGCAGGCCTGGACACCGGCTTGGCGGGCTCAAGCGGCTCCGCCGGGGCGGCCGCAGGCGCAGTGCTGACGGTCTCTGGCTCGACAAACTTGCCTTTGCCATGCAGCTGATCGAGCAGCGCCTCGAACTCGTCATCGGTGATTTCATCACTGCCGGAAGCCGCCGCGGGGGCGGCCTTGGCCGTTGGCCCGGGGGTTGCCGGCGGGGCAAACTGGCCCTTGCCATGCAACTGGTCGAGCAAGGACTCGAATTCGTCGTCGGTGATTTCGTCGCTGCTGGATGCCGCCGCGGCAACCGCGGCGGGAGCCGTCACGCTGGCGGTCTCGGCGGCCGCGAACTGGCCCTTGCCATGCAACTGATCGAGCAAGGACTCGAATTCGTCGTCGGTAATTTCATCGCTGCCGGCAGCCACGGCCGCCTGACTGGGGGCCTCATCCAGAGCACCGAGCAGCTGTTCGAACTCGCTGTCGGTGATATCGGCCCCGCCGCCCACAGGCGCTGGCGCTGCTGCGGGCGCTGCGGCGACCGGCGCAGCGGCTCCCGCCGGCTCGGCCAGACGAGCCAAGGCAGCCAGCAGCTCGGGCGTGGCCGGGGTCAGGTCGGTGCGCTCGCGCACCTCGGTAAACATGCTGTTGACGGCATCCAGTGCTTCCAGCACCACATCCATCAGCGCCGAGTCCACGCGTCGTTCACCCTTGCGCAGGATGTCGAAGACGTTTTCTGCGATATGGCAGCATTCCACCAGCTCATTGAGTTGGAGAAAACCAGCACCACCTTTGACGGTATGGAACCCGCGAAAAATAGCGTTGAGCAGATTCATGTCATCCGGCCGACTCTCCAGCTCTACAAGCTGTTCGGACAGTAGTTCAAGAATCTCGCCGGCCTCCACCAGGAAGTCCTGGAGGATTTCTTCATCGGCGCCGAAGCTCATAGACGTGCTCCTAAAATCCCAGGCTGGAAAGCAGATCGTCGACATCATCCTGATTGGATGCGACGTCATCACGCTTATCGGCATGAATCTGCGGACCTTCACCACTGGAAGGCATTTTTTGTTGTTCTTGTTCGGCACGGAGCAATTCATG
>JBFJZW010000370.1:0-3957 GCA_041621875.1 Pseudomonas sp. | reverse complement strand
GTGCAGCTGGATGCGCCGGTGCAGTACAGCTTTCGTCTGGGGGAAGAGCAGGTGGCGGTCAATCCGCTGATCGGCAAGCACCTGCGCCTGGAGTTCCTGGGGGCGATTCACTGCAGCCATTGCGGGCGCAAGACCAAGAGCAGCTACAGCCAGGGTTATTGCTACCCCTGTATGCAAAAACTGGCGCAGTGCGATATCTGCATCATGAGCCCGGAGCGCTGCCACTATGACGCCGGCACCTGCCGCGAGCCAAGCTGGGGCGAGCAGTTCTGCATGACCGATCATGTGGTCTATCTGGCCAACTCCAGCGGCGTCAAGGTCGGCATCACCCGCGCCACCCAGATTCCAACCCGCTGGATCGATCAGGGCGCGAGTCAGGCCCTGCCGATTCTTCGGGTTGCCACCCGCCAGCAGTCCGGCTTCGTCGAAGACCTGCTGCGCAGCCAGGTGGCGGACAAGACCAACTGGCGCGCCCTGCTCAAGGGCGATGCCACGCCGGTGGATCTGCTGGCGGTACGCGAGCAGCTGTTCGACAGCTGTGCGGCGGGCCTGACCGAATTGCAGCAACGCTTCGGTATTCAGGCTATCCAGCCGCTCAGCGAGCAGGCGGTGGTGCAGATCCGTTACCCGATCGAGGCCTATCCGGCCAAGATCAGCAGTTTCAACCTGGACAAGAATCCGCTGGCCGAAGGCACCCTGCTGGGCATCAAGGGCCAGTACCTGATGTTCGACACCGGCGTGATCAACATCCGCAAATACAGCGCTTACCAGATCGCCATAAGCTGCCAGCCACAGCCGGCCAGCTGACCCCAATCCTTACTGCAGCGCCAAGCCTGAAGCTTGCAGCTGCCTCAGAGAGGCCCCCATGCGCACCGAACAGCCGAAGATGATCTACCTCAAGGACTACCAGGTTCCGGAGTATCTGATCGATGAGACGCACCTGACCTTCGAGTTGTTCGAGGATCACAGCCTGGTTCATGCGCAGTTGGTGATGCGCCGCAACCCGGCGGCCGGCAGTGGCTTGCCACCGCTGGTGCTGGACGGTCAGCAGCTGGAACTGCTGAGTGTGGCGCTGGATGACCGCGAGCTGAGCGCCGCCGATTACCAGCTGAGCGACAGCCACCTGACCCTGCAACCAACCGCAGCCAGCTTTGTGATCGACAGCAGCGTGCGCATCCACCCTGAAAGCAACACGGCGCTGGAAGGCCTGTACAAGTCCGGCAGCATGTTCTGCACCCAGTGCGAGGCCGAGGGCTTTCGCAAGATCACCTATTACCTCGACCGCCCGGACGTGATGAGCAAGTTCACCACCACCCTGAGCGCCGAGCAGCACAGCTACCCGGTGCTGCTGTCCAACGGCAACCCGATTGCCAGCGGCAGTGAAGAGGGCGGCCGTCACTGGGCGACCTGGGAAGACCCCTTTATGAAGCCGGCCTACCTGTTCGCCCTGGTCGCCGGTGACCTCTGGTGTGTGGAAGACAGCTTCACCACCATGAGTTCGCGCGAGGTGGCCCTGCGTATCTATGTCGAGCCGGAGAATATCGACAAATGCCAACACGCCATGGACAGCCTGAAGAAGTCCATGAAGTGGGACGAAGAGGTCTACGGCCGCGAGTACGACCTGGACATCTTTATGATCGTCGCGGTCAACGACTTCAATATGGGGGCCATGGAGAACAAGGGCCTGAATATCTTCAACTCCAGTTGCGTGCTGGCCCGCGCCGAAACCGCCACCGACGCCGCCCACCAGCGGGTCGAAGCGGTGGTGGCCCATGAGTATTTCCACAACTGGTCGGGCAACCGGGTGACCTGTCGCGACTGGTTCCAGCTGTCGCTCAAGGAAGGCTTTACCGTATTCCGCGATGCCGAGTTCAGTGCCGACATGCACTCGCACACGGTCAAGCGCATCGAGGACGTGGCCTACCTGCGTACCCACCAGTTCGCCGAAGACGCCGGCCCCATGGCCCACCCGGTGCGCCCGGACGCCTTTATGGAGATCTCCAACTTCTACACCCTGACCGTGTACGAGAAGGGCTCGGAAGTGGTGCGCATGATTCGCACCCTGGTCGGTGCCGAGGGCTTCCGCAAGGGCAGCGACCTGTACTTCGAGCGCCATGATGGCCAGGCCGTGACCTGTGATGACTTTATCCGTGCCATGGAAGAGGCCAATGGCATCGACCTGACCCAGTTCAAGCGCTGGTACAGCCAGGCCGGCACGCCGCGCCTGACGGTCAGCGAGCACTATGACGCCGCGGCCAAGACCTACAGCCTGAGCTTCCAGCAAAGCTGCCCGCCATCGCCTGGGCAAAGCGAGAAGCTGCCCTTTGTGATTCCCGTGGAGCTGGGCCTGATTGGTGCTCAGGGCCAGGCCCTGCCACTGCGTCTGCAGGGTGAAGCGCAGGCCGGCGAGGCTTCGCGGGTATTCGCCATCGACCAGGCCGAACAGGTGCTGACCTTTGTCGATATCGCCGAGCAGCCGTTGCCATCCCTGCTGCGCGGCTTCTCCGCGCCGGTCAAGCTGAGCTTCCCCTACAGCCGCGATCAGCTGATGTTCCTGATGCAGCATGACAGCGATGGCTTCAACCGCTGGGAAGCGGGGCAGCAGTTGTCGGTACAGGTGCTGCAGGAGCTGATCGGCCAGCATCAGCGCGGTGAAGCCCTGGTGCTCGACCAGCGCCTGGTTACGGCGCTGCGCAGCGTATTGGCCAATGAGCAACTGGATCAGGCCATGGTCGCCGAGATGCTCTCGCTGCCGGGTGAGGCCTATCTGACCGAGATCAGCGAAGTGGCCGATGTCGAGGCCATTCATGCGGCCCGCGAGTTTGCTCGCCAGCAACTGTCGGCGGCACTGTTCGATCTGCTATGGACGCGTTATCAGGCCAATCGCGAACTTTCCCGTGGCACCGCCTATATCGCCGAGGCCGAGCACTTTGCCCGGCGCAGCCTGCAGAACATCGCGCTGTCCTACCTGATGCTCAGCGCCAAGGCCGAGGTGCTGGCGGCCTGTCTGGAGCAGTTCGAGAACGCCGACAATATGACCGAGCGCCTGACCGCTCTGGCGGTGCTGGTCAATTCGCCGTTCGAAGCCGAGAAGGCCGCCGCCCTGGCCAGCTTTGCCGACTTCTTCAAGGACAACCCGCTGGTCATGGACCAGTGGTTCAGCGTGCAGGCGGCCTGCGCCTTGCCCGGCGCGCTGCAGAGGGTCGAGCAGTTGATGGAGCATCCGGCCTTTACCCTGAAGAACCCGAACAAGGTGCGCGCCCTGATCGGTGCCTTTGCCGGGCAGAACCTGCTGGGCTTCCACCAGGCCGATGGCAGCGGCTACCGCTTCCTCGCCGATCAGGTGATCGTCCTCAATGCCCTCAACCCGCAGATCGCCTCGCGCCTGCTGGCACCGCTGACACGCTGGGCCAAGTACGACAGTGCTCGCCAGCAACTGATGAAGGCCGAACTGCAGCGCATCCTGGCATCGGGCGAGCTGTCCAGCGACGTCTTCGAAGTGGTGAGCAAAAGCCTGGCTGGCTGATGCGTCCTGTGCCCGGCCGGATTGCAGGGCGCGCGCCCCAGCAGCTCGGCCGGCGTTTCTCTCCAGTCCGTTGCGGTTAGCGACAGCCTGCGCGCAGGTCTCTGCCTGGCCGCCAGGCCGGCGAACTTGTCGCAGTCGCTCCCTGCGTATCTTGTCCGACAAAACCCTGGAAAGTGTTACCCGTAATAATGCGGGTAACACTTTTGTGTTACTTGTCTGATTGTAAGAAAAGTTTGCAGGGATATAACCCGGCTTACTTGACTTGCGGGGGGTTGAACTATCTGCACTCGTCGCCGGTTAAAACAACTTGGCGACCGACATATAGCGCCAGACTGTAGGACAAAACAGGTAATAAGTTGTGTTGTTTGGTGTCATTTGTACAGGGAATGATCAGTCATTAAATGAACGGTTTTCCGGCGAGTTTTTTCCGG
>JBFJZW010000369.1:0-3959 GCA_041621875.1 Pseudomonas sp. | reverse complement strand
TATGCTTGGTGAAGGTTTCGAAGAGGTTTTCCATCTCAAGGGCGGCATTCTCAAGTACCTCGAAGAAGTGCCGCAGGAAGAAACCAAGTGGCAGGGCGACTGCTTCGTCTTCGATAACCGGGTGACGGTACGCCACGACCTCTCCGAAGGCGATTACGACCAATGCCACGCCTGCCGCACTCCGGTGTCGGTGGCGGACCGTCAGTCCGAGTTCTACACCCCTGGCGTCAGCTGCCCGCATTGCTGGGACTCGCTGCCGGAGAAGACCCGCGCCGGTGCCCGCGAGCGTCAGCGTCAGATCGAACTGGCCAAGGCGCGCAATCAGCCGCACCCGCTGGGCTACAACCCCCGACAATCGCGCGAGGCTTAAGCATGCACGCACGCCTGCTCTATGTGATGGACCCGATGTGTTCCTGGTGCTGGGGCTTTGCCCCGGTGCTTGAGTCCCTCGCCGAGCAGGCCGCTGCGGCCGGGGTTGGTCTGCAGCTGGTGCTGGGTGGTTTGCGCCGTGATGGTGTAGCCATCGATGCCGCCGCCCGGGTGCGTTACCTGGGCTATTGGCAGGCGGTCAATGCCAATACCGGTCAGCTGTTCAACTTCGAGGCCGGCCTGCCCGAGGGCCTGGTGTACGACACAGAGCCAGCCTGCCGGGCCCTGGTCACCGCCCGCAACCTGGCTCCGGATATGGTCTGGCCACTGGCTCAGTTGATCCAGCGCGCGTTCTATACCCAAGGCGTGGATGTCACCCGCGCTAGCGTGCTGGTGGAGTTGGCCGAGCGCGCCGGCATCCCGCGCATCGTGTTTGCCGAAGCCTTCGACAGTGCCGCGCAACGCGAGGCCACCGCCGCCGATGTCAGCTGGGTGCAGGACCTGGGTATCGCCGGTTTCCCCACCCTGTTGGCCGAACGCAACGGCCAGCTGGCGCTGCTGACCAACGGCTATCAACCCCTTGAAGTGCTGCAGCCCTTGCTGGCGCGCTGGCTGGAGCGTGCGGCCCATGCCTGATCGCCTGAGCTGGGCGGAAATCCGCCGGCTGGCCCTGCACCACAAGAAAGCCCTGATTCTGGCCAATCTGGTGGCGCTGTTCGCCACCCTGTGCAGCGTGCCGATTCCGCTGCTGTTGCCACTGCTGGTCGACGAAGTGCTGCTGCAGGATGGCGATGCGGCGCTCAAGGTGATGGACAATTTCCTGCCCGGCAGTTGGCAGACGGCGTCCGGCTATATCGGCCTGATGCTGGTGCTGACTCTGCTGCTGCGCGGTTCGGCGCTGATCTTCAACGTGCTGCAGGCCAAGCTGTTCGCGCGTCTGTCCAAGGACATCGTCTACCGCATCCGCATCCGCCTGATCGAACGGCTCAAGCGCATCTCCCTGGGCGAGTACGAAAGCCTCGGCGGCGGCACCGTCACCACTCACCTGGTCACCGATCTGGAGACCCTGGACAAGTTCGTCGGCGAAACCCTGAGCCGCTTTCTGGTGGCGGTGCTGACCCTGGCCGGCACCTCGGCCATCCTGATCTGGATGCACTGGCAGCTGGCGCTGCTGATCCTCTTGTTCAACCCTCTGGTGATCTACGCCACGGTGTTGCTAGGCAAGCGGGTCAAGCACCTGAAAAAGCTCGAGAACGATAGCACCTCGAGTTTTACCCAGGCGCTGACCGAAACCCTGGAAGCCATCCAGGAAATCCGCGCCGGCAACCGTCAGGGCTTCTTCCTCGGCCGCCTCGGTGGGCGGGCCCGGGAGGTGCGCGACCACGCCATGGCCTCGCAATGGAAGACCGATGCGTCGAACCGCGCCAGCGGCCTGCTGTTTCAGTTCGGCATCGATGTGTTTCGCGCCGCGGCCATGCTTACCGTGCTGTTTTCCGATCTGTCGATCGGTCAGATGCTCGCGGTGTTCAGTTACCTGTGGTTTATGATCGGCCCGGTCGAGCAGCTACTCAGCCTGCAATACGCCTTCTATGCCGCCGGTGGTGCACTGACGCGGATCAACCAGCTGCTGGCGCGCAAGGACGAGCCGCACTACCCGGGGCGGATCGACCCGTTCAAGGACCGCGACACAGTGGGCATCGAAGTCAGTGGCCTGACCTTCGCCTACAACGACGAGCCGGTGCTTAATCAGCTCAACCTGAGCATCGCGCCGGGGGAGAAGGTGGCCATAGTCGGGGCCAGCGGCGGTGGCAAGAGCACCCTGGTGCAGTTGCTGCTTGGGCTCTATACCCCGCAGGCCGGCACCATCCGCTTCGGCGGCTGCAGCCAGGAGGAAATCGGCCTGGAGTGCGTGCGCGAGAATGTCGCGGTGGTGTTGCAGCACCCGGCGCTGTTCAACGACACGGTGCGCGCCAACCTGTGCATGGGCCGCGAACGCAGCGACGAAGGTTGCTGGCGGGCCCTGGAAATCGCCCAGCTGGCCGACACTATCCGGGCCTTGCCGCAGGGCCTGGACAGCATGGTTGGGCGTAGTGGTGTGCGCCTGTCCGGTGGTCAGCGCCAGCGCCTGGCCATCGCCCGTATGGTCCTGGCCGAGCCGAAAGTGGTGATCCTCGACGAGGCCACTTCGGCTCTCGACGCCGCCACCGAATACGCCCTGCACCAGGCGCTCAACCAGTTTCTCAACGGGCGTACCACCCTGATCATCGCCCACCGCCTGAGTGCGGTGAAACAGGCGGATCGGGTGCTGGTGTTCGACGGCGGCAGCATCGCCGAAGACGGCGGCCATCAGCAGCTGATCGCCGAGGGCGGGCTGTATGCCAAGCTGTACGGCCATCTGCAGCACTGATAGCTGCGCTGGGACGGCCAATCCGTAGGGTGGATGGCGCTTTATCCATCCACCAATGCGTTCTCATGGTGGATAAGAAAGGCGTCATCCACCCTAGGGTTGCTTTGTAAGTGCAAGATTTTTTCGCGGGCATGGCCCGCTCCTACGGTCGGTGTTTCCCCGTAGGGTCGAGCCATGCCCGCGATTTGTTGTGGGTTTCAATCAGGCCCGGGCCCCTGCGGCCTTGCTTCTGGCAGTTAAATCAACCGCCTTGTAAATATTTCGTTACGTGCAGTGGGTGTTTGCGGTCAGCGAACGCGTTGTTTTTCTGGGTGTATTAAAAACTTGCCGAAAGCTCGGGCCTAGCCCGGGCTGGGCCGGCTCGAGCCGGCTTGTTTGGCGGTCTGCGCTCGGTTGTTATGGGGTCAATCCGCGCCGTTGCACTGACGCAGCGGTTGATCAAAACAACAACGAGGAGGCGCAATGAACGCCGTGAACAAGATCGAGCAGCACAACCCCATCGGCACCGACGGCTTCGAGTTCGTCGAATACACCGCGCCGACCGCGGAAGGCATCCAGCAGCTGCGTGAGCTGTTCACCGCCATGGGCTTTACCGAAACCGCCAAGCACCGCTCGAAAGAGGTCTGGCTGTTCCAGCAGAACGACATCAACTTCGTGCTCAATGGCAGCCCCACCGGGCATGTGCGCGAGTTCGGCCTGAAGCACGGCCCGAGTGCCTGCGCCATGGCCTTCCGCGTGCAGAACGCCGCCCAGGCCGCGGCTTATGTGGAGTCCCAGGGTGCCAAGCTGGTGGGCAGCCATGCCAACTTCGGCGAGCTGAATATCCCCTGTGTGGAAGGCATCGGCGGCTCCTTGCTGTATCTGGTGGACCGCTACGGCGACAAGAGCATCTACGACGTCGATTTCGAATATATCGAGGGGCGTACGCCGAACGACAACGCGGTCGGCCTGAAGGAACTCGATCACCTGACCCACAACGTCAAGCGCGGGCAGATGGATGTGTGGTCGGGCTTCTACGAACGCATCGCCAACTTCCGCGAGATCCGCTACTTCGATATCGAAGGCAAACTCACCGGCCTGCTGTCGCGGGCCATGACCGCGCCCTGCGGCAAGATCCGCATCCCGATCAACGAGTCGGCCGACGATAAGTCGCAGATCGAGGAATTCATTCGCGAGTACCACG
>JBFJZW010000368.1:0-3961 GCA_041621875.1 Pseudomonas sp. | reverse complement strand
TGACGACCTCTTCGTACACTTCAAAGCTATCCAGAGCGATGGCTTCAAGAGCCTGAAAGAAGGCCAGCAAGTGACTTTCGTGGCCACCCGTGGTCAGAAAGGCATGCAAGCTGAGGAAGTTCAGGTTGTATAACCTGCACTAACCTCGCTTGATAAAAAGCCCCGCCTAGTGCGGGGCTTTTTTATGAGCGCAGACTTTTCCTAAGAGGAAAGCGCTACGCGCAATGCGCGTAGCAGCGGGGCTCAGTCTTCGCTGATTTCGATGTTCGGCATGGCCTGCTGCGCAGCGCCCTGGGCGATACGCGCACCCACGTTGCGTGCAGTTTCCTGGTAGATCATCGCGATCTGGCTTTCCGGATCGGCCACGGTGGTCGGCTTGCCACCATCGGACTGCATACGGATGGCCATCGACAGCGGCAGCGAGGCCAGCAGATCGACGCCGAACTGCGCCGCCAGCTTCTCGCCACCGCCTTCGCCGAACAGGTGCTCGGCATGCCCGCAGCTCGAACAGATATGCACGGCCATGTTTTCCACCACGCCGAGCACCGGGATATTCACCTTGCGGAACATCTCCACGCCCTTTTTGGCGTCCAGCAGCGCCAGATCCTGGGGCGTGGTGACGATCACCGCGCCGGCCACCGGCACCTTCTGCGCCAGGGTCAGCTGGATATCACCGGTACCCGGCGGCATATCGACCACCAGGTAATCCAGGTCATTCCAGGCCGTCTGGGTGATCAACTGAATCAACGCCCCGGATACCATAGGCCCGCGCCAGACCATCGGGGTGTTCTCGTCGGTGAGAAAGGCCATGGACATCACTTCCACGCCATGGGCCTTGAGCGGCACAAACCACTTCTGGTCCCTCACCTCGGGCCGCGTGCCTTCCGCGATACCGAACATGATGCCCTGGCTCGGCCCATAGATATCCGCATCGAGAATCCCGACCCTGGCCCCCTCACGGGCCAGGGCCAGGGCCAGATTGGCCGCAGTGGTGGACTTGCCCACCCCGCCCTTGCCGGAGGCCACGGCGATCACGTTCTTCACATTGGCCAGGGCCGGTATCTGCTCCTGCGCCTTGTGCGCCTCGATCACGCAGTCGACCTGGACCTGGGCACGCTCGACGCCGTCAAGATTCTCCAGGGCCATCTGCAGCATCTGCGCCCAGCCGCTCTTGAACAGCCCCGCGGCGTAGCCCAGCTGTAGACGCACCTTGACCTGACCGCCCTGGATATCCACCTCGCGCAGGCAGCCGGCGCTGACCGGGTCCTGATTCAGATGCGGGTCGGTGTATTGAGACAGGGCGGCTTCGACCGCTGCGCGGGTGACGACACTCATGGAAGGCTCCGAAAGGCTGAGTAAAGCAGGCGGACATCATAACGTAGGGTGGAAAACCGCCGCAGGCCTTTTCCGCCGCCGACACCGCCCACGACGACAACCGCCATGCAGTTTTCCACCCCGCATGCCTGCGGCTTGTGGCTTGCAGCTTGCGGCTGCTTTATAGTTACCGGCTTCCCTGAGTTACCAGTGCAGCCGATCCCCATGAGCGAAGCCCGCAAGATTCTCGTTACCAGCGCCCTGCCCTATGCCAACGGTTCGATCCACCTTGGCCATATGCTCGAGTACATCCAGACCGACATGTGGGTGCGCTTCCAGAAGCTGCGCGGCAACCAGGCCATCTACGTCTGCGCCGACGATGCCCATGGCTCGGCGATCATGCTGCGCGCCGAGAAGGAAGGCATTACTCCCGAGCAATTGATCGCCAATGTGCAGGCCGAACACACCGCCGACTTTGCCGATTTCGGGGTGAACTTCGACAACTACCATTCCACCCACTCGGAAGAGAACCGCGAGCTGTCGGCGGCCATCTACCTGAAGCTGCGCGACGCCGGGCATATCGCCACCCGTTCGGTGACCCAGTACTTCGACCCCGAAAAAGGCATGTTCCTCGCCGACCGCTTTATCAAGGGCACCTGCCCCAAATGCGCGGCCGAAGACCAGTACGGCGACAACTGCGAGAAGTGCGGCGCGACCTACGAGCCGACCGAGCTGAAGAACCCGCGCTCGGCGATCTCCGGTGCAGTGCCTGAGCTGCGCGACTCCAAGCACTTCTTCTTCAAGCTGCCGGACTTCGAGGCCATGCTGAAAAGCTGGACCCGCGGCGGCGCACTGCAGGACGCGGTGGCCAACAAGATCGCCGAATGGCTGGATTCCGGCCTGCAAGAATGGGACATCAGCCGTGATGCGCCCTACTTCGGCTTCGAGATCCCCGACGAACCGGGCAAGTACTTCTACGTCTGGCTGGACGCGCCGATCGGCTATATGGCCAGTTTCAAGAACCTCTGTGCGCGCACGCCCGAGCTGAATTTCGACGCGTTCTGGGGCAAGGATTCCACTGCCGAGCTGTACCACTTTATCGGCAAGGACATCGTCAACTTCCACGCCCTGTTCTGGCCGGCCATGCTCGAAGGCGCGGGTTTCCGCAAGCCGACCGCGGTCGCCGTACACGGCTACCTGACGGTCAACGGGCAGAAGATGTCCAAGTCGCGCGGCACCTTTATCAAGGCGCGCACCTACCTGGATCATCTGAACCCGGAATACCAACGCTACTACTACGCGGCCAAGCTGAGCCGTGGCGTTGACGATCTGGACCTGAACCTGGAAGACTTCGTGCAGAAGGTCAACTCGGATCTGGTCGGCAAGGTGGTGAATATCGCCAGCCGTTGCGCCGGCTTTATCCATAAGGGCAACAACGGCCTGCTGGTGGCCGGCAATGCCGCGCCGGAGCTGACCGAAGCCTTCCAGAGCGCCGCACCAAGCATCGCCGAGGCCTACGAGGCCCGCGATTTTGCCCGTGCCATGCGCGAGATCATGGCTCTGGCCGACCGCGCCAACGCCTGGATCGCCGACAAGGCGCCCTGGTCCCTGGCCAAACAGGACGGTAAGCAGGATGAAGTGCAGGCCATCTGCGCCCTGGGCATCAACCTGTTCCGCCAGCTGGTGATCTTCTTGAAACCGGTTCTGCCCAAGCTGGCAGAGCAGGCAGAGCAATTCCTGAATGTCAGCCCCCTTGTGTGGGATGACTACAAAACTGCCCTTCAGAATCATCAACTAAACCCATTTACCGCCCTGCTGACCCGTATCGAGCCTGCGAAAATCGACGCCATGATCGAAGCCTCCAAAGAAGACCTGGCCGCCAGCGAAGCCGCACCTGCCACTCCAGGCAACGGCGAACTGGCTAAAGACCCACTGGCTGCCGAGATCGCCTTCGATGCGTTCGCCGCGGTGGATCTGCGCATCGCCCTGATCGAGAAATGCGAGTTCGTCGAAGGTGCCGACAAGCTGCTGCGCCTGACCCTGGATATCGGCGATGCCAAGCGCAACGTGTTCAGCGGCATCAAGAGCGCCTACCCGGACCCGAGCAAGCTGGAAGGCCGCCTGACCCTGTACGTGGCCAACCTGGCGGCACGCAAGATGAAGTTCGGCATCAGCGAAGGCATGGTGTTGGCGGCCGGCCCCGGCGGTGAAGAAATCTACCTGCTGAGCCCCGACAGCGGTGCCAAGCCGGGCCAGCGGGTCAAATAAGCCCGGGCAGCCCATAGCTTCTTGGGCTGCTAGCCTTATGCCGACACCTCAGGGTGGCTGATCCAGCTTGTCTGGCTGGGTCGGCTTACCGATAATAGCCGCCCTTGAACATAGTAAGTCGCGCAGCGACGTCATCCTTCTGGCCTTCTACCCCCTGGGAGAAGGTGGCGCGTAGCGCCGGATGAGGGAAATGGCCTTTTGCCCGTCCATCAATGGAACCCGCAATGACCGAACTCGCCTTGATCATGGTCAGCGCCATCCTGGTCAATAACTTCGTGCTGGTGCAGTTCCTCGGCCTGTGCCCCTTTATGGGCGTGTCGAAGAAGATCGAGACGGCCATCGGCCTGTCCCTGGCCACCACCTTCGTCCTGACCCTGGC
>JBFJZW010000367.1:0-4009 GCA_041621875.1 Pseudomonas sp. | reverse complement strand
GCCTGGCTGGACCGACCACAGCCCTACCTGCGCATTCTCAATCGCAACACCGGCGAGGTCTGCGCGGTACTGGAAGAACAGGCGCTGGACGAACTGCGCGATCAGGGCGACCTGGATCTGCACGAGCTGAACTCCTGCGAGCCGCTGGTGCTCAAGGAGTTGGTGCGTAATCTGTTTCTCTACTGCTACGCCCGGGCGTTGCGCCCCTGAAACGCATCGCGGGCATGACCCGCTCCTACACCAGACTGGCTGGCACATCGTAGGAGCGAGCCATGCCCGCGAAGGAAAGCGCCTGAGCGTTAGAGAACGTCCAGCAGCTCTACGTCGAATACCAGCACGCTGTGCGGCGGGATGCTGCCCACGCCTTGTTCGCCGTAGGCCAGCTCGCTCGGTACATACAGACGCCATTTGCTGCCGGCATTCATCAGTTGCAGGGCTTCGGTCCAGCCGGCGATCACGCCGCCCACCGGAAACTCGGCTGGCTGGCCGCGCTCGTAGGAGCTGTCAAACACGGTGCCGTCGATCAGGGTGCCGTGGTAGTGGGTGCGCACGCTGTCTTCACGGGAAGGCTTGGCACCCTCGCCTGCGGTCAGCACTTCGTACTGCAGGCCGGAAGCCAGCACGGTGATGCCGTCACGCTTGGCGTTCTCGGCAAGGAAGGCCAGACCGGCACCGGCAGCCGCTTCGGCCTTGGCCTGGGCTTCGGCTTGCATAACGTCGCGGATCACCTTGAAGCTGGCCGACAGCTCGGCCTCACTGACGCGACTCGGCTGACCGTTGAAGGCGTCAGTCAGACCCGCCAGGATGGCATCCAGGCTTACACCCGGCGGCGGATTGTCGCGCAGCTGACCACCCAGTTGACGGCCGATGCCGTAGCTGACGCGGGTTTCGTCAGTCGAGAGATTGATGTCGGACATAGCACTGCTCCGCTGGAGGCTGAAAAAAGGTCGGCCAGCCTAGCACAAACCGTCTGCCCGCCCTAACCGCCCACCGCGCCCGGGCATACTCGGCTTCCTCCGCCACTGCAGCGAGCAGCATGCTGTCGCGCTGCGGATCCGGGGCCGGCAGGTGGGGCGCAGGACAAAACGCCCAGCCATCAGGCGTAGCGGAAGGAAATCGGCACGCGCAGCGTGTCCTGGGTGCCATCCTGCATGCCGCACATTTCGTCATGCACCACGGCATGCACCAAATGGGAGGACAACGGCGGCAGTGCGTGCAGAACATCGCGGGCGTGCTCCACCGAGCGCAGGTGCAGGGTCTTGCCAGCACTGTCATTCAGCAGATGAGCGCGGCCATCCATATGCGCCTCCAGCACATAGATGCCTCCCTCGATGGAAATCAGATTGAGCTCGTCGATATGCCCGGCGTGGGCATGATGGGACAGGTCATGGAGGTTCATGGTGGTCACCTCAGGCGCACAAAGCTATACACGCACATATACAAATATAATTTTTGTACATGGCGACAAAAGCGCAAGGCAGAAAGCAAACCGCCCGTCCGTTTTGCAACGGCCGGGCGGCGAGGCGCGCACGAGAAGGGTCAGCTCGATTCGTACTTGGTCAGCTTGTCCAGATAGCCCATGGCGAACGCCGAGCCGACAAAGGTCAGATGAATGATCACATACCACTTGAGGTATTCGATCTCGTAGTTCTTGGCATCCATAAACACCTTGAGCAGGTGAATCGAGGAGATCGCCACGATGGAGGCGGCAACCTTCATCTTCAGCGAACCGGAATCCATCTTGCCCAGCCAGCTGAGCTTCTCGGTGCCCTCGTTGATATTCAGCTGGGAGACGAAGTTCTCGTAGCCCGAAAGCATCACCATCACCAGCAGGCCGCCCACCAGGGCCATATCGATCAGGGACAACAGGCGCAGGATCAGGTCGGCTTCGCTGAGGGCAAAGATATCCGGGAGGATGTGGTACAGCTCCTGAAAGAACTTGATCGACAGCGCCAGCACCGCCAGCGACAAACCGAAGTAGATAGGGGCCAGCAGCCAGCGCGAAGCGTACATGGCGTTTTCGATAAAGCGTTCCATAGGGACTCACAGAGGGCTCAAAACTGGCGGCGAGTATACCCAGCGCAGCCCGTCAGACAAAGACGTGGCGCAAGCGCGAACCGGCAGCCCGGGTTATCCCCGGCATCTGTGGATAAAGCTGTGGGCAGGCTCAGGATCAATCGACGCAAGCCGCCTGGCAGCAGCCTTTGCACCTGCTGGTCAAATGCTGCGCAGCGACCGTTCAGGTTTCCGGCTGAAACAGGTAGTTGCCCAGATTACGGCTGCGCTCGCTATTCAGGCGGCGCAGTTCGGCCTGGATATGCAAACGCCAGATCGGCAACTCGTCGCACTCGTCGTAGCCCATATCGAGCAGGCTATCGGCAATACCGGCGAGCACGCCTTCGGCGACGAAAGGCCCCTGGAATGGGCCTTGCGACTTGATTGCAGAGGGTTGGTTGCCGGCAATCCCAGCGGCACAGATCAGCGTCCAGAGGCCCGCATTGCCCACCAGCGGCAACACCACGCATTCGATGCGGGTATCCAGGCCCAGGCAATGGCGAGTGAGATTGAGGCTACGCGGCATGGCGGCGATCCTCTCGGGAGCAGATCTTCAGCCTACACCCGAGCATGCGCCCGAGGGAAGTCGCCAGTTATCCCCGGGTACTGTGGATAACTCTGTGGATGAAGCGAGGAAAAGCCGCCCCGAACTACGCCGCATAAAGGTCCCGGGAATTCGCTCAGTGACTGACCAGCCACCGCACGAATGCCCGGCCCCGACCAGTCACTCGGCCGCGGGTTTCCTGGTCCGAGGCTTCTTCTCCTTGACCACTGCCGGCGCATCTTCCGGTTTGGCCTTCGCCTTGACCACGGGCGCGCTCTCCGCTTTGACCTCCTCCTTGTCGTCTTCGCCCAGATCGATCTCGGCGATCTCGCGCAGGCGCTCGACCACCCGGGCATTGACGCTGCCGCTCGGGAACTGGCCTTTGGCATTCGGCGAACCGGCGTCCTCGCCCACCAGCAGGCTCAGGGCCTCGTCGACCTGACGCACCGCATAGATATGGAACTGCCCGGCGCGCACCGCCTGCAGCACACGCTCGTCGAGCATCAGGGTGGTGACGTTGGAATGGGGGATGATCGCGCCCTGCTCGCCGGTCAGGCCGCGGGCCTCGCACAGGCGGAAGAAGCCCTCGATCTTCTCGTTGACCCCGCCGACCGCCTGCACCTCGCCGAACTGGTTGATCGAACCGGTAATGGCGAAACACTGCTTGAGCGGGGTACGAGAGATCGCCGAGATCAGCGTGCAGACCTCGCCGAGCGAGGCGCTGTCGCCATCCACATAGCCATAGGACTGCTCCAGGGCGATGCTCGCGGAAATCTCCAGGGGGAACTCCTGAGCGTAACGGCTGCCCAGGTAGCCAGTGAGGATCATCACCCCCTTGGAGTGGATCGGCTGGCCGAGGTTGACCTCGCGCTCGATGTCGACGATGCCGCTGCCGCCGGGATAGACCGTGGCGGAGATGCGCGCTGGTACGCCGAAGGCCGAGTCGCCGACTTCCAGCACGGTCAGGCCGTTGCACTTGCCCACCGCCGCGCCAGCAGTGTCGATCAGGATGATGCCGGCCAGCATGTCGTCGATGATCCGCGCCGAGACCCGCCCGGTGCGGGTCGCCTTGGCTTTCAGGGCGCGCTCGATATGGCCGGCGTCGGTCACCGCCTCATTGGCCAGTTGGCGGATGAAATCGGCCTCGCTGACCAGTTGGAACAGATCGCCGATCCGCGCCGACAGGCGTCCCTGGTGCTCGGCCAGGCGCGCACTGTAGGTCGCCACCCGCGCCACCGCGGCGGCGGTGAGCGGTGCCATGCCCTCCTCCATGGTGCGGGTTTTCATCAGCTGGGCGAACTGCTCCAGGCTTTCCTCGCCGAGGGGAATGTCCTCGTCGAAGTCGACCAGCACGCGGAACATCTCCTGAAAGTCCGGATCGTGATCCTGCAGCGCGTAATACAGCTGGCG
>JBFJZW010000366.1:0-4024 GCA_041621875.1 Pseudomonas sp. | reverse complement strand
GCCCAGATCGCGGTCGGTTGCCGCATCGGCAATCACCTTGACCATGCCGCCGGTATCGTTGGCAGCCATGGCGCGGCCGCTGGCGGCGAACGGGAAGGTACCGACGTTGACGGCAACGCCCTCGCCTTTGAGCTGCTGCTCGGTCTTGCCGACCCAGGCGATTTCCGGGTGGGTATAGATGACCGAAGGAATCAGGTCATAGTTCATCTGGGCTTTGTGGCCGGCGATACGCTCGGCCACCATCACGCCCTCTTCCGAGGCCTTGTGTGCCAGCATCGCGCCGCGCACCACGTCGCCGATGGCATAAACACCCGGCACGCTGGTGGCGCACTGGTCGTCGACGTAGATAAAACCGCGCTCATCCAGGTCAACACCGCTGTCGGCGGCCAGCAGGTCGGTGGTCACCGGACGACGGCCCACGGCCACGATCAGCTTGTCGAAGGTCAGCTGCTGCTCGCCTTCGGCGTCGGTGAAGTTAACGGTGACCTGCTTTTTCTTCACGTCGGAACCGGTGACGCGAGCACCCAGACGAATCTTCAGGCCCTGCTTGGTCAGGGTCTTCATGGCTTCCTTGGCGATCTGCTCATCGGCGGCCGGGAGGAACTTGTCCAGCGCTTCCAGAACGGTCACTTCGGCACCCAAACGCGACCACACCGAGCCCAGTTCCAGGCCGATCACGCCGGCACCGATCACGCCGAGTTTCTTAGGCACGCTCTGGAACTCCAGGGCACCGGTGGAATCGACGATAACGTCCTGGTCGACCGGGGCCGGCGGAATATCCACCGGCTTGGAGCCGGAGGCGAGGATCACATGCTCGGCCTCGACCACCTGAGTGGTGCCGTCCTGTGCGGTCACTTCGACCTGCTTGTTCGCCAGCAGCTTGCCGTGACCTTCCAGCAGGGTCACGCCGTTAGCCTTGAACAGGGTGGCAACGCCGCCCGTGAGGTTCTTCACGATATTGCTCTTGCGCGCGACCATGGCCGGCACGTCGATGCTCACGCCCTTGGCTTCGATCCCGTGAATGGCGAAACCTTCTTTGGCTTCGTGGTATTTCCAGGAGCTGTCCAGCAGCGCCTTGGACGGAATGCAGCCAACGTTCAGGCAAGTACCGCCGAGGGCGATCTTGCCGTCCTTGTCCTGGTACCGTTCGATACAGGCAGTCTTCAGGCCGAGTTGCGCTGCCTTGATGGCGGCTACATAGCCACCCGGGCCGGCACCGATGACTACCACGTCGAATTTCTGGGTCATAACATATTCCTTCTCGAATAAACCGGACGGCCCTGCACCAGGGCCGCCGTGGGAGAAACTGGCTTTTAGATGTCCAGCAGCAGGCGCGCAGGGTCTTCCAGCAAGTTCTTGATGGTCACCAGGAAGGTCACGGCTTCCTTACCATCGATCAGGCGGTGGTCGTAGGACAGCGCCAGGTACATCATCGGGCGGATCACCACCTGACCGTTGATCGCCATCGGCCGCTGCAGGATGTTGTGCATACCCAGGATGGCGGCCTGCGGCGGGTTAACGATCGGCGTCGACATCATCGAACCGAAGGTACCACCGTTGGTGATGGTGAACGTGCCGCCGGTCATGTCGTCGATCGCCAGCTTGCCGTCTTTGGCCTTCTTGCCGAAGGTGGCGATGCCGTTTTCGATCTCGGCCAGGCTCATCAGCTCGGCATTGCGCAGTACCGGCACCACCAGACCGCGGTCGCTGGACACGGCAACACCGATGTCGGCGTAACCGTGGTAGACGATGTCGGAGCCGTCGATCGAGGCGTTGACCGCCGGGAAGCGCTTCAGCGCCTCGGTGGCAGCCTTGACGAAGAACGACATAAAGCCCAGGCGGACGCCGTTGTGGGTCTTCTCGAACAGATCCTTGTACTTCGAACGCAGGGCCATGACCTCGGTCATGTCGACTTCGTTGAAGGTGGTCAGCATGGCCATGTTCGACTGGGCTTCGACCAGGCGCTCGGCGACCTTGGCCCGCAGGCGGGTCATCGGCACACGCTTCTCGACGCGATCGCCGGCGGCGAACATCGGCGTGGCAGCGGCTGGCGCGGCAGGCGCGGCAGGCTGGGCGACAGGCGCAGGAGCCGGCGCGTTCTTCTTCGCTTCGACGGCGGCGACCACGTCTTCCTTGGTCACGCGACCGCCCTTGCCGGTGCCGGCAATGCTGTTGGCGTCGATACCGTTCTCTTCGGCGATCTTGCGTGCAGCCGGCGACAGGATGGCGTCATCACCAGCCGCAGCGGCCGGCGCGGCGGCTTGGGCAGCAACGGCAGGCGCAGCGGCAGCCGGGGCGGCAGCGGCAGCACTACCCTCACCCAGGGTACCCAGCACTTCGTTGGAAAGGACGGTATCGCCTTCATTCTTGATGATTTGCGCGAGGACGCCGTCGGCCTCGGCCAGCACTTCGATCACTACCTTGTCGGTTTCGATGTCGACGATCAGCTCGTCGCGCTTGACCGCATCGCCCGGCTTCTTGTGCCAGGTGGCAACGGTGCCGTCGGCGACCGATTCCGGGAAAGTAGGGGCTTTGATCTCGATAGCCATTATCAGTGGTTCCTTAAATTCGGTTTCTTCTAGCAGGCGGCCCAGTCGGCCGCCTGTTGCGCGAAGGCGTTAAACGGTAAAGGCGTCCTGCAGGAGTTTTTCCTGCTGTTCGGCGTGCATCGATGCATAACCACAGGCGGGAGCGGCAGAGCCTTCACGACCGGCGTACTCGAGGAACAGCGTTTTCTTGTGCGCTGTCGCGACGCGACGCATGTGATGCTGGCTGCAATACCAGGCCCCCTGGTTCATCGGCTCTTCCTGACACCAGACGATATGTTTGAGGTGCTTGTACGGTGCCAGGGCCTCGGCCAGATCGTCTTCCGGGAACGGATAGAGCTGCTCGATACGCACGATGGCGATATCTTCGCGGCCTTCGTTGCGGCGCTTTTCCAGCAGGTCGTAGTAGACCTTGCCGCTGCACAGTACCAGGCGCTCGACCTTCTTCGGATCGATCGCATCGATTTCCGGAATCACGGTCTGGAACGAACCTTCGGCCAGATCTTCCAGAGTCGAGATCGCCAGCTTGTGGCGCAGCAGCGACTTCGGCGTCAACACCACCAACGGCTTGCGCAGCGGACGGATCACCTGACGACGCAGCATGTGATAGATCTGCGCCGGGGTGGTCGGTACGCAGACCTGCATGTTGTGCTCGGCGCACAGCTGCAGGAAGCGCTCCAGACGCGCCGAACTGTGCTCAGGCCCCTGCCCTTCATAACCGTGCGGCAGCAGCATGGTCAGGCCGCAGAGACGGCCCCACTTGTGCTCGCCACTGGAAATGAACTGGTCGAACACCACCTGGGCACCGTTGGCGAAATCGCCGAACTGGGCTTCCCAGATCACCAGCGCATTCGGCTGGGTGGTGGCGTAGCCGTATTCGAAGGCCAGCACGGCTTCTTCCGAGAGGAAGGAGTCGTACAGGTCGAACTTCGGCTGACCGGCGTAGAGGTTCTGCAGCGGCAGGTAGGTACCGGCGTCCTTCTGGTTGTGCAGCGCCGCATGGCGGTGCGAGAAGGTGCCGCGGCCGATGTCCTGACCGGTCATGCGGATCGGATGACCTTCGAACAGCAGGGTCGCGTAGGCCATGGTTTCGGCATAACCCCAGTTGATCGGCAGCGCACCGGCTCCCATCTTCTGGCGGTCTTCGAGAATCTTCGCGACCTGGCGCTGAACCACGAAGCCTTCCGGAATTTCCAGCAGCTTGTTCGACAGTTCCTGCAGGGTCTTGAGCTCGAAACGGGTGTCGTGGCGCGCGGTCCAGGCGTGGCCCAGGTAGGGACGCCAGTCGACGAACAGCTCCTTGTTCGGCTCCTTGACCAGGCTCTTGACCACGTGCTGGCCGTTGTCCAGCGCGGTGCGGTAGTCGTCGATCTTGGCCTGCACGTCGTCCACCGAGTGGCGCACGGCGCTGGTCAGGGCTTCGGCATACAGCTCACGGGTGGTGCGCTGCTTGCTGATCTGCTGGTACATGATCGGCT
>JBFJZW010000365.1:0-4073 GCA_041621875.1 Pseudomonas sp. | reverse complement strand
TACCTCGATGGCACCGAGCTGGACTTCGTCAAGGAGGGCTTGAACGAGGGGTTCAAGTTCAATAACCCCAACGTGCGCGGCGAATGCGGCTGCGGCGAAAGCTTCAATATCTGAGGCGCGTGTGGGTAGTCCTTGTCACTTTGCTTTATTTGACCTGCAGCCAAGCTTCCGTCTGGACCTTGACGAGCTTGCCGTGCGTTATCGCGAGCTGGCGCGCAATGTTCATCCGGACCGGTTTGCCGATGCTTCCGAGCGTGAGCAGCGCCTGGCCCTCGAACAGTCCGCCAGTCTCAATGAGGCCTACAGCACGCTCAAGAGCGCGCCGCAGCGTGCGCGCTATTTGCTGGCGTTGCGCGGGCCCGAGCTGCCTCTGGAAGTGACGGTGCAGGATCCGGATTTCCTGCTGCAGCAGATGCAGCTGCGCGAAGAGCTGGAAGATTTGCAGGACAGTGCGGATCTGGCCGGTGTCGCCGCGTTCAAGCGACGTCTGAAACTGGCTCAGGATGAGCTCAACGAAAGCTTTGCGGTTTGTTGGGATGATGCTGCGCAGCGCGAGCAGGCCGAGCGTCTGATGCGCCGCATGCAGTTTCTCGACAAGCTTTCCCACGAGGTTCGCCAGCTGGAAGAGCGCCTCGACGATTAACGCGCGTGCGCCCAAGTGGCGTGCCCGAGTCTAGATAAGCATTGATTAATCATGGCCCTACTGCAGATCGCTGAGCCCGGACAAAGCCCCCAGCCACACCAGCGTCGCCTGGCGGTGGGGATTGATCTGGGTACCACCAATTCGTTGGTCGCTGCCGTGCGCAGTGGCCTCTCCGAACCGCTGGCGGATACTGCCGGGCAGGTCATCCTGCCGTCCGCCGTGCGCTATCACGCGGACCGTGTCGAGGTGGGTGAAGTCGCCAAGGCGGCCGCCTCGAGTGATCCGCTCAATACCGTGCTGTCGGTCAAGCGTCTGATGGGGCGTGGCCTGGCCGACGTCAAGCAGTTGGGCGAGCAATTGCCCTATCGCTTTGTCGATGGCCAATCGCATATGCCCTTTATCGACACCGTGCAGGGGCCGAAAAGCCCGGTCGAGGTCTCGGCCGATATTCTCAAGGTGCTGCGCCAGCGCGCCGAAGCGACCCTGGGTGGCGAACTGGTAGGTGCGGTGATCACCGTGCCGGCCTATTTCGACGACTCGCAGCGCCAGGCCACCAAGGACGCCGCGCGTCTGGCCGGCTTGAGTGTGCTGCGCCTGCTCAACGAGCCGACCGCGGCGGCGGTGGCTTATGGTCTGGACCAGCATGCCGAAGGCCTGGTGGCGATCTACGACCTGGGTGGCGGTACCTTCGATATTTCCATTCTGCGCCTGACCGGCGGTGTGTTCGAAGTGCTGGCTACCGGCGGCGATAGCGCCCTGGGTGGCGACGACTTCGATCATGCGATTGCTGGCTGGATGGTCGAGCAGGCCGGGGTCTCCTCCGATCTCGATCCGGTGCAGCAGCGCCTGTTGCTGGAGGCCGCTTGCGCCGCCAAAGAAACGCTGAGCGGCAGTGCCGAGGCGACCCTGGCCTATGGCGACTGGCAGGGCAGCTTGAGTCGCGAGCAGTTCGATAGCCTGATTGAGCCCATGGTCGCGCGCAGCCTCAAGGCCTGCCGCCGCGCCGTTCGCGATGCGCTTATCGAACTGGAAGACATCAAGGCGGTGGTCATGGTCGGCGGCTCGACCCGGGTGCCGCGGGTGCGCGAGGCGGTGGCCGAACTGTTCGGGCGCGAACCGCTGACTGATATCGACCCCGACCAGGTGGTGGCCATCGGTGCGGCGATTCAGGCCGATGCCCTGGCCGGTAACACGCGCGGCGAGGGCGAAGAACTGCTGCTGCTGGATGTGATTCCGCTGTCCCTCGGTCTGGAAACCATGGGTGGGCTGATGGAGAAGGTGATTCCGCGCAACACCACGATTCCGGTCGCGCGGGCTCAGGACTTCACTACCTACAAGGATGGCCAGACGGCCATGCTGATCCATGTGTTGCAGGGCGAGCGCGAGCTGATCAGCGACTGCCGTTCTCTGGCGCGTTTCGAGTTGCGTGGCATTCCGCCGATGGTTGCCGGTGCGGCGAAGATTCGCGTGACCTTCCAGGTGGATGCCGATGGCTTGCTCAATGTGGCCGCCCGCGAACTGGTTTCCGGGGTGGAGGCGAGCATTCAGGTCAAACCGTCCTATGGTCTGACCGATGGCGAAATCGCCCGCATGCTGCAGGACTCCTTCAAGAATGCCGGCGACGACAAGGTGGCCCGCGTGCTGCGCGAGCAGCAGGTGGACGCCCGGCGTCTGTTGGAGGCGGTCGAGGCTGCTTTGCTTGCCGATGGCGAGCGCCTGCTGGAAGCCGATGAGCGTCTGGCCATTGAGGCGCAGATGCAGCAGTTGCGCGTGCTGATGGCCGGCAGCGATGGCCTGGCTATCGAGCAGCAGACCAAACGCCTGACCCAGGTGACCGATGCCTTTGCGGCGCGTCGTCTGGATGCCACGGTCAAAGCCGCCCTGGCTGGCCGTAGTCTTAACGAGATTGAGGAATAAGCATGCCGCAGATCATCTTTCTGCCCCACGCCGTATTCTGCCCGGATGGGCTGGTCGTGGAGGCCGAGCCTGGTACCTCGATCCTCGATGTGGCCCATGAGCACCATATCGAGATCGAGAGTGCCTGCGGCGGCGTCTGTGCCTGCACCACCTGCCACTGCATCATTCGCGAGGGTTTCGACTCGCTGAACGAGGCGGATGAACTGGAGGAAGACCTGCTGGACAAGGCCTGGGGGCTGGAGGCGCAATCGCGCTTGTCCTGCCAGGCGATTGTTGGCGAGACGGATCTGACCGTCGAGATTCCCAAGTACTCGCTTAACCACGCTGCTGAAGCGCCACACTGATTCGAGAGGTTGTCATGAGCCTGAAATGGGTTGATGTGCTGGAAATCGCCATCCAGTTGGCTGAGGCCAGGCCGGATGTGGATCCGCGTTACGTAAACTTCGTCGATCTGCACCGCTGGGTGCTGGAGTTGGCGGATTTTTCCGATGACCCGCAGCGCGGCGGCGAGAAGGTGCTTGAGGCCATTCAGGCGGCCTGGATCGAAGAGGCGGATTAGTCGGCCATTTGGCCTGCCCTACGCATTTAACCGGAACCCGCGTATAATTCGCGGGTTTAATTTTTCGCATTAATCATTGTTTCTGGAGCTTCACATGGCTGTTCAACGCACTTTCTCCATTATCAAGCCCGATGCCGTTGCTAAAAACGTTGTTGGCGAGATCACCACCCGTTTCGAAAAAGCCGGCCTGCGCGTCGTGGCTTCGAAGATGGTTCAGCTGTCCGAGCGCGAAGCGGCTGGCTTCTACGCCGAGCACAGCGAGCGTGGCTTCTTCAAGGATCTGGTTGCTTTCATGACTTCCGGTCCGGTTATCGTTCAGGTTCTGGAAGGTGAAGACGCCGTCCTGAAAAACCGCGAACTGATGGGCGCTACCAACCCGAAAGAAGCGGCTGCCGGCACCATTCGCGCCGATTTCGCGGTTTCCATCGACGAGAACGCCGTACACGGTTCCGATTCCGAAGCCTCCGCCGCTCGTGAAATCGCTTACTTCTTCGCTGCCACCGAAGTTTGCGCGCGCATTCGCTAAGCGAATCGAGTGAGGGTGAAGCCATGACTAACGCTGCCGGTAAAATCAATCTGCTGGGTCTGACCCAGGCAGAGATGGAACAATTCTTCGAAAGCATCGGGGAAAAGCGTTTCCGTGCCGGTCAGATGATGAAATGGATTCACCACTTTGGCGTCGATGATTTCGATGCCATGAGCAACGTCAGCAAGGTCTTGCGCGAAAAGCTCAAGGCCTGTGCTGAAATCCGCGGCCCGGAAGTGGTCAGCGAAGATATTTCCACCGATGGCACGCGCAAGTGGGTAGTGCGAGTGGCGTCGGGCAGTTGTGTGGAAACCGTGTATATCCCCCAGGGCTCGCGGGGCACCCTGTGTGTCTCTTCGCAAGCCGGCTGTGCGCTGGATTGCAGTTTCTGCTCGACTGGCAAGCAAGGCTTCAACAGCGATCTCTCC
>JBFJZW010000364.1:0-4081 GCA_041621875.1 Pseudomonas sp. | reverse complement strand
GGGGGAGGCATAGGACTGCGCCGTTTGAAGGGGCAGACTGCTGTATACTCAGGTAGCATTCTTATAAGTCTTGTATGTAGCAATGCCGCCAACGCAGTTGTCTCAGAAATCGATTTGTCTGTTGTTGCTCGCATGAGTGACGGTATTGGTGACGGTGTTGCGCCTATAGATTTCCTAGCATCCCTTTGACCACGCGGGTTTTGGCGACTTGTTGATGATCGAGTGGGAATGATGTAGCCGACAAGGGCAGCGAAAGCTGCCCTTGTCGTTTCTGCTGCGGCATCCTGTCCGCTTTTCAGGGTCGTCAGTCCCGTCGCTTAAATGAGAAGATATTGCAATTGGTAGTCCGGCTTAAATCCGGACTGATATCTTCCCGGATTGCATCCGGGTTACGGGAATCCCTATGTCCTTTACCCGCAGACAAATGCTGGTCGGCCTGGCTGGTCTTGGCGTTGTCGGCCTTGGTGCTGGCGGCGTGCGCTACTGGCTGGGTCGCCCGGAGAATGTGGCGACCCATGACTACGAGCTGATCGCCGCGCCGCTGGATATCGAACTGGTGACGGGGCATACCACGCCGGCCTGGGTCTATGGTGGCCAGGCTCCCGGCTTGGAGCTGCGCTGTCGCCAGGGTGAGCGCTTGCGTGTGCGCTTTATCAATAAGCTGGAGGTGCCGACCACCATCCACTGGCATGGCATTCGCCTGCCGCTGGCCATGGACGGCGTGCCCTATGTCTCGCAGCTGCCGGTGCTGCCGGGGGAATACTTCGACTACGACTTTATTACTCCGGATGCCGGCAGCTTCTGGTATCACCCGCACACCGCGAGCAGCGAGCAGCTGGGTCGCGGTCTGGTTGGCGCTTTGATTGTCGAGGAGCGAGAGCCGACGGGCTTTCGCCATGACCGCACGCTTAGCCTGAAAAGCTGGCATGTCGACGAGCAGGGGGGCTTTACTGATTTCAGCGTGCCCCGCGAGGCGGCACGTGGCGGCACGCCGGGGCGGCTGAGTACGGTCAATGGCGTGCACGCGCCGACCGTTGATTTACCGGCCGGGCAGGTGGTGCGCTTACGCCTGATCAATCTGGATAACACCCTGACTTATCGCCTAAACCTGCCCGGTGCGGATGCGCGCATCTATGCGTTGGACGGCAATCCGGTCGAACCGCGGCCGCTGGGCAGGGAGTACTGGCTGGGGCCGGGTATGCGCATCGAGTTGGGGTTGAAGGTGCCGGCAGCGGGCGTTGAGCTGTCGCTGCGTAATGGTCCGCTGCGTCTGGCGACTCTGCGCGCGCAGCCTAGTGCCGAAGGGGCGGGTGATTGGCCGCCGACGCTACCGGCTAACCCGGTGGCCGAACCGGATCTGGCTGCTGCGGAAACCGTCAAATTCAACTTCGAGTGGGCCGGTGCGGTGTCGGTCGGCCTGGCTCAGGGCGCGGCCCATAGCTTCTGGCAGATCAATGGCCAGGCCTGGGATATAGATGACAAGACCTGCGCCGACCGGCCGATTGCCCGCCTGCAGCTGGGTAAGAGCTATATCTTCGAACTGCGCAACCTCAGCCAGTATCAGCACCCGATCCATTTGCATGGCATGACCTTCAAGGTGTTGGCCTCCAATCGCAAGGCGGTTATTCCGTATTTCACCGACACCTACCTGCTGGGCAAGAACGAAAGTGCGCGGGTGGCGCTGGTCGCCGATAATCCCGGGGTATGGATGTTCCACTGCCATGTGATCGACCATATGGAAACCGGCCTGATGGCCTCGATTGAGGTGGTTTGAACGTGCGCCGACCGCAAATTATCGACCGTAGTCAGGATCAGCATTTTATGCGCGAGGCTCTGGCCCTGGCCGCTGAGGGGGCGGCCCTGGGCGAGGTGCCGGTCGGTGCGGTGCTGGTGCAGGATGGCGAGATTGTCGGGCGCGGTTTTAATTGCCCGATCTCCAGTCACGATCCCAGTGCCCATGCCGAGATGGTGGCGATACGTGCCGCCGCCCGGGCCGTAGACAACTACCGCCTGCCGGGCAGCACCCTGTACGTGACCCTGGAGCCGTGCAGTATGTGCGCCGGGCTGATCGTGCATGCGCGGGTGCAGCGCGTGGTGTATGGCGCAACCGAGCCCAAGGCCGGCGTGGCCGTGAGTCGTGGCGAGTTCTTTACCCAGACCTTTCTCAACCATCGGGTGCTGATCGAGGGTGGGGTGCTGGCCGAGGAATGCGGCGCGGTGCTTAGCGAGTTCTTCAAGATGCGCCGCGCCGCACGGTAGAGCCTTGCTCCACCTCAGCTAGCCAGCCTGTGGCCTGAACCCGCGGTCAGAGTCTATTCGCGCTACAACGGCGGCAGTTCTTCCGGCGGCGGCGTCTTGTTCACCCCAGGCACATGCAGGCTGCTTTCGGCCAGTTGGGTGCCTTCCAGTTGCGGCTGGGTGACCCAGGTGAGGATGTCGTAATAGCGGCGGATGTTGCGCACGAAATGCACCGGCTCGCCGCCGCGGGCGTAGCCGTAGCGGGTCTTGCTGTACCACTGCTTCTGCGCCAGGCGCGGCAGGATCTTCTGCACATCCAGCCATTTGTTCGGGTCCAGGCCTTCGGCCTCGGTCAGCTTGCGCGCATCTTCCAGGTGGCCGCCGCCGACGTTGTAGGCGGCCAGGGCGAACCAGGTACGGTCCGGTTCCTCGATGCTCGCGGGCAGCTGCTGTTTCACGTGGACGATGTACTTGGCTCCGCCGTCGATACTCTGCTTGGGGTCGAGTCGGTTGGACACGCCCATGGCCTGGGCTGTGCGCAGGGTCAGCATCATCAGGCCGCGTACGCCGGTCTTCGAGGTGGCCGTCGGCTGCCAGAGCGATTCCTGATAGCCCATGGCGGCCAGCAGGCGCCAGTCGACCTGGTTGTTCTGCGCCGCCTGGCGGAAGAACTGTTCGTAGCGCGGCAGGCGCTGCTGCAGGTGCTTGGCAAAGGTGTAGGCACCGACATAGCCGAGTACGTCGACGTGGCCGTAATAGCGGTCCTTCAGGCGCTGTAGGCTGCCATTCTTGTGCGCGCGCTCGATAAAGGCGTTGATCTCGTCCAGCAGGCTGGTGTCTTCTCCGGGGGCGACCGCCCAGGCCAGGTTCTGCGAGTCGCCCAGGTCGAAGGCCACCCGTACGTTGGAGAAGTACACCTGATTCATCGCCAGTTCGTTGGAGTCGACCAGGGTCAGGTCGATCTGTCCCTCGTCGACCATGCGCAGCAGGTCGACCACTTCCACCGCGGCGGACTCCTCGACGCTCAGCTCGGGCACCTGCGCCTGCAATGCCTGTAGTTGTTCGGCGTGGCTACTGCCCTTGAGAACCAGAATGCGTTTGCCCGCCAGGTCGGCCGGACGGGTGGGGCGCTGCTGGCCGTTGCGGTAGATCACCTGAGGGGTGACCTCCAGGTAGGGCAGGGAGAAGCGTGCGCTCTGTCGCCGGCTGGCGCTTTCCACCAGGCCGGCGGCGGCCAGCACCGGGCCACCGGGCTTGCCCAGGCTGGTAAACAGGTCGTCGAGGTGGTCGGCGGTTTCGATTTTCAGCTCGACGCCCAGGTCGTCGGCAAAGCGCTTGACCAGCTCGTACTCGAAGCCGGTTTCGCCGTTGCGGTCCTGGAAATAGGTGGCCGGGCTGTTACGGGTGATCACCCGCAGTACACCCTCCGCCTGAACGCGCTCGAGTGTGCTGGGTTCTTCAGCGCAGCCGCCGAGCAGCAGGAGGATTCCGATCGCCGACAGCCAGCGGGCACAGCGCGGACGGAACGCAGATTGAGCAAACATTGGCGCAGTATACGCAAAGCATGGGGCGCGCCATATCTCGACAGTGCAGCGCTTCTCTGCTAGCGCAATTGCTGCGCGAGGTTCGCCTCCACGGGTGCTGTTGGCGGCGCTTTAGGCTAGAATGCACGGCCTCAAAGTACACCCCTTCCCAGAGGCTGTCCCCGATGTTGATCCTGCGCGGCGCTCCCGCCCTTTCTGCTTTCCGTCACGGCAAATTGCTTGAGCAATTGACCAGCAAAGTTCCTGCGGTCACTGGCCTGTATGCCGAGTTTGCGCATTTTGCCGAAGTATCTGGCGTT
>JBFJZW010000363.1:0-4085 GCA_041621875.1 Pseudomonas sp. | reverse complement strand
TGGGGAGAGTCCATATACCAATTGTTATGCTCTCAGTGTCTGGATGAAGTCAATGGCTCTTTTAATATCACCTAAGTAGTATTTTGACCAGTAGTCATGCTCTCGGCACCAGAACAAAAAATTTAAGAGACAATTAATTTGTTCTTGATTCAGGTCTGAAAGTCGCTCCAATGTTTCTGTTTGATGCCCAATGTTAGGGCCAAGATTGTAAATCAGGAACTCCGTTTCCATACCTGAAATTTCAGCTTCTTTTGTTAGGCAGTATCTAAGATAGGAAGGCAAAACCCAGCGCCATCCCTTCGCTGAAAGGCAGGACATATCTTGGAACACGCAAAAGATACCTTGGTATGGAAGCTCCATGTCTTTATATGGCTGTAGTTCTTGCCTCAAAAATTTGCATTGCAGGCAATCATTTTTGTGGAAGGAAATTGAATTTCCTCTTGGTTTTTTAATAAAACCAAATACTTGTTCCACATGGCTTAGAACGGTTTCAGTTTTCATATTGCATAACTATTGATTAGGCGACATTGCTGTCGCATAACACACCTTGAGATGTCTGATAACGTCCGTTGTCATGCAGTAAACCCTTGATTTACATAGACGCGAAGATGGTCAACGCGACTAGGCCAGGTGAAAAAGCGACATGAAAAGCCACACGTACCAAACCAGCCAAAGCCTCGTAATGGCTAGACGCTACTGATTGCCCTAAAGGCTGTCTAGCTGACGTGTCGATAAAGTGTCGAAATCACAGCGAATAAGCGGATCAAAGCAGTAGTCAATTAGCTAGAGCCCTGGAATAGCAGGCTTGGCGGGATAACGCAGACAAAAATGGAGGATCGACTCCACCGCCCGCTTCAGGTGCCTAACGAAGCAGCCCTGCGCATGCAGGGCTTTTTCGTTTTGCTTGGCCCACCTACTCCGGCTGCAGATCGAACAGCGCCTTGCCGCTCTCCATATCGCAGGGCATGGAGAAGTGTTCGTGCATGATCAGCCAGCGCCCGTCCTGCTGCCGCAGGCACTGGGTTACGCGCATCCAGCAGCTCTGCTGCTGGCCCTTGTCGTCGCTGCCGCCGCAGTGCAGCAGGTAATGCGCCACGCCCAGTTCGCCGCTGACGATAAAGCTGGGGTCGTGGGGTTCGAACAGCGTCTCGCCGCTGCACATATCCATGCAGGCCTGCCAGTGCGCCTGGTAGGCGGCCCGGCCGACGAAGCGCAGCGGGCCGATGGCGTCGTAGGCCACTACGTCTTCGCTGTAGTGGGCCATGATGCGCGCCACGTCCTTGCTTCTGCAGGCCTCGGTCCAACTGTCCAGGGTGGCCTGCAGCGCGGTGTGTAAGTTGTGATTGCTCATGCCGGTTTCCTCCTTGTGGTGGATTCAAGCCTTGTGGGCGCAGCAGTCTTGCTGCGCCGCGGGCTGTTCGTATTCGTCGTGCAGGCGGGTCCAGTTCAGGCCCTTGCCGTCCAGATCGGGCATGCCGTCCCAGCCTTCGCCACGGCCGAAGGGGGTGAGGTCGAGGTAGTGGAAGCTGCTCATCAGCATTTCCAGGCCACGGGCGTAGCAGGAGTAGGTGTGGAACAGCCGCTCGCCATCGCGCAGAAACACGCTGACCCCGGGCTGCTCACCCTTCAGGTGGTAATCCAGGCCCAGGCGCTGCAGCTCGGCCTTGTCGCGGTAGTTGTATTGGACCGGGGCGACGCTCTCGTCGGCAGTGGCCTGGTAGTCGTAGTTGAAGCGGCTGCCGTAGGAGCTGTACCAAGGCAGGGTCCAGCCCATACGGCGCTTGAACGCGTCAAGGTCGGCCAGGGGCGCGCGGGACACCAGCACCAGGGTGGTGTCGCGAGCATGCAGGTGGGCCTGGTGGCCGATATTGTCGACCAGGCAGGAGCAGCCGTCGCAGCCCTCGCCGCGGTCCATGTGGTACATAAAGTGGTAGACGATCAACTGGCTGCGCCCGGCGAACAGCTCGAGCAGACCCACTTCGCCCTGGGGGCCCTGGAAGCGGTAGTCCTGCTCCACGGCCACCATGGGCAGACGTCTGCGCGCCATATTCAGGGCATCGCGCTGACGGGTCAGGGCCTTCTCCTGCTCCAGTAGGGCCTTGCGCGCCACCAGCCACTCTGCGCGGCTGACGACCGGGGGAAAGTAACTGCGGTCCATGGCAAATCCTCCATTGGCATGATGGTTAACCGCCCCGGACTGCGGCCCTCGGGGCTGAGCGTGTCGGCTGGGGAACTGGCTGCATCAGCCCTCGCGAACCTGCAGCGGGGCCTGTTCGACCTGCAGTTCGCGCACCGGGCGCACTTCCACGCAGCCGACCCGCGCTGCGGGGATATACCCGGCCAGTTGAATGGCCTCATTGAGGTCGCGGGCCTCCACCAGGTAGAAGCCGGCCAGCTGCTCCTTGGTTTCGGCGAAGGGCCCGTCGGTGATCGACAGCTTGCCGCCGCGCATGCGCACCGTAGTGGCGGTCTGCACCGACTGCAGGGCCTCGGCGGCGAGCATGCGGCCGCTCTGCCCCACCGCCTCGGCGTAGGCGAAGCACTCGGCGTCGTGGGGGCTGTCGGGGGAGCTGTGCAGTTCCTGTTCGTTGGCATAAACCAGGCAGAGGTATTTCATGGCGGACTCCGGTTCCTTTACGGGATGAGTACTGGATAGTCGAGCGCGGCACGTGGCGTTCGACAAGCGCGGGAAAAATATCGAGGCGGCCGACGAATGGTCGCTGCCTCACCTGTCGCGCAGCGTTAACCGCATGCAAACGCGGCGGCCGATGCCTCGGTGCGCGCGGCGCACCCTACTGTTCCAGTTCGGCCAGGCGCTGTTGCAGCAACTGTCGGTCCGGCCCCTGCTGGGCCAGTTGCAAGGCGCGCCGGTAAGCCTCACGGGCCGGGGCGATGCGGCCCAGGCGGCGATTGAGATCGGCGCAGGCGGCATGGGCCAGGTGGTAGTCCGTCAGTTCGCCGCTGACCAGCAAGGCCTCGATCAGCGCCAGGCCGACCTCGGGCCCCTGGTCCATGGCCACCGCCACGGCGCGGTTGAGTTCGATCACCGGCGACGGGTTCAGGCGCAGCAAGGCATCGTAGAGCCCGACTATCTGCGCCCAGTCGGTCTGCTCGGCGCTGGCGGCCTCGGCGTGCACGGCGGCGATGGCGGCCTGCAGGCTATAGGCACCGAAGCGCCGCGAATGCAGGGCCTGCAAGACCAGGGCCTCGCCCTCGGCGATCAGCGCACGGTCCCACTGGCTGCGGTCCTGCGCCTCCAGCAGCACCACCTCGCCGCTGGCCGTGCTGCGCGCGCTGCGCCGCGACTCGTGCAGCAGCATCAGCCCCAGCAGGCCCATCACCTCGGGCTCGGGCAGCAATTGCAGCAGCAGCCGCGCCAGGCGGATGGCCTCGTCGGACAGCTGGGTGCGGGTCAGCTCGGCCCCGGAACTGGCGAAGTAGCCTTCGTTGAATACCAGATAGATCACCCGCAGCACGGCATCCAGACGCTCGGGCAATTCGCTGCGCCCCGGCACTTCATAGGGGATGCGCGCGTCCCTGATCTTCGCCTTGGCGCGGACGATGCGCTGGGCCAGGGTCGCCGGGGTGGTGAGAAAGGCGCGGGCAATGTCCTCGGTACCCAGGTCGCAGACTTCGCGCAGGGTCAGGGCCACCTGGGCATCGCTGGCCAGGGCCGGGTGGCAACAGGTGAAGATCAGCCGCAGGCGGTCGTCTTCGAGCAGTTCGTCGTCCGCCAGCGCCGTCGCGTCGGGCAGCTCGGCCTGCTCGTCGAGGGGCTGGAAGCGGCGCAGACGGCGCAACTGGTCGATGGCCTTGAAGCGCCCCGCCGATACCAGCCAGGCCCGCGGGTTGACCGGTATGCCCGTCTGCGGCCATTGCTCCATGGCCGCGCGAAAGGCTTCGTGCAGCGCCTCCTCGGCCAGGTCGAAATCCCCCAGCAGGCGAATCAGGCTGGCCAGCACGCGGCGCGATTCGGCGCGGTAGATGGCGTCGAGCTGGGCTCGTTGAGCGTCGTCCATAACCCTCCCCGCAACGCATTGGTGGGATGTCGTAGCCCGGATGCAATCCGGGGAAATTGCCTGATG
>JBFJZW010000362.1:0-4100 GCA_041621875.1 Pseudomonas sp. | reverse complement strand
TCGGTTCGTCGAGCAGCAGGTAGCGGCTGTCCTGGGCCAGCAACATGGCCAGCCAGACGCGCTGCCGTTCGCCGCCGGACAGGCTGTCGACCAGGCGTTCGGCGAAGCGCTCGGTATCGGTCAGCGCCAGGGCCTGGGCGACCTTCTCATGATCATTTTGGCTGAAGCGGCCGAGCAGGCCGTGCCAGGGGTAACGACCGAAACCCACCAGCTCGCGTACCGTCAGGCTGGAAGCCGCCGGCAATTGTTGCGGCAGGTAGGCCACTTCCCGGGCAAAGGCGCGTTCCTGCCAGTCGGCGAGGGGCTTGCCGTCCAGGCTCAGGTTGCCATGGCTCGGTGCCTGCTGGCGGGCAAGCAGTTTCAGCAGGGTGGATTTGCCGGAACCGTTATGCCCGATCAGGCCGACCATCTGGCCGTGGGCGATGCTCAGGCTGAGCGGGTGCAGCAAGGTTCGATCGGACAAGCTGAAGCTGACGCTCTGCAGGTTGAACATACAAGGCTCCAAAGACGCTCCTGCGGCGGTGCGCAGGGAAAACGCGAACCTTAATTCATAATGCTAATGCTTATCAATTGTTAATGATGCGCTGTCCAAGGGGGCGACAAGCAGCCCCGTCGCCCGGAGGCAATCCGGGAGCGATCATCACCCCCGACGCCCCGGATTGCCTCCGGGCTAAAGAACGGCACCGGCCTTATTCGCCGCGGACTTCGATGCGCCTGCCGCGGGCATGTTCGGCCTTGGGCAGTTCGATGCGCAGCACGCCGTTGCGGTAGCTGGCCGAGGTCTTGTCTGCGAGCACCGGCAGGGGCAGCGGGATGCTGCGATGGAAGCTGCCGAAGGCGCACTGGCGCATGCGATAGCGGCCGCTGCCGGATTCCTGCTCGTAGCGTTTCTCGCCGCGCACGATCAGCACGTCGTTACGTACTTCTATGTCCATGTCCTGCTTGTCCAGGCCGGGGACTTCCAGGCGTACGACGAACTTGTCGCTGTCCTCGAACACATCGCCGGCCAGCAGGGCCCAGTTCGTCGACGGGAAGTCGGCATGAGCCGGGGGCGCTGCCGGAGCCTCGACCGAGGCCTTGTTCCTGGTCGATGGGGTGAAGCGGGTCAGGGCACCGCTGGTGCGCTCGCGAAAACTCCGCCAGCCCTCGCCGAGCGAGTGCCAGGTTTCCTCCAGGCCGTGTTTCAGATCGGTAAGCTTGTCCATTGGTTGACCTCCAGAATGCGGGCGGTCGGGCCGGCTTGCGGCCCGGCCGCTCAGGCCGTTCAGGCGACGTTTATCTCGATCTTGCGCGGTTGCGCATGGGCATGCCTGGGGATGCGCAGGTTGAGCACGCCATCGCGCAGTTGGGCGTCGATCCGCGAGGTATCCAGTTCCGAGCTCAGGCTGAAGGCCCGGCGATAGCGCGACAGGCGTACCTCGGCGTACACCGCCTCCATGTTTTCCGGCGCGTCGGGGGTGATCTCGCCTTCGATCAGCAGGGTGTCGTTTTCGACCCGCAAATCGAGCTTGTCCTTGGGCACGCCCGGCATGTCGGCGAGCAGCAGAATGCCGTCCTTGTTCTCGAATACATCGACCCGTGGCAACAGCGTCTGCAGCTCTTCCGCGGATTCGTCGCGGCGGACTACTTGTTTCTCGGTCATCGCAGTTTCCTCCTTCGCGAAATGTCACTGGATGGTGATGCGCTTGGGTTGGGCCGACTCTTTGCGCGCCACCGTGATGTGCAGCACGCCATTGCGGTAGTGCGCCTCGACCTTGTCCGGGTCGGCATCTTTGGACAGGTTCACGGTGCGCTTGAAGCGCCCGCTGAACCGCTCGTTGGAATAGACCGACAGGCTGCCGTTGTCGAGCGGCTCGGCGCTGGCGCGCTCGCCGCTGATCGACAGCAGGCCGTGGTCGATCTGGATATCCAGTTTGGCCGGGTCCAGCCCCGGGGCGAAGGCGTAGACCTCAATGGTCCCGGGGGTGCTGCCGACGTTGAGGCTCGGGAAGGCACCGCTGGCAAGCGCGCGAATGCTGCCCGGGCGGCCGAGATTGGCAAACTCTTGCTGCAACTCCTGCTGCAGCCGTTCGAACTCGGCGAGCAGGCCGCCGGGGAAGTTAAGCAGGGATTCGTACATCGCAAACCTCCTGTGCTGAGTTGACCAGAGACGTGTTTGCGGGGCTCGAGACCGAGGCTTCGCGCCCCGTTGGGAAAAATATGTTGGCAGCCGGAGGTGCCTTCAAGGGTGGGTTTAGAACGTTGTCGAATAGCTTATGCCGGCAGGAAATAGGGCGTTGCGCGTAGATCCACTATCTATGCGCAAGCCTCAGCGGACGCAGGAACGGGCCATGCCCGCGATGCATTTTGTAGACGCACCCGATCGCGACCATGGGCCGCTCCTCGCCCTGTCGAGCGCATGACCGCTGGCGCTGCCACGAATGGCCGTCGGGCTACAGAGGCTGTGTAGGGTGGATGACGCCTTGTTCATCCACCATCGCAGTGGTGGATGGGTGAAGCGTCATCCACCCTACGAGGCTGTCGGATAGGGCGCACCCTGCGCGAGGCTAGAACGGCGCGGGGCACTCGAAGCGCATGCGCTCGCCGGTTTGCGGGTGGCTCAGGCTCAGCATGCTGGCGTGCAGGCACAGACGCGGGTAGGCGGCCAGGGCTTGTTCGTGGGCATACAGGCCGTCGCCGAGCAGCGGGTGGCCGATGGACAGCATATGTACGCGCAGCTGGTGTGAGCGGCCGGTGATTGGGGTCAGCTCGACGCGGCAGTAATCGCCGCAGCGTTCCAGCACCTTCCAGTAGGTCAGGGCGTGCTTGCCCAGTTCATGGTCGACCACATGGCGCGGTTTGGTCGGTGGGTCGTAGCGCAGTGGCAGGTCGATGCTGCCGCTGTCCAGTTCGGGTTGGCCCCAGCACAGGGCGGTGTAGGCCTTTTCGGTTTCGCGGTCGTGGAACTGCCGCGACAGCTCGCGGTGGCTGTCGGCGTCGCGGGCCAGGACGATAATTCCCGAGGTTTCCCAATCCAGGCGATGGACGATGCGCGCTTCCGGGTAGCCGTTTTCCTGAAGGCGGGTAACCAGGCAGTCGCGGTTGTCCTCGGCGCGGCCAGGTACCGAGAGCAACAGGGTGGGCTTGTTGATCACCAGCAGGGCGGCGTCCTGGTGGAGGATTTCTACTTGGCTGAGGGGCATGGGCTTCTTGAGTGCGCGTCGGTCTGCTGGTGTAGGAGCGGGCTTGCCCGCGATGGCTTTGTCGTTGCTGGTTAAAAGCTTCGCGGACAAGTCCGCTCCTGCAGGTTCTGTGTAAGGCTGAAATAAAATGGCGGCCCTTAAGGCCGCCATCTAGTCAGGTTGCGCCTGAGGATACGGATTAACGATCCGGCAGGGTGATATTGAGTTCCAGGATCGAGCAGCTGCCCTGGTTTTCCAGGGCGACTTGCACTTGATCCGAGTCGATATTGACGTACTTGCGAATCACCTCGACCAGCTCTTGCTGCAGGGCCGGCAGGTAATCCGGCTGGCTGCGCTGGCCGCGTTCGTGGGCGACGATGATCTGCAGACGCTCTTTCGCGATCGACGCAGTGCTTTCCTTTTTGCGTTCACGAAAGAAGTCAAAAATATTCATTAGCGAGCTCCAAACAGGCGTTGCATGAGTCCTTTCTTCTGCACATCGAGAAAGCGATGGGCAACTTCCTTGCCGAGCAGGCGGTCGACGGCGTCACTGTAGGCCTGGCCAGCGTCGCTCTGGTCATCGAGGATGACCGGCACGCCCTGGTTCGAGGCCTTGAGTACGGCTTGCGATTCCGGGATCACGCCGAGCAGGCGGATGGCGAGGATTTCCTCGACGTCTTCCACGCCGAGCATTTCGCCCTTGGTGACGCGCTCAGGGTTGTAGCGGGTCAGCAGCAGGTGCTCCTTGATCGGCTCTTCGCCGTTCACCGCGCGGCGCGATTTGCTCGCCAGCAGGCCGAGCATGCGGTCGGAGTCGCGTACCGAGGAAACCTCGGGGTTGGTCACGACAATCGCCTCATCGGCGAAGTACATGGCCAGGTGGGCACCTTTTTCGATACCGGCCGGCGAGTCGCAGACCACGTATTCGAAGTCCTTGCG
>JBFJZW010000361.1:0-4120 GCA_041621875.1 Pseudomonas sp. | reverse complement strand
GATCGCGCCAACGTCGACACCGATCAGATCATTCCCAAGCAGTTCTTGAAATCGATCAAACGCACCGGCTTCGGCCCGAACCTGTTCGATGAATGGCGCTACCTGGATATCGGTCAGCCGAACCAGGACTGCTCGCAACGCCCGCTCAATCACGACTTCGTGTTGAACGCGCCGCGCTATCAGGGTGCCAGTGTGCTGCTGGCGCGGGAGAACTTCGGTTGCGGCTCATCCCGTGAGCACGCGCCCTGGGCGCTGGAAGAGTACGGCTTCCGCGCGATCATCGCGCCGAGCTTTGCCGATATCTTCTACAACAACAGCTTCAAGAACGGCCTGTTGCCGATCATCCTCAAGGAGGATGAGGTCGATGCACTGTTCCAGCAGGCCGAGGCCCATGAGGGTTATCAGCTGACCGTCGACCTGGCCGCGCAGACCGTGACCCGTCCGGATGGCGTGCAGTACCGCTTCGAGGTCGATGCCTTCCGCAAGCATTGTCTGCTCAACGGTCTGGACGATATTGGTCTGACCCTGCAGGACAGCGACGCGATCAAGGCCTTCGAGGTCGGTTACCAGCAGCGCAGCCCCTGGCTGTTCGGCGCGATCAAATAAGCGAGGGTGCGCCGCGCGCACCGGTTAGACGGATAAATGGTGCGCACGGCGCACCCCATGGCGTATTGAGGGCAAGATGAGCAAGCAGATTCTGATTCTCCCAGGCGACGGTATCGGTCCGGAAATCATGGCCGAGGCGGTCAAGGTGCTGGAACTGGTCAACGACAAGTACAGCCTGGGTTTCGAGCTGAGCTTCGACGAGCTGGGCGGCGCTGCCGTAGACAAGTACGGCGTGCCCCTGGCCGACGAAACCCTGGAGCGCGCCCGCGCCGCCGACGCCATTCTGCTCGGGGCCGTCGGTGGGCCGAAGTGGGACACGATCGACCCGGCGCTGCGCCCGGAGCGCGGCCTGCTGAAAATCCGTTCGCAACTGGGTCTGTTCGCCAACCTGCGCCCGGCCATCCTCTACCCGCAGCTGGCCGATGCCTCCTCGCTGAAGCCGGAAGTGGTGGCGGGGCTGGATATCCTGATCGTCCGTGAGCTGACCGGCGGCATCTACTTCGGCCAGCCGCGCGAGAGCAAGGTGCTGGAAAACGGCGAGCGCATGGCCTACGACACCCTGCCGTACAGCGAAAGCGAAATCCGCCGTATCGCCCGGGTCGGTTTCGACATGGCTCGCGTGCGCGGCAACAAGCTCTGCTCGGTGGACAAGGCCAACGTGCTGGCGTCTAGCCAACTGTGGCGCGCCGTGGTCGAAGAAGTGGCCAAGGATTACCCGGATGTCGAGCTGAGTCATATGTATGTGGACAACGCCGCCATGCAGCTGGTGCGCGCGCCGAAGCAGTTCGATGTGATGGTCACCGACAATATGTTCGGCGACATCCTCTCGGACGAGGCCTCCATGCTTACCGGCTCCATCGGCATGCTGCCGTCGGCGTCCCTGGATGCCAACAACAAGGGCATGTACGAGCCGTGCCACGGCAGCGCGCCGGATATCGCCGGGCAGGGCATTGCCAACCCGTTGGCAACCATCCTCTCGGTGTCGATGATGCTGCGTTACAGTTTCAATCAGAGCGCGGCGGCCGATGCCATCGAGCAGGCGGTCAGCCTGGTGCTGGATCAGGGCCTGCGCACTGGCGATATTCTCTCTGCCGGTACGACCAAGGTCGGTACGGCGGCAATGGGCGATGCGGTGGTTTCCGCGCTGCGCAGTCTGTAATCTTCTCTGCTCGCCGGCGCAAACTCCGGCGGTCTGCTTGTTTATAAAGGTGCAGTGGCTATGAAACGTGTAGGTCTGATCGGTTGGCGTGGCATGGTGGGTTCCGTGCTGATGCAGCGCATGCTGGAAGAGCAGGATTTCGACTTGATCGAACCGGTGTTCTTCACCACTTCCAATGTCGGTGGTCAGGGCCCGGCGATTGGCAAGGAGATTGCCCCGCTGAAGGACGCCTACAGCATCGAGGAGCTGAAAGGCCTCGACGTGATCCTCACCTGTCAGGGCGGCGACTACACCAACGAAGTCTTCCCCAAGCTGCGCGAAGCCGGCTGGCAGGGCTACTGGATCGATGCCGCCTCCTCGCTGCGCATGGACGACAGCTCGGTGATCGTGCTGGATCCGGTCAACCGCAAGGTGATCGACCAGCAACTGGATGCCGGGACCAAGAACTATATCGGCGGCAACTGCACCGTCAGCCTGATGCTGATGGCCCTGGGCGGCCTCTACGAAGCCGGTCTGGTCGAGTGGATGAGTGCCATGACCTATCAGGCGGCATCCGGTGCCGGCGCGCAGAATATGCGCGAGCTGATCAAGCAGATGGGTGCGATCAATGCCTCGGTGGCTGACGAGCTGGCCGATCCGGCCAGCGCCATCCTCGATATCGACCGCAAGGTGGCCGACGCCATGCGCGGCGAGTCGTTCCCGGTGGACAACTTCGGCGTGCCCCTGGCCGGTAGCCTGATTCCCTATATCGACAAGGAACTGCCCAACGGCCAGAGCCGCGAAGAATGGAAGGGCCAGGCGGAAACCAACAAGATCCTCGGTCGTTTCAAGAACCCGATTCCGGTCGACGGCCTGTGCGTGCGCATCGGTGCCATGCGCTGCCACAGCCAGGCGCTGACCATCAAGCTGAACAAGGACGTGCCCATGGCCGATATCGAGGGCCTGATCAGTCAGCACAATCCCTGGGTCAAGCTGGTGCCGAATCAGCGTGAAGCGAGCATTCGCGAACTGGGCCCGACCGCGGTCACCGGCACCCTGAACGTACCGGTCGGTCGCCTGCGCAAGCTCAATATGGGCTCGCAGTACCTTGGCGCGTTCACCGTCGGCGATCAGCTGCTGTGGGGCGCAGCCGAGCCGCTGCGGCGCATGCTGCGGATTCTGCTGGAGCGTTGATGCCCTGAGTCTCCTCTGGCGAGACTGCTGTGGTGTTAAAGGAGCGGGTTTGCCGGTGATCGAATGAAAGTTCGACCGCCGGCAGGCTCGCTTCTTTGCATTTGGTCGATGCGGTTATACAGTGCTGGGCTTATTTCGCTAGAAGCCTTGCCATGACCCGTAGTTTTGATATCGCAGTGATCGGTGCCACAGGTAGTGTGGGGGAAACCCTGGTGCAGTTGCTCGAAGAGCGCGATTTTCCGGTGGCGAACCTGCATCTGATCGCCAGTGGTGACTCGGCGGGTGGCTCGTTGTCCTTCAAAGGCAAGAACCTGCGGGTGCGGGGCCTCGAGTCTTTCGACTTCGCCTCTGTGCGTCTGGCGTTCTTTACCGCCGGCGCGGCCGTGACCCTGAAATATGCCGCCCAGGCCAGGGCGGCGGGCTGTGCGGTGATCGATCTGGCAGGGGCGCTGCCCGAGGAGCAGGCTCCGCGGATTGTCCCCGAGGTGAATGGCGGGGTCCTGGCGACGCTGTCTGCCCCCTACCTGCTGGCCAGCCCGAGTGCGCCGAGTATCGCCCTGGCCTGCGTTCTGGCGGTGCTGGGCGAGCACCTGAGTCTGCAGCGACTGACTGTTACCGCCTGCCTGGCGGTTTCCAGTCGAGGCCGGGCCGGGGTTTCCGAGTTGGCGCGGCAGACCGCCGAGCTGCTCAATGGGCGTGCTTTCGAGCCGCAACTGTTTGATCGGCAGATGGCGTTCAATCTGCTGGGGCAGGTCGATGAGTGCGATGGCGAAGGCCATGGTGCGCTGGAGCGGCGCATGGCGCTCGAACTGAAAGCCTTGCTGGCTGCGCCGCAGTTGCAGGTATCGGCCACCTGCATACAGGCACCGGTGTTCTTTGGCGACAGTTTCAGCGTATCGCTGCAGTGCGCCTCGGCAGTTGATCTGCAGGCCCTGCGCGATGCCTTGGAAGCCGCGCCGGCTGTGGAGTATGTAGAGTCCGGCGATTATCCGACGGTGGTGGGCGATGCGGTGGGACAGGATGAGGTCTATGTTGGCCGAGTTCGCGCCGGCCTGGACGATCCCTGTGAACTCAATTTGTGGATTGCGTCTGATAATGTAAGAAAAGGCGCTGCCCTGAATGCTGTGCAATTGGCCGAGTTGTTGATAAAACACTATCTGTAAAAGATACTTACCTAGAAAT
>JBFJZW010000360.1:0-4143 GCA_041621875.1 Pseudomonas sp. | reverse complement strand
GGCCCACAGCGCTAACAGGCCGTTGAAAAACGTAGGCGAGGCAGGCAAGACAAGGCAAAAACGGCCGAGGAAGCAGAGTTTACTGGCTGTAAATGAGCATTCCGAGGCCGTTTTTAACGCAGTATTGCCAACGCAGGTAGTTTTTCAACGGCCTGCTAAGCACGCCAATGGTTTGCCGGGGGCTGACTCAGGAACGCTGGGTGCGGGCCTGCTGCATCTTGCTGACCAGCTCGGCTTCGGCCTTGCTCAGGCCGCAGGACTGGGTGAGGTCATCGACGCTGGCCCCCATGCCGGCCAGGCGTGCCGCCTGGGTAAAGGACAGACTGCTGGGGTCGCGCTGCTCGATCTGACTCAACTTGTCCGGCAAGGGTGCCACGACGCGGCGCAGCTCGTGCAGTTCCTCGCCCATCTGCACACTGCCGGCCAGGTAGGCATCCAGCCGCCGACTCAGCTCCTTGAGCCGTTGATCACGCAGCGCATCGCCCTCGGCCTGCAACTGCACGGCCTGACGCAGCTGCCTGGCTAACCAGACACAGGCAGCCAGCAACCCCAGACAGACCAGGGCCAGTACCGCCAGCAGGGCCTCGAGCATGGCTCAGATGCTCTCCAGCTCGGACCATTCTTCTTCGCTCATCATCTTGTCCAGCTCGACCAGAATCAGCAGCTCGCCATTCTTGTTGCACACGCCCTGGATAAACTTGGCCGACTCGTCGTTGCCGACATTGGGCGCGGTTTCCACCTCGGACTGACGCAGGTAGACCACCTCGGCCACGCTGTCGACCAGAATGCCGACCACCTGCTTGTCGGCCTCGATGATCACGATGCGGGTATTGTCGGTCACCGTGGTGGAGTCCAGGCCGAAGCGCTGGCGGGTGTCGATCACCGTCACCACATTGCCGCGCAGGTTGATGATGCCCAGCACATAGCTCGGCGCACCCGGCACAGGGGCGATCTCGGTATAACGCAGCACTTCCTGCACCTGCATCACGTTGATGCCATAGGTTTCGTTGTCCAGACGGAACGTCACCCACTGCAGAATCGGATCTTCAGAACCTTGTGCAGAACTTTTCTTCATGTCCCTAGCCTCGTCATGAACCGCTTGCGGCGGCGATCGCGGGTGTTGGCCCCGCGCTCATTACTATAGTTGCCGGGCGGCGCTACTCGCGTCGCCGGAAAATACTCAATGCAGCCTGCCGGCCGCCATGCGTTTGGCCGCACCGCTGGCAATCAACTCGGCCAACGAGGCGATATCCAGCAGCGCGCACATATGTTCGATCACCGTGCCCGCCAGCCAGGGCCGCTGGGTACGCTGGGTACGCCACTTGACCTCACTGGGGTCCAGGCGAATCGACCGGCTGACCTGGTGCACGGCCAGCCCCCACTCATAACCCTGTACCGAAATCACATACTGCAAGCCATCGCGAAAATCGTCGCGGTAGCGGTCGGGCATCACCCAGCGCGCGGTATCCAGCACCTTCAGGTTACCCGCCTGGCACGGCAGTATGCCGAGAAACCAGTCCGGCTGGCCAAATAATGGCGTGAGTTCCTGCCCGGCCAGTGGATAGATCGAACCCAGACACACCAGAGGCACGGCCAGGGTCAGCCCGGCCACATCGAACAGCAGGCACTCGAAGGGTTCCTGCGCCCACTCGGGACGACCGCCCAGCAGCGCCCCGGGGGCCGGCGGCGGTGCAGGCTCGGCGCGGCTTTGCGGCAGCGCTTCGGCCACCACGGCCTCGACCACAGGCTGGGCCGCGGGTATTTCGACAGTCGGCAAGACCAGGGGCTGCGGGGCCCGGTCGACCAGCGCCGGAGTCGCCACCGCCTGCGGCGTCGCCCGGGCATCGCGCACCTGCTCCTCGAGCACGGCGGCCTCGAACTCGTCCAGCCCGACGCTATCGGCCAGCTCGACCGCAGCCTCCTGCAGCAAGCCGTCCAGATAGGACTGCAAAGCCAGTTGCGGACGTGTAGCTGTAACCAGGGGACGACTCATGAATGCAACCCGCAAAAACGACCTGTACAGGCTATCGGCCGCGTCGACGGCAGACTTGAGCGCTTATCTTCAACGTAACGGCTCATCTCAGGCAACCTGCGCGGCGGTCTGCTGAGTCAGCAGGTGCTTGAGCAGGGCACGATAGGCCAGCACCCCACGGCTGTTGTGGTCGAAGCGCGAGGGCGTCAGGCCGGCCCGACTGGCATCGCGCAGGCGCGTATCCACCGGAATATAGGCGGGCCACAGGTGTTCGGGATAACTGTTGCGCAACACCCGCAGCGTACTCATGGACGCCTGGGTGCGCCGGTCGAACAGGGTCGACACTATGGTGTAGGGCAAGGCCTGACGTCGCGAGCGATTGATCATCGCCAGGGTGCTGACCATGCGTTCGAGGCCCTTGACCGCGAGGAACTCGGTCTGCACCGGGATCACCAGTTGCTGGCTGGCCGCCAGGGCATTGACCATCAATACGCCGAGCAAGGGCGGGCTGTCGATGACCGCATAATCGAAGTTCTGCCAGAGCTGCGCCAGACTCTTGGCGATCACCAGGCCCAGGCCGCTCTGCCCCGGGGACTGTCGCTCCAGGGTCGCCAGCGCGGTACTCGATGGCAGCAAGGCAATGCGCTCGTCGCTGGTCGGCAACAGCAGGGCCTGCGCCAGCCCCGGAGGCACGCTGCCCTGATGCTGAAACAGGTCGAAACAGCTGTGCTCGAGGCTGTCGGGGTCATGCCCGAAGTAACTGGTCATCGACCCATGGGGGTCGAGATCGACCACCACCACGCGCTTGCCGGCATCGGCCAGCAAGCCGGCCAGGGCGATCGAGGTGGTGGTTTTACCCACACCACCTTTTTGATTGGCTACTGCCCAGACTCTCATTCTCTTCATCCTCCCGGTGGGCTTGCGCCTGACCGAGAACGGGTGCCGCCCTTATGGGACTGGCGACAGGGGATTGACGGCACCCGCTTGCGGGGCCTGCGCTGGTGACGCTGGTGCAGGTTGCGTGCCAGCCCGCCGCAGGGCGGCATCGGGTCTGGCGTTGCCGCTGCCCACACCGCTGACACTGCGACGCACATCGAGATTGCGGGAAATCACCAGGACCACCCGGCGATTGCGTCCACGGCCCTCGGCGGTGGCATTGTCCGCAACCGGCTGGAACTCGCCATAGCCGACCGCCGCCAGACGCCCCGGGCTGACGCCATCCAGGGTCAGCATACGCACGATGGTCGCCGCCCGCGCGGTGGACAGCTCCCAGTTGGTCGGGAACTGGGCCGTCTGAATCGGCAGGTTGTCGGTAAAGCCCTCGACATGAATGGGGTTTTCATAGGGTGCCAGAATTTTGGCCACCTTCTCGATGATGTCGAAGGCCGCGCCATTGGGGATGGCATCGCCACTGGTAAACAGCAGGCTGGAGCTGAGTTCGATCTCGATCCACAGCTCATTGCCGCTGACCCTCAGCTGCTCGGTCTGAATCAGCTCGCCGAAGGCCTCGCGAATGCTGCTGGCGATGCTGACCAGGGAGTCGGAGGAAGACTGGGGGCTTTCATCATCGACCTGCGTATGCGCAGGCTCGATGGTACGCGGACGCAACTCGCCAACCGGAATCGGCTTGATGGCCCGATCGGGCTGGTTGAAAACCCCGGTCAGGCTGTCCGAAAGGATCTTGTACTTGCCCTCGTTGATCGAGGAGATCGAATACATGACCACAAAAAAGGCGAACAGCAGCGTGATGAAGTCCGCGTAAGACACCAGCCAGCGCTCGTGATTTTCATGCTCTTCGTGATGCCGCCTGCGGGCCATAGTCTGTTCCCATCAATCCATAAAGCCTTGCAGCTTCAATTCAATGGAACGCGGATTCTCGCCTTCGGCGATCGACAGGATGCCCTCCAGCAACATCTCCCGGTAGCGCGACTGGCGCTGGGCGACGGCCTTGAGCTTGTTGCCGATGGGCAGCAGCAGCAGGTTGGCCAGACCGACGCCATAGATGGTGGCGACGAAGGCCACGGCGATACCGCTACCGAGCATGCTCGGGTCGGCCAGGTTGCCCATGACATGGATCAGGCCCATCACCGCCCCGATGATACCGATGGTCGGCGCATAGCCGCCCATGCTCTCGAACACCTTGGCGGCCTGAATATCACGCCCCTCCTGGG
>JBFJZW010000359.1:0-4191 GCA_041621875.1 Pseudomonas sp. | reverse complement strand
GTCGTGCTCGAAGGCCAGCAAGCCGGTATCCAGCGCCACCAGCTGGCGCTTGACCCGCAGTTCGGCGACGCCGAGATCCGGCAGACCGCGGCTGCACACCAGCAGGGTCAGCCACGCCGGGCTGTTGCGCAGGAAGAAGCGCAGCGCGGCGATCAGCTCGGGGTTGCGCAGCACCTCGAACTCGTCGAGCACCAGCAACAGCGATGGGTGCTCGGCCGGCAACTCGGCGAGCAGGCGGGTGAGCAGGCCGTCGAGGTCTTCCTCGCCCCGCTCGGCACGGGCCAGGCTTTGCGCACAGCCACCGTCAAGGCAGTCATGCAGGGCGTTAAGCAGATAGCGGCCGAACTGCCGCGGGTTGTTGTCCTTGTCATCCAGATTGACCCAGGCCACGGCACCGGCGAACGCCGCCGCCCACTGGCTGGCCAGCACCGTCTTGCCAAAACCGCTGGGGGCCTGCAGCACGGCCAGGCGAACCTGGGGCAGGCGTTGCAGCCACTCGTCGAAACGCGGTCGGGCGAGCAGCCCGGGATGCAGGGCCGGCGCACGGAGTTTGGCCGGAATCAGCGGCAGTGGTTGAGCTGATACAGCATTCATACAATCACTCCCGTTAATTGTCTTTGTATCGGGTAGCGGTAGATTTTACGCAACTTGCAGGCTCAAGCCTGCGCTATAAACGGCAAAAAACGGCATGCCCAGATAGCGGGTATGCCGGTGGATGGGCCAAAAACCGTAGGGTGCGCCGTGCGCACCGATAGAGCCACGATCCGGGTGCAAGCATGGCCACGTAGTTCATCCCATGGTGCGCACGGCGCACCCTACGACAGACACCTCGTCATTTCCGTCCCCTACCCTTTAACTCCGCCCGCAGTCAGGCCGCCGACTATCCACTTCTGGCAGTAGAGGAATACCGCGGTGATCGGCAGGCCGGAGAGCACGGCGGCGGCGGCGAAGTCGCCCCACAGGTAGTTCTGCTCGTAGAGGTACTGCTGGGCACCGACCGACAGGGTCAGCTTGTCCACATCCATCAGCAGCACCGAGGCGATCGGGTATTCGGTGATGCTGGTGATAAAGGCGAGGATAAACACCACGGCTAGGATCGGCACACTCATCGGCAGGAGGATATGCACGAAGGCCTGCCAGGTGGTGGCACCGTCGACGATGGCGGCCTCCTCAAGGGAGGCGTCGATGCTCTCGAAGTAGCCCTTGATGGTCCAGATATGCAGGGCCATGCCGCCCAGCGACGCGACTATTACCGCGCCGTGGCTGTTCACCCCGAGCCAGCCGGCGTGCTTGCCGAGCTGGTCGAACAGGGCATAGATGGCCACCAGCGACAGCACCGGCGGGAACATCTGGAAGATCAGCATGCCCTTGAGGATCGGTCCCTTGCCGGCGAAGCGCATGCGCGCGAAGGCGTAGGCGCTGGTGGTCGACAGCATCAGGATCAGCAGCGAGCTGATCAGGGCGATCTTCAGCGAGTTCCACAGCCAGGTCAGCACCGGGAACGGCGGGTTGAGCACCGTGCCGTTGTCCAAGGTGTAGGGAATGCCCAGGGCCAGCGACCAGTGTTCCAGGGTCGGCTGCTCCGGCAGCAGGCTGCCGGTGGCGAAGTTGCCCTCGCGGAAACTGATCGACACCACCATCAGCAGCGGAAAGACGATCAGGGCGATGAAGCCGAGCAGGCTGAGGTGGGTCAGCCAGAGGCGGTATTTCACGGATTGCGGTTGCACCATGGCCATGGCGAGGTCCTCAGACTTTGACTTTAGAGAGTTTCAGGTTGAGCCAGGCCATGCCGCCGACCACCAGGAAGATCAGGGTGGCGATGGCCGCCGCCAGGGCGAAGTTCTGCCCGGAATCCTGGAAGGCGATGCGGTAGGTGTAGCTCACCAGCAGGTCGGTGGTGCCGGCCGGGGTGGTCGCGCCGATGATGTCCGGACCGCCGCGGGTCAGCAGGGTAATCAGCACGAAGTTGTTGAAGTTGAAGGCGAAGCTTGCGATCAGCAGCGGTGCCAGCGGCTTGATCAGCAGCGGCAGGGTGATCTTCAGCAGGTTGTCCAGGGGCGTGGCACCATCCATCGCCGAGGCTTCGTAAAGGTCGCGCGGAATGGCCTGCAGCAGGCCCATGCACAGCAGCAGCATGTAGGGGTAGCCGAGCCAGGTGTTGACCAGCAGGATCATGCTGCGTGCCAGGGTCGGATCGCTGAACCAGTCCGGACGCAGGCCGAACAGGCTGTCGAGCATCAGGTTGATCTCGCCGAAGTTCTGGTTGAACAGGCCACGAAAGACCAGGATCGAGATAAAGGCCGGCACCGCATAAGGCAGGATCAGCATGACCCGGTAGAACGCCTTGCCACGCACCAGGTCCCACTGCAGCAGGCTGGCCAGAACCAGACCCAGGGCCAGGGTGAAGAGCACGGTGAGGCCGGCGAAGGCCACGGTCCAGACGAAGATCTCGAGGAAGGGATCGCGGATGCTCGGCTCGCTCAGCACCCGGGCGAAATTGCTCCAGCCGGCGTACACGGTGAAACCGGGGGCCACCTTGCTACCGTGGCTGTCGACATAGAAACCGCTGCTGCGATCCACTTCCAGGCGTTCACTGCTGCGGGTATTGAGCAGGTCGCCGTTTTCCAGCAGGCGGTACAGCGGCTTGACCGCCGCCACCTCGCGCAGGCCATAGAGGCGCAGCAGCGCGCCATCGGTACCGCGCAACACCCACTGTTCCAGCTCGCCGCGGCGCTGGATCACCTCGCGCAGCGGCAAGGCATCGGCCAGGCTCACGGCACTTTCCGGCAGCAGCTCCAGCGGCTCGCTAAGCAGCGGATCGCCCTGCAACGGCGGCGAGACGAACACGCCCTGCTCGCCCTGGTCCACCCGCAGGCGCAATGCGCCGGCTTCATCCGCGTGCAGGCTGAAGGCGAAGCGCTCGCCGGCCAGGTAAGTCTGATTCAGGTGATAGCGCTGCACCTGCTCAAAACTCAGCAAATTGGTCGCGCTGTAGTTGGTAAAGCCGATGCCCACCGTGTACAGCAGCGGAAAGATCACAAACACCAGCATGCCCGTCACCGCCGGGTAGATATAACGGTGGGCATAGGCCTTCTTGCTGATAAACACATAACTGGCGATACCGGTGACCACCAACCCGAGCAGGGCGAAGGCGACCTGCTGTTGGGCGTAGAGCGCCACCACCAGGTACAGCGCCAGGGCGTTGAACAGGCCCCAGACAGACCAGCGCAGGGGCTGACGCAGGTAGGCAAATGCGGATGGTCGGGTCATGGCAGGGCTGACCGGTGCGATTGAAAATTCCAGGGCTGACATCTTGTTATAGCCTCAAGCAAGGCGGTTGCCGACGTTCCGCGTCGACAACCGCCGGTTGTCACTTGGCGATACGCTTGGCAGCGTCATCCAGCGCAGCGTCCACGGTCTGGCGACCGGAGGTGATATTGGTCAGCGCCGGGGCCATGGCCGACCAGAACGCGCCCATTTCCGGAACATTGGGCATCGGCCGGCCCATGGCGGCGTTGTCGAAGGTGGCCTTGATCAACGGATCGTTGGCCAGCTCGGCCATATAGGCCTTGTTCGGCACCGCGCCCAGGGGCACATCGGCATTGACCGTCTTCAGCCCTTCGACCTGCAGCAGGTAGTTCTCGAGGAACTCCACGGCCAGGGCCTGGTTGGGGCTGGCGGCGTTCAGGGTCGCGGCCATTACCCCGGTAAACGGTCGGCTGGCGGCCTCGCCCACGGCGGGGATCGGCGCGACGCCGAAGTCGATGCCGCTCTTCTCGATATTCGACCAGGCCCAGGGCCCGCTGATAAACATCGCCGACTCACCCTTGTTGAAGGCGGCCTCGGCTGCGCTGTAATCCGCACCCTTGGGCATCACCCCGGCATCGATCAGTTGCTTGAGCACCGCCGCGCCCTGCTTGGCACCGGCGCTGTTGACCCCGGTCTTGCTGACGTCGTAACCGCCGTCCACTTCGGCGAAGGCATAGCCGCCGTTGGCCGCCAGCAGCGGCCAGGTGAAGTAGGTGTTGTTGTAGTCCCAGAGAATCGCGCGCTTGCCGGCTTTGGCCAGCTCGACGTTGAGCGCCAGCACCTCGTCGAAGTTTTTCGGCGGGGTCGGCACCAGCGCCTTGTTGTAGATCAGGCCGGTGGCTTCCACTGCCAGGGGGTAGCCCCACAGCTTGCCCTGGTAGG